>JBARVU010000455.1:0-6475 GCA_049646425.1 Phormidesmis sp. | reverse complement strand
CCTTTATACAGGCTTCGGTTGTACTTAGCGCTAGAGAGGTCAGGCCGACTTTTGCTGACGGGTTTAGGGGTCTCTCGATAGAAGATATGTGCTTCAAAGAGTATTTTGGGCCTGGCTGGGGGAGGCTCTTTAATCAAGAAACCGCTGCCTGCCGATTCTACTTCTACGACTGCTCGTACAGCGGCCACTTCCAGCCCAAACTCTTTGGAAATTCCGGTATAGTCCTGTGGGCTCAGAGCAGCTTGTTCCACATCGACTGCAATAGTTGAAACAAAGGCGCGTTTTCCATATAAAACAGGGGGATATGTATATTTAAACTCGCTGGTAGCAAAAGACAGCAGCTTTTTAGCAGAGACGATATCCAGCACATCAGGTTCACCTAACAGAGCTTCCTCCTTGAAGGTATTCAAAGCTTGCCGGGTCAGTCGCCCCCAAAGTCCGTCGACCGAGAAGCCCTTGATCGCCTGATGATAGCCTGCACAGACCAGTATCTGTTGGATTTCAGAAATGAGGGTGCTATCTAACAGGCGCGAATCGGTACTGACCTCTGAATAATCTAATATTTGTCCAGTCTCAAGCAGTTGTTTGAGATTCATTTTTATTACCCTCCTATCGCCACCTATAGCGGGCGCACGGGCTACAGCCCAGCGTAAAATTAGCTCAAGCTAGGCTTCGCAAAAGTGGTGTTAAGCGTCATAACTGAGTTCAAGGCCAAGCTTCAAGATTGCAAAGACAGCGACTTTTCAGATGGGTATTTGACGCGTATTCAAAGCTGAGCAAGCATTACTGTACTGCAAACTCTAGGACATCTCCTCCTAAGCAGATACTAAGTTCCAGAGCTTGAACAAACCCCCTTTAAACGCTAACTTCGTCTGTACATTAGTATGAACGAGCTTGGATGCGTTTTCATAAATGGGTAACTTTTCTTAAAAAATCAAACACATGTGACCTCTGGATGCGAGATACTTAAACTTTCTGGGAAAAAGGTTCAGGCTTGTTTTTCATCCCTTTAGCAGGCTGCGACGAAACTACAAAGACAGCATGGTAAAAATAGCGAGGAGAGTATTCTCATGAGCTGGAAGAGTTTTATCGACATGGTGGTGCCAAATTTATTAACAAAAGGAACCGACGATGGCTCATCGATAACAAGTCTAAAAGAAAGTATTAAAGTGATTGCAGCTGAACTAACAAAGCTTGAGACTTTGTCTGAGCTTGACAAGAGCACGTATGTTATTCCTGTTTTCAACAATTTTATTTCGCTAATCGATGACTTTCCCCAAGAGGGCTTTCAAATGCTCCACAGTGTGGCAAGGCGTAGAGATAGAAAGCGAGTGGTAGAATTAGGACGTTTGTTTGAGCGATCGCCAGTCCCCCAACGACCTGCCACAGCGTCTCTATCGGTAAGCCTTCTTCTCAAATGAAGCTCAAGCTGAGATAGCGAAGCTTTGCACCTGCTATTGCCAGGTCGTTGACAGTGCCATACACCGATAGGGAACCAATATCGCCCCCCGGAAAGAACCATCAATATGTGCGGATAGCGCTGCAAAGGAATCGGACAGTTAATCACAGAAAAGTCTTTGACCATAAAGTTAGGGCACTGCCAAAACCGGGCAGTTCGCGTGGTGCAGGACGTAGCTGCTAATGCTGCCCCAGAAAACCTCACTGAGCTGAGAGCGGTCGGGCTGGCGAATAACGATTAGATCGGCTTCCCAGTTCTCGGCCATATTGCAGATCACGCGGTCAGGGCTGCCGAGGTTCTGTGAGAATTCGACGCGGATACCTGCCGCCTGCGATTCTTCGGCTAATCCTTTCAACATTTCCAGGCCCTGAGTTTCAGTTTCTTCCCAGCGCTGCTGGTAGTTCTTCATGAGTTCGTCGGTGACCATCGGATACTGATACAGCGTAGGATTTGGCATGGCGGGAAAAGCCTTTGCTTGGGGAGAAAATACGTGCAGCAGCATGAGTCCGGCATGATTTTGTTTGGCGAGTGTTAGGGCGCTATCGAAGACGGAGCGGTCGGTGGATATCTCTTGAATAGGCGCAAGAATTTTAGTGAACATAAGGCTGTCTATAGCGTTGTTATGGTGACGAATCAATTGCGCGCTTCATGTCGTGATCGCTGGTTCCGGCGGAGTACAAACTGAAGCTTCTTTCAATTTTCAACATAGAGAGAGAAAGTGAGGAACCTGTGAGGCTATGGAATTAAGAGTGGTTTCCTGAGAGGCTGAAGTCTTGAGCGGCGTGGCGAAAGCTGTAGTAGGCGGCGCAGGCTCCTTCTGAGGATGCCATGGGGGCTCCGAGCGGATGCTCTGGGCGGGCATTGAGTGCCAAAGGCAGGGCAGTCGTGAGGGGTTTTGTGGCCCTGAAGTACGAGACCACTAATGCAAACTGAATCGCGTCGGGGCCACGAATCAGGGTAACTTCGGGCGGTAGTAGCTGGTCGAGGCCGTATTTGACAATGGGATGGGTTTGCCCACCGCAAATTTCCATAAATTTCCATCAGCGTTCAGGGCCGGGTGACTAGAGCGGCGATCGCATGTTTGAGCCATTTTTCACAACCAAAGATATGGATGAAAGCACGGGCTTAGGGCTGGCAACCGTATTGGGCACTGTTAAACAGGCGGGCGGTTTTTTGAGAGTTTTGAGCGAGGTTGGCCAGGGCACTCAGGTGAAAGTGTATTTGTCGGCGCTGAATCCCTCTCTGAATTCATCAGTAGAGCGAACCCTTTGCACCCTTGATTGACGCTCAATTTTTCAGCTCTGGTTGGCTGCTGGGGCCTTCGGTCGTCCGTCCGCACATTTCATAGGGCTGAATCCGGTAGAGCGCCGTGATATTCTCGCGGCCCCAGGCGTCAATCCAGGTTCGATTGACAGCAGGTGTCAGCGTCGGGTTTTCTGTTTTGACGAGTTGCTTCACCTGATCAATGTCTTGCTTGTCGGTAATCTGCTCGGCCCGGCCCATGACCGTGACGCTGCGCCAATGTTTCATATCCTCGACTTCTTCCACCTGCAAGCAGACCTCTGGGTTTGCATCCATATACTGAGTTTTCATTCCAACGGTGGTGAAGAGATAGATATCTGGGCTATCGAAGTAATAGTGCATCGGAACAACATAGGAGCGTCCTTCAAATGAGCATCCTAAGTGCCCATGACCGACTCTGTGTAAGAGATCGTGAATCGCCTGTGTGCTCATTTCGTCAATATCTAGCATGGTCACCTTGGGCTCATGGCAGCTGAAACTATCAATCAGAATAGGCGAACAATATGAGGAAGCTGTGATTATCGAACCTCAGCGCTTTGATAAAAACGATCCTGAACGACCTTCAAGGATTCTCAACTTTGCTCAACCCTCTGACTAGAGTGGCGCTGACGTGAAAGAGGGGGCGGCGAGTAGCTCAGGGCTTCGGTATAGCTCTCTGTCCCCTGAGTCAGGTAATGCTCCATCTGAACGCGGTCTTTGTGGAGCTGTTCTTCAAACAGAGAGTGCAGTACCACTGCGCCTGCACCGGCATCTTCTATGTGACGCAGGTGGTTGATGTTTTCGGTCAGCGGGCCGCAGGCACCCACCACCAGCGGAGAGCGCAGCGGTAGGCCCAGATAGGTGGTAGAGAGATCCATAAGTTTCTAAGAGGTAGGTGATTCGGGCTGATGTTCCAATCGGTCAAGATCTACGGGGAGCGTGTTAGCGTGCCGGGTACCGTAGCGGGCCAGCAGCGTCGCGCCAAAGCCAAAGAGCGACATAAAGCTGACGAGCAGACCGCCCGCTATCGGAATCAGGCTGACGACTAGCAGTAGTACCAGGCCCAGCCAGAAGTGCCGAAAGTGAGCGGTCGGCTTGGGCTGTCGCTGCAAACGTCGGCCTAGCCAAACGCAGATCGCCGTGCCGCCGAATAGGCCGGTGACCAGCACCGCTAAATTGGCGAGGGGAATGAAAATAGAGCCCAGGGCGCTGCCCGCCGTGAGCACCGTTAGCACGGCCAGGGCTGCAAGCCCACCCACACCGTAGACAAAGCTCGCAAAAGGTCGAAGCTGTACCGCTGAGGCAATCGCTTCGATATGTCCGGGCAGCAGCAGCAGCAAAAGGAGGCCAGCGATGGTCGCTACCGCAAAGCTCAATAGCCAGAACACCAGATTGGTCAGGTAGAGCGTACCGAACACCCCAAAGCGGTCAAACACCCCGCTGAACTGCTCTAGCAGGGTAAATTCGTCGCCGGTGACCATAGCACTGTCGGCTTTGATCATGCGGCCACCGATGACAAAGGCGTCTCCGTCGACCTGGGTATTTTCTTCAAGCTGGAGATTGCCGCCAATGGCAAAGGCATCTCCCTGTACTTCTGCGCCTGATTGAATCGTCAGATCGCCGCCGATGGTAAAGACGTCTTTGACCGTTTGGGATTCGGTTATGGTCAGGTCGCCACCCACTTTAAAGATGCCCTGGCTGTGCGGGCCTGCCAGCGCTGGCGAGCTGCTGCTGCTGACCCAGAGCGCCAGGATCAGCGCGAATAAGCTGATAAGCCACCATTTCAGCGGCTTCCATCTTAAAGACTGCAAATTTAGAGACTGCAAACTTAAAGACTGCGAAGAGTGTTCTTTCATGGTTTTAGTTCCTCGTAATTTTCTTTATTGGCCTTGTGAATCGACAATGTCCTTAAAGTGAATGAAGGGAATGCGGCTGGCTAAGGAAGTTGCGGTGGCGATCGCGGCTATATCCTGAGCTTCTTGCACAGAGGCTGAGCACAGCAGGCCAAAGCCCGCAGTGCGGGCGGCCATGACATCGCTATGGTCGCCAAAGATAGAGAGGGCCTGCGCCGCCACCGAGCGGGCCGCCACATGGATCACGCAGGGCGTCAGCTCGCCTGCAATCTTGTACAGATTGGGCAGCATCAACAGCAGCCCCTGTGAAGCCGTAAACGTCGTCGTGAGTGCGCCCGTTTGCAGCGCCCCGTGAACGGCCCCGGCGACCCCTCCTTCGCTCTGCATTTCGACAATAGCGGGTGTTGTTCCCCACAGGTTTTGCTGGCCAGTCACCGCCCAGGCATCGGCCCATTCTCCGATTGGGGAAGCGGGCGTGATCGGATAGATCCCAATGACTTCACTCAGGGCGTAGGCTACCCGAGCGACGGCTTCGTTACCGTCAAGCGTCGCAAACCGGGCGTTTGTAGAGGGGGAGTGCATGAAAATTCCTCAAACAGATCGGGCTAAAGCGGAGACAGCATGACTGTATTTGAATGCTTTTCAGCCTAAGAGAAGAGGTTGAGGAAATTGTGAGGTGCCGTTATGGTTATTGATTGGAACCCGATAGAAGCCGAACAGCGTTTGTGCGGGTTGCGGCCCTGAATATTTGTTCCAAGCAGCTTCCTGATGTTATAGATTACGAAATGTGTAACCACCGATAATTGAGACTAAAAAAGCGACTAAGAAAATCAGTACGTTAACGCCCATAATTGGGTTCTTGATGACCTGGGTCTCTTCAAAGAGCGCCTTCAGCATCGGGTCAGCTACCTTTGCCCCCAAATAGCCCGTTATCAGGCCGACCAGAACGTTAGAGGTCTCGCGAAACAAGGCGGTTTCGGTTGGAGAACCGGGCGTTCTCAGCAGCGCAATCGACCAGCCCAAAGTGATGCCCAGTAGGCCAATCAACAGTGAAATTGCAAATTCTTTATTCCATGCGCCGTGAATGATGCGCGCGGCAATAACAAGGACTACGAGAATAATGGGGCCTGGCGATAGTGCATAAAGCGTTGTAGATTCCATTTTGTGACTGTGTGGGCTCCACTATCAGTGCTGAGAACTAGATTAGCGTCTGATCAGCACAAATATGGCGACCGCTAATACGAAGTAGCCAAACCCTTTTTGGAGCTTGCTCGCCTCAATCTTGCGGGCCAGCAAACTGCCTAAAACAGTCCCGATTCCAGCTGCGAGCGTGAACGAAAAGGTCAGCGGCCAGTCAATAGCCACCTGTTCGAGATAGCCCATAAACCCCGTTGCCGAGTTAAAGGCAATAATTAGTAAAGATGTGCCCACGGCTGTTTTCATCGGTAGCTGGCTGAGCAGTACCAGGGCCGGAATAATCAAGAACCCGCCGCCCACACCGACAAAGCCGGTGACGATGCCGACGCCTAAGCCTTCAGCCGGAATTGCCAGCCACTGGAGCGATCGCAGCGATGATCGCTCCTCCGAACTTGCCTGATGGCGCTGAGCTGAGCCCTTTCCTTTGCCAATCATCAGCACGCTGGCCGCCAGCATTACCAGGCCAAAGCTCACGAGCTGCACGGTATCGGTAATCAGCGGCAGCTTGATGAGCTGAGAGCCCAGATATGCTCCCAACATGGCCGCTGGGGTAAAGCCTGCGACAATCCGCCAGCTCAGGTGCCCCCGCCTCGCGTAGGGAATAGCCCCTAGCAGACTGACGCTGCCGACAATGAACAGGCTCATGGCAATCGCCGCGCGGCTCTTCACCCCCATTACATACACC
>JBARVU010000454.1:0-10197 GCA_049646425.1 Phormidesmis sp. | reverse complement strand
CTGCTAGACCGGGCCGGGAGATGGCTGTGGGCAGGCTACGGCTTTCGATCAGAGTTGGACTCTCATCCCTACCTGGCGAAGTGGCTAGATGTCGAAGTGCTGTCGCTGCGACTGGTCGACCAGCGGTTTTATCACTTAGACACCTGCTTTTGCCCGCTCACTGAGGGCTATTTGCTGTACTATCCGCCGGCCTTTGACGCCTATTCCAACCGGCTGATCGAAATGCGGGTACCTGCCGAGAAGCGGATTGTGATTGGGGAAGTCGATGCCATCAATTTTGCCTGCAATACGGTAAACGTAGATCGCATTGTGGTGATGAATAAGGCCAGCGATGAGCTGAAGCGTAAGTTGGGCGATCGCGGCTTTACGGTCAAAGAAACGCTGCTCACTGAGTTTCTGAAAGCGGGCGGCGCGGCCAAATGCCTGACGCTGAGAGTGACCGAACCAAGACAGGCTTCCCCACAAGCCTCGACTATTCAGAGCCGGGTAATTCATCTGGAGGGCCACTTGCTCGATTCGGGCCTGGTCAACCGGGCGCTCGATACTATCGTCACCGGCGGCGGTAGCTTTCAGGTGCTGAACTTTAACCTGGGCGAGCAGCGGCACGATCCCTCGTCGGCAGAAGTGAAGGTATCGGCGCCTGATTCCACCGTGATGGACGACATCATGGGTCAGCTGATTGACCTGGGAGCAGTGAGTCTGCCTGAGGAAGCAACGCCTGCTGCTTTGGAAGCAGTAGTGCAGGCCGGAGTCGCCCCAGACGACTTCTACGTCACGACGATCTATCCGTCTGAAGTGCTGGTTGGAGAGGACTGGGTGAAGGTCGAAGGCCAGCGGATGGATGGAGCGATCGCCATCACCCGAGAGTCAAACGGGCCAGTGGCGCGATGTAAGCTCCTGCGAGATTTGCAGGTCGGAGAAGAAGTGGTGGTCGGCAGTAAGGGCATCCACACCCTGCGAACCGCGCCTTCGCTAAAGACCAAAACAGACGACTTTAGCTTCATGGGCGCGGGCGTATCGAGCGAGCGCCGGGTTGAGCTCGTGGTTGAGCAAATTGCCTGGGATCTGCGCCGGATTCGTGATCGCGGCGGCAAGGTGGTGGTTACCGCTGGCCCGGTGGTGATTCATACCGGCGGCAGCGAGCACTTGAAGAAGCTAATTCGCGAGGGCTATGTGCATGCGCTGCTGGGGGGGAATGCGATCGCTGTGCATGACATTGAGCAGTCGATGATGGGCACCTCCTTAGGGATGGATATGAAGCGCGGCGTTTCTGTGCAGGGCGGACACCGGCATCACCTCAAGGCGATCAACACGATTCGCCGACATGGCAGCATCGCCAACGCGGTCGAAGCCGGGGTGCTGACCAGCGGCGTCATGTATGAATGCGTGAAGAACAACGTGCCGTTTTCCCTGGCAGGTTCGATTCGCGACGATGGCCCGCTGCCCGATACCCAGATGGATCTGCTGGAAGCGCAGACAGACTATGCCCGCCTGATCGAAGGCGCAGATCTGATTCTGATGCTGTCGACCATGCTGCATTCTATCGGTGTGGGGAATATGACGCCTGCCGGGGTAAAGATGGTCTGCGTCGATATCAACCCGGCGGTAGTGACTAAGCTGAGCGATCGCGGCTCGGTAGAGTCAACCGGCGTGGTCACCGACGTGGGCCTATTCTTGAGTCTGCTGGTGCAGCAGCTCAGTAAGCTAACGGGCGAGTATGCTCACGTTTAGGTCGCTGCCGGGTTAGGGGCTTCAGCGAAAATATGGGTGGGCATCTGGTCGATGCTCACCTGATTTTTTTTGGCCCAGTAGGCTTCGATGCCATCAGGGCCTTGTTTCTCGGCCCACTGGTTGAGGGAGTCGCGATCGCCCTGATACTCATACAGCGGCACCGCCATACCGCAAGAGGTCTGCACCAGGCTCACCTGTAGGTCAAACAGTTGCCGCGTTCCAGGCAAGGGCGGAAATTCGCCGGTTAGCGTATCCCAATCGGCATCGCGCGGATAGATGACTCTGGCTTCCCCATATAGCCGTAAAATCGTCGGTGCCCCCTCAAACGAGCAGAACATCACCGTCATGCGGCCATTTTCAATAACGTGAGCAGCGCTCTCATTACCGCTGCCGGTCACGCTCAGCCAGACTACCCGATTTGGCCCCAGGACTCGCAAACTGTCCATACCTTTGGGCGATACGTTGACCCGCCCTGCTGCGCCAGCGCTACCGACGAAGAAAATCTTTTGCTGCTCAATAAACCTGCGATGAGCCTCGTCGATATGTTCATACTGCTTAGCCATAGCGCTCTTTTTTTTGTAACGGCAGGGAATGAATGGGTATCTTTTAATAGTGTCCTTTTAAGCGCCAGTCAGCCCAAATCGTTATGAAATATTTAGCCAGGGCGCGTTGCCAGGGCGCGATGGCGATCGCTTCAGCCGTGATCATGGCATCACCCTTGCAAGCATCAGCCGGAACCTGGAACCTGCAAGAGAAATTTGCCGACAGAGAAAATGTACCCCACAGCGAAATTGTTCAGGAAGTCTATAGCCAGATAGACGCTGCTGCCGAGGAGTTCCAGCCAGTTCCGATTGAGCTGAAAGAAATCTACGAAGCTATCTTTGAGCCCCCTGCGGTCAAAATTCCGTTTCGGGTGGTGAGAGAAAGCGCCGAGTCAGAAGAAACCTTGTATTCAACGGCTATCTACTATTCTCAAGGGGAGATCGTTTTTGTCGATGATGCCGAAAGTACGCTTCCCAACCGCCTCGACAGTTTCATCACCGTAGGCGACGATTTGTATACCTGGGCACCCGGCGCGCAAACCGGAGAAATTTTGAGCCGGTTTACAGGCGACACCGTTGAACTGGTGGATTTCTTAATTAATCCGATACCGCTGATGCGCTATCTCTATCTGGCGTACAGCGCTTCTCCTGAAGCTTTCAGTGCGACCGAAACTAATAGCGAAACGTTCGTTCAGGAAGATGGTGCGATAGAAGGGTTGGTGGGTATCAGACTCCAGCAAGATCCGCTCTGGCTGAGCGCGGGTGTGTTCGATGTCCCCCCTAATGAAACCGCTTCTGATACAGATCGCCTGGTCGTAGAAATTGATCCGCCCATTCCGTTAGAAACTATTCCCCCTGAGATCCAATCTCTTCCTGAAGGCATCATTTTCGAGCCTTCAGAAAACACTGTCAATAGCTTCCTACCCGGGCTGTAAAGCCGTTCAACTGTACCCAACTGCTGAAAATTTATGAAATACTTGGTAGGTGCGATCGCCTCTATATGGATTTGCGGGCATTCGGATCGTCGAGTCTCCTCTGTGGATGACAGCCAATGTGATATATGAGTGTAACGATTCCGACTGTACAGACTTTGATTTAGCAGGCGATCACACCGTCCTAGAGTTTGACCCGCCGCTGCCTCTGGACGCTATTCCTGTTGAAGCACAAAGACTCCCTGAAGGCGTGACGTTTGAACCCTCAGAAGAGACCATCGATATTTTTCTGAGCTACTTTTAGAGAGCGCGTATCTGCTGCCTTTTGAGTCACCGACCACAGCCCGAAAAGAAACCGTTATCTCAAGGCGCTGTCTGGCTATCCCTGAGGAGAAAGGGCATAATACAATTCGCCTAGCTGTCGTGCGACTCAGCGCCAACTGCAACAGACTGCCAGTGCTAGATCCGTCCGATTGCAAGCAAGTATCAAATCTACTGAGAGAGCGAGGAAAGCGCTTCGAAAGCGTTGAAGATCAACGTCTAGTTGCTCAGCAAACTGTCTGGCCCATCGTGGTGAAAGGCAGGCAAGCCGTAGGGAACGAGGTCATAGAAAAGCTCACTCTGCAGATATACGACGGCAATCACTCGGCCATCGCGTTTGAGCACGCCCCAAGTGCCAGGCAGCGTATTGTTAATCACCTGACCGGCTAGCGGCTCTGTGAGAGTCGGTACCTCCCCTGCGAAAAGTTGTTCAATCGCCTGGGTTTCTTGTTCGCTGGGAAAAGTGGCGTAGAGTTCTGGCGCGAGCAGCAGCCTTCCACCATTGCTGGCGCGGATACTGCTGCTGTTAATTCGCGCATACTTGAAAGGCGGCTGAGCAGCTGGGACAAGTAGCGTGGTATTGGGTGAATGCGGAAAGGAAGATTTGATGGAGCTGAGGAGTTTTGACAGGTTTCCTAGCTGGCTCTCGGCGAGGGTATTGCTGTCGATGGCTGCTAAGAGCGACGGCGTGAACAAGCTTAAGACTTCCGTCATAGAAGTCTCAAGGTCAGTTTGGGCCTGGGCAAATTCGGCGCGGGCTTCTCGGGTAGCCGCTTGAGCGCGAAGGTGATCGGTGATCTGGAGTCCGCCGATGAGGAGAGCGATCGCCACAATCCCAGCCAACAGGCTTCGCCGCACCCGCCTTTTCAGCCGCTGCGATAATCCATAGTCCGGTAGTCCTGCTCGACTTGCGTTCGACTCTGCCAACAGCGCCAACGACAGTAGCAAATTCATCATGACCAGTACAAAGGTGACGATGCCACCCGCTACCAGCAGCGCTCGTATGAGCAGGCTCCAGCCATCGGGCAAAATATCCCACCTCAAAATTTCGTCGATTACCCACAGCACCGTGCCAAAGCAAGACAGGGTCAGCAAAACGACGGCTAAGTTGGTTACGAGCCGCATTAAAAAGCGATGATTCATCAGGATAGTTGCCTAGTGACCACAGAGACTACAGGCACATCGGAAACGATTCCAGAGGGCAATCAGAAATTAAAACTTGGGGCGCTCTAGGAGGCAATAGAGGGTGAGCGCAATCGTGCAGGACAGCGTAGTTGCAGAAAGGCTGTCGCAGCCCAAAAGATGAAGAGGACAGTAGAGGCAGATGGCAGTCACGGCGGAGAGGCCGGTAGGCTGAGTTAAGAAATGGACAAAGTCTTGAACAGACTCTAACCATTCCAACAGTTTTAAGAATCGGCTCAGGAGTGTCATGACTGGTTAGCTCACAGGATTCAAAACTTGGTCAAACACCTGGCTAAAAATGAGGGCAGGGACTTTGCCTACCCAGGTTTCTACGGGGGTCTGGTCAGACGTTAGCAGGGTGAACTGGGGAACGCCGGTGGCGCGGTAATCGGCAATTTGCGCCGCCCACTGAGGATCGTCAATATTCAGCATAACAAAATTTATTTGGTGGCCGTACTGTCGGTGCAGCTGATCAACGGTGGCGGACATATGCTGGCAGGTGGTGCACCAGTCGGCATAAAATTCGACCAGCGTAGGCTTTTGATTGGCGATCGCCACCTCGTAAGGAACGGCATCTGCCGCTGTAGCCTTGAGCGTGATCAGTCCGCTCAGCGGCGTCATGCTCACCGCCGTCACCGCTGGTCGAGTCAGCCAAAGCGTCAGCCACACCGCCAGCAAAATAGCCACTAATGCGCCCCAGATTTGACAAAGCGTGGTTTGTTTCTTTACGGTAGAAGCCATAGATCCTCTTCAGGGCTAACGGAAGTAGTAAACCAGGAAAATATGAAAGGCCAGCAGCAGACCAAAAACACTCACCATAAAGATGTGAGACGGTAGCCAAAAGGCTCGCATTCTCCGGATCAGATTGCCTTTGCCAATGCCAGTCTGACCTTCTGCTCCTTTTGCACCGCCGAAACTGAATACTTTCTGAGGAGATTCTAAAACGCCCGTTTCGGCGACAACACCCACCAAAGCGCTGAAGGTAACGCCAAAAAAGCTCCACAGCAAAATCGCGTTGAAGTTCAGGCCGCTGGCGCCAATCGTGTGTAACAGGACAAACGCCAGCAGCGTAACGCCTGTGAAAATATGGATGCTGCGCCACAGCATCACCGCGCCCGGTATTTTTATTTTTATGGGGAGGCTGCGGCTGCGTTTTCTCAGCGTTAGCAGCATTTCGATAGCGACGAGAACCAGCGCAGCAAATCCGGTACCCTGCTTGTAGACTTCGCCGCGTAAGAACTGGTGGAGATCGAAGGAGCGATCGCGCATCATGTCCAAATACATCGGACTCAGGGCAAAGGGCACCAGTAAGGCCGCACATACCAGCGTTAGAACAATCAGAGTAGAAAATTGAGGTTTCATAAAGAGAGTGCTTATTGCCTCGTTGATCTAGTAAAGACTTAAAGCTGGCGAAGACTTGTAGCGAAAGCAACTAATTACCCCCAAAGTGTCCGGGTTAAAGGATTCCTTTGGGGGCGCTTTCGATTCAGTAATCAACCCAGCTCCCCTTATCCCGGCATACTCTCAACTGGAATGTTGATAATAATGCCGCCCATGACATCGCCCATTGCAAACACTTTGTCAGGGTAGCGCTCTAGATGAACCGGATGGGTGTTGTGACAGGTCACGCAGGCTTCGGCTACGGCTGTGTCAGGATATAGCGCCGAGAAGTAAGCCTGTCCGCCAACTTCTTGATACGCTTTTACGGGTTCACCGGTTTCGATCATTTCCTCGGTGGCGGTCTTTTCGAAGTCGCTCTTAGGCCCCTGACTGTCGTTGATATTCCAAGGGGAAATCAGGTTGTAGGTGAAGTAGCCTGCCTCGTTGGCCAGCTCTGAACCAAGTCGGAACATTTGCGCTGGGAGCGGTACGCCGTTGGTCTGCTGCCAGCCTTCGGTCGATTCGACCTCGAGAACGCCTTCCTCTTTTGCCTTACCTTCTAGCAGTTTTGCCCGGTTGACAACATGTTGAGTGTAGGCGGTTCTGTCGGCGGCCATGACGGTGTGAATATAGTCGGCGACCAAATCCGGGGCAATCGCTGGGCCAGTGGCGGTTGCTGTCGTTCCGCCGCCGCCGCTGCAAGCGACCGCTGTGAAGCAAATGGCGGCTGCAAGTGCGAATAAAGCCATTGTCTTAGCGCGAATGCGCTGAAACCAGCCTGTTTTAAGCATTGTCTCTCTCCTAAGATGGGTTGGGATGACGTGCGATCGCGCCGCTGCTTTGATAGAGAAGGGGAGCGATCGCACGTCATCGATGAAAACAATCCGCCCGAGGGTGACTCCAAGGTCGGATAGGATTTCTGCCGAAAAGCTATTCGCTCTCCGAATCAGAAGCATTGCCCAATCTCCGCGCTTCAGAAGCCTTCATCAGATCAAAGGTCTCCAGTGAAAGAGTCGGAGGTCGGTCAAAATTGGCTTCGACAAGGTCGTCGTCGAAAATACTGTTGTAGCTGTACTCCAGCCCGTGGCAGTTCATACAGACATCGCCCACCATACGGTCTTGTGGCTTCAGATTGTAGGTGTTGTTGTGATTGACCTTGACCACGGTGGTGCCATCGACTTTCTCTTGAGCCGTTCGAGGCAGGTGACAGGTTGCACAGGTCACCATTTCATCGCCTGGGCGCGGCAGCTCACGATTGGCAAAGACAGTCTCCGCATGCTTGGAGTTTTTGTAGTTCAGCGAGTGAGTGTCGTTATGACAAGTCAGGCAAGAATCAACTGCTGCCTGCATCGTATCCACCGTATGAACGTCATGACAGGCATTGCAGGTCATCTGTTTATCGAAAGCGTCATGCTTCATCGGCAGGCGAGCCATTGCTGGTGTCAAAGGCGTCATCTCTTCCAGTAAACGAATGCCGTGCTTCCCCAGCAAAAAGGTCTCCACAGGATTTTCGTGGCAAGACCGACAGCTTTCATGGGTTGGATTAGCCACGAAGGCTTTGGTCTCACTGTCCTGATGGCAGCTAGCGCAGTTGACATCGTTGAGCGCATGCGCGCTGGTGGCCCACTGTTCAGTGATCGTATCTAGCGCCTCTTCGGTGGTCGCCACGGCAGGCAAAGCAAAACTAAAGAACATCACGATAGATAAGAAAGTCGCCAATAGCTTCCTCATGTGCCGCCCTCCGTCAAAAACTCCTGCTTGAGATTGGGTGGCGGGGCGCTCTTCAGTTCTGTTGTCACCGCTCTGTCCGGGAGCTTCTGCACAGGCAGCATCGCCGGTTCACCCATGTTTTGCCGCAGAAAACCAGTCGAAATTGTGCGATGGTCGTGAAAATTGTGACATCCGGCAGTCCAGCAGCCGTCTGCCGCAAATCCCTGATGGCTCTTGAGCTGAGTTACCGTGAGTTCTTCGTGGCAGACCATACAGAGATCTGGCTGTAAATGTACGCCGCGCCCAAACATATGCACGTGCTCGTTGTGACAGGCGGTACAGGTAAGCACGTCAATATTCTCCCGGAAGGTCGCCCAGCGAGGATCTTGAAACTTTTTGGCACCGTGAACATCTGTCGCCATTTCTGCTTCGTGACAGCGCATACAGGTCTCATTTGTCACTGGCTTGAAGCCTTCGTGACAGGACGCGCAAGAGGCTTCAAAGAGATAGTGACCCTCCGAAGTTTCTCCTGGCAAGAAGATTTCCTGCCGCTCTAACGCAAAAGCCGACGATAGCAACAAAGACAAAATAACCATTGCCAGAATGATCACAGCCTTGAGGCTGAACTTCTCACGCCAGAATACGTTTTGACTTGAGCGAATTGCCATTGGCAGTAGCTAGAACCAGGTGACTAGAGCAGAATTAGCAACAGAATAGCGAGCGCAACGCTGCTGCCACCGATGATGCCAGCGGCTGTCTTCCCATCGATCCCGGTGGGGGATTCTACAGGGGCTGTGACCTCGCTCGGGGAAGCTGCCGCGCGCTCAAGCTGAATATCTTGTTTGGAGTAGTCCGCGCCGTCGAGCATGAGTTCGGAGATAGCGCTGTATGCTTCCGTCCAGGCTTGCTTGAGCTCCGGTGTCCAGGCGGTACCCGCGTACTGTCCTAGCGTCTTCAGCAAGCTGTTGCCCACCAGCGGATAGTGTTCTGGCAGCGCGCCATACTTTACGTGCCGAGCGCCTAAGCCTTTGAGCGCGCTGCTCAGCACTTCCGGCTTACGCAGATTCTCAACCACCATGACTAGAGCACCTTTAAGCATCTGCTGCTGCTTGCCCATGTCTGTATGTGAAAACAAAGGCTTAGCAGCCGGATAGTCGGTGAATAAGTTGTTATAGAAACTGGCGGCAAATTCGTCAGCGCGGGGCTTCACGAGTTCAAAGCTTTGCTCCAGCAGTTCAACGTTTAGACCAGCTTCTTCGGGCCGGGCAGTGGGGGGCACATTCTCTAGGGTGATCGCCTCAGCCCTGTAGTCAGCACCTTCTAGCATGAGTTCGGCGATCACTCCATAGGCTTCTGCCCAAGCTGCTTCTAGCTCGGGTGTCCAGGCGGTACCCGCGTACTGGCCCAACGTCTTCAGCAGGCTATTACCCACCAGTGGATAGTGGTCGGGGATTGCGCCATACGCTACGTGACGCGCACCGAGTCCCTTGAGCGCACTGCTGAGGGCCTCGGGCTTTCTTAAGTTACTAATCACCATCACCAGCGCACCCTTGAGCATTTGCTGCTGCTTGCCCATTTCCGTATGTGAAAACAAAGGCTTAGCAGCCGGATAGTCAGTGAATAAGTTGTTATAGAAGCTGGCAACAAATTCGTCAGCTTGAGGCTTCACAAGCTCGAAGCTCTGCTCCAAAAGCTCTACTTTTAAAGGCATGTTTAAACGCGCTCCATTGAATTGCGAAAGAGATTGGAAACCCAAATTGAATTATCTAATCGTGAAAAACTCGGGAAACTGATCGATAGGTCTGCTGTTGAATTTCACACACAGACCGTATGGCTAGACCAACTCTCCTTTTGTTTCAACAGCTACAAAACCCAAGAAATATATCGTTTATCGCATCGAAGAGACGCAATAAACGCATTCTATGTAGTTTGCGGGAAGTAGCGATGCGCTATCCGAATATCTAACGTGGATTTGCAACCAATCTGCAACTTTGGATACAAAACTTCCCTCGATTTGTCGCAACTATCTAACAGATGAAAGATCTGTTTAACTCTTTAGTGACTTTGGCGTCGACCAAAGCAGTACTGTTCGCACAGCAGCTACTTGAATTTATGACCCGTAAACTTACCCACTACCTCGGTTCTATCAAATTGGCAGTGCCTCTGTTGATAGTGATCGCCACTATCCTCATCGGCGCTACTTTCTACGAATCAGAAGTTGGCTCCACTGTTGTTCAACAAGAGATCTATAAAAGCCCATGGTTCGGCGCACTGATGTTTTTACTGGCTCTCAATTTGGGTATTTCGACCCTGTCTCGGTATCCGTGGAAGGGAGCTCGCAAGATTGGCTTTGCGATTACGCATTGGGGTCTCGTCGTGATTATTGCGGGATCGGCAGC
>JBARVU010000453.1:0-3364 GCA_049646425.1 Phormidesmis sp. | reverse complement strand
GGGAACCGAAACCGAAACCCGATGAAAAGGTCGAAGCTTCACGAGCCAACAAATCCATCTGGCAAATTGCAGCGGACTTTTCCAAGGATTTGCCCGAAGAAGTTTTAGCACAGCTACCCCACGACGGTGCAGTAGAGCATGACCATTACATTTATGGTACGCCTAAGATTTCATCTAGCGCTCAAGCATGAGAACGCCAGGGCTATTTCATTCTAAAGAGAGATTTGAGTAAGTTGAAGCCTTGTCCCGCTTTGCGTTGAGCTTGTGCCATATTGTCAAAGCCGTGGTCACGATACAAGTTGAGGGCTAGATTACGGGCCAAGGCAAAGTTGTTAGGTAGCGGCTGCACCCGAATTCTGGAGGCATCTTCCCCCTGAGTCACGTCGCGGACGTAATGAACTTTGTTTTCCACGTGCCAGTAATCGCGAATGCGTTGGGCAATTTTTTCAACCGGTTCTTCCAAGGAGCTGATGTAATATCGAATGGCAGGCTGCTGGATAAAGAGAGTCTGGCCTTTAAGAATGTGTTGATAGGACAAGTTACGAAATTGCTAAGCCCACTAAAAGCTTGATATCCTGTACAAAATATGGAAAGACGTGAGGACTACAGCAAAGGCCCATTATTGAGGAGATCGAACGATCAGCATGTTAACTATTCAACAAATTCAAGAAACCCGAAATTGTTGGAAGAAGGATCTAGAGAAAGCACTATGCAAAACAGAGTTTTGCTCCTGGGTTGAGAGTCAAAAACCAAATAAAATATACGAGGCTAACCCTGTATATTTTATCAAGGACGACCCTCTCCACCAACAAAGTGAATTGATGCCATTGGTAAACTCCGAATTAAATGTTCTCATCTTATTATCGACCAACAAAATCTTTACGGATGTTGCGAATCTTTGTCTTGAGCTTGGCAATGTGTATCCGAAGCGACTTCTTGCCAGAGTGCAATCACAAACAGCGCTCCCCAGCGCTTGCTTTAGCCACCATTGAGAATAGTCTGAAGAAGATGAATGGCGCAACTGCGCTGAAGTGCTTTCCCGCAGGAGCATTGATATACTGATGAGGAACGGCTTGTGAGACAAGGAATGGTGTAAGGCGTACGAGTATGCGATCGCTGCGAGGGTTCATGTCTTGAGTCAGGTTTGGGCTGGTATCGAGAAGACACCCGGTGTAATGGGCGGAGCTGCCTGCATTCGCCAAACGCGAATTCCGGTTTGGCTGCTAGTGAGCTTGCAAGCACAGGGCGCTGATGATGCTTACTTGCTGGAGGACTATCCGGACTTGACGGTCTCTGATTTGGCGAACGCCAGAAGCTATGCGATAGCCTACCCTGAAGAGATCGAAGCCGAACTTATAAGGCAAGATGCTTGAGCAATTTGTAGTCAGCACGGTCGCGTCTTCCTAACTGTCGTAGAGCATCAGTGCCTTTTCAAGCTGCTCCTTATAGATCGTCCGAACGGATTCAGGGGATTCGATGACCGCGCGATCGCCGTAGCGGGCCACCCTTTGGAGGAACCAAAGTAGATTCGTAACCCGCTGGGTGACTCGTGTCCAGCTTTGGCCCTTCACAGAGACGGCCTCAACCTCCTGAATTTGCTGATCCTCCCCCTTGGGCCTGTAGGTAAAGGCGACCCGAAAGATTACCTCCACTGAATCGAGCCCTTGGTCGCGCCACTGAGCCCTTGAAGGTGTCAGCTCGGCGGATTCGCCTACGAAGAATAGCCTGTTATGTGCCAACTCAGGCAGGTCAGGGTCTGTGCTAGGCTCATCTACCCAGCAGTGCAAATACTCTCGATCATCCCGGTTTACGACTTCGGCATAGCGAATCAGACGTTCCTTGCCGTGGTAGGCAAGCTTGAATGCTTTCCTTTGCGCAATTAGCTTTTTCGCCTGCTGCACCCAGAGAGCATCCCTATTGTCCAAATTCCCGAGTGTTTCCTTTAGTGGCTGGGTAAGCGGCAGTTTTTGAAGCAACTCCATAAGAGCTGCTGAATGCTCACTGGCTTCATTCTGGAGGACGACCACGGCTGCGATTAATGCGGACTGCGTTTGCTCAGAGAGGGGAACGGCTGCGTACTCGCCGTCGGCGATTGCCTGAATGAGGGAACTGCGATTGAACCCTAGCTTCTGAGCGATCGCATCAAAAGCATTACCTTGCTCATCTGAGCCGAACGAGATTATCCGAGTGATTCTGCCCATGACATTTATTCCAAAATTCCTTCCCAGTTTTGGCGCTGCCGCTCTAGGATGCTATCTGGAACCCCGTGCACGCTTTGAGCGATCGCGCCATCAGCTCTAATCACAGCTTCGCAGGCAATCACCTGAACCGTATAGCTGTGGCGCTGCGCCATTTCTAAGTAGCTCTGATAGTACTTGCGCTTGACGGCTGTATTGCAAACAGCAATCGCCTTTCTCCGTTGCTGCATCCAGCGCTCGACTTTGGACTCACACCAGCGGTGTGAGTCTCCTTGCTTTGCGAGCTGATATTCCCCATCCACATATAGCCCTGGGTAATCGTCGGCGGCGACTGACCATTGGGTAAGCGATCGCCCGAGCGTACTTTTGCCAGTGCCGCTAATGCCGCGAATGACGTACAGCGTCCTAGTAGGCGGTCTAGCCGCAAAAATCTGGGCAATCCAATCCAACATCACGCTAACCCTGTAACCTTGTAATTACAGTATATACTATTTTGTATTGACTGTAATTACAAACTTAGCTATAGTTTCTGTATTGAAGCTTGAGGTTCACTAATGGAAACGATTCAAGCAGCTCACGAAACGTTAGAGTCTGACATTTCGAGCTATTTCTCTCAGCAAGGGCTTGCCAAATCTCAGTGGGAGAAAGCTCTAGTCATCATCAAGCAGTCCGCGTTCGATGCCTGCCTGATTAACGCTGAAGCCCGCCGTGAGTATGCGGATTTCTTGTCTGTCGTCTCTCTGGACGATGGAGAAGACTTTTATCACAGGCTGACATGGAGTTTCAGTATCAAGCATTATGCGACGCTGGCTGAGTTCGTGAAGCGCTACGAAGCGCTGCGCGAAGCTGAATTCGAGGAAGAAGAGGCTAAAGCATCTTCTATAGAAGATGCGCTGGAAGAACAGCGTCGTGCGCTCTTCTTCGACGAGTACGAAATGGGGGTGCCTGGTGAAGTCGTCATTTACGGTGATCGCATTGAGGTGCAGTCGTTCGTGTACCAGGACGGCTTCACGCAGCAATTACCGCGTGGGGGCGAGTATCAGGGCAGAGGCTCTGGATGCTGGATTTATCCAATATCGAAGCGCGATCACTTTGATAAAGGTCGGGGTGGGCACTGGTACGACTTCCCGGTGCTATACGCCGTTGAGAACTCTACCAACTAAGGG
>JBARVU010000452.1:0-2879 GCA_049646425.1 Phormidesmis sp. | reverse complement strand
TTGAGGTGATCAGCATTGAGTCGGCTAAACGCAAAAACGCCGCCGAACGGGCCAAACTCCTCAATGCCGCTGACGTATGTGTTTTATGTCTGCCCGATGATGCCGCTCGCGAAGCCGTTAGCTGGGTTACTAATCCGCAAACCAAAATCCTAGATGCCAGCACCGCCCATCGCACGGCTGAAGGCTGGGCATATGGTTTTCCTGAGCTCACCCCCGGTCAACGAGAGAATATTGCGCAGTCGGCTAGAGTGAGTAATCCGGGCTGCTATCCAACCGGCTTTTTGGCAGCTGTAGCCCCGTTGGTCAAAGCGGGACTGTTGCCTAAGGACTTTCCCTTAAGCGTCAATGCAATTTCTGGCTACTCGGGCGGCGGTAAAAAAATGATCGCTCAGTACGAAGGGTTTCGGACCCAGAACCCAGGCGGTGAATCGTCTGCGCCCTACAGCCCTTACGGCCTGAAATTTGGTCATAAGCATGTCAAAGAAATGCAGCGATACGCTGGCATTAGCCATACACCGATATTCGTGCCAGCGGTGGGTGATTTTGAGCAGGGGATGGTGGTGCAAGTGCCTTTGCCGCTGTGGACGCTGGCGCAGCCCCCCACCGGTCAGCAGCTCCAGGAAACGCTGAGTGCGCACTACGCAGGTGAGCCGTTCGTACAGGTCATGCCTTATGATGCGTCCGATCAGCTCCGCGACGGCAGCTTCTTAGACGCCAAAAGTGCAAATCACACGAACGAGGTACAGCTGTTTGTCTTTGCGAATGATCTGACTCAAGAAGCCCTACTCGTGGCTCGGCTAGACAATCTAGGGAAGGGCGCTTCTGGCGCGGCTGTGCAAAATCTCAATATTATGCTGAATTTGCCTGAGGCGGCAGGGTTGGAATAGCCGCAGATGTCTTAAGGGCGGAAAACAGCTTGCTCACAGCTTCGCTTACCAGCGTCTTACTGCTCTGAAAAAGCGCCAACAGTCAGTGCTTGTGCCCTGCTATCGTTCATCATAAAGGAATGCAGCGCGGGTACTTTCAGGGGCACATCCTGCGGCTGCATTTTCACCTCTTCAATACCTACAATAAAGTCGTTTACCTCTTCTCCAAACAAGCTCAGCGAACCTGTCAGCCCGACGGTTCCGGCAATGAGCGTGTAAGGGCAGCTCAGTATCGGTAGCTGCCGGTAAAACTCTGGGCTGGCAAGATTTTGACCGCTTTGCCCAGAAAACCAGCGAAATGGGGGGAGTCCGTTAGCTAACTGGCCGATGCGAGGCGCTTGGTTCGGGGGGGCCAGCATGACGACATGCGCAGGTAGCGGAAAGTCGGCGTCAGCCAAGGCGGCGCGGGTGAGCACGCCGCCGAGAGAATGACTGACAATGCCGTATGGGCCATCGGTAGAGAGCTGTTGGAGGCGATCGCGCAATCCTTCCACAATCTGGTCAAAAGACTGGAGCAGAGAGGTGTAGCCGAAGAAGATAGGCGTATGGCCAGCCTTACGCAGCGCGGCTGCCATTCCCCACATAGACAGTGGGGTTCGGCCTAATCCGTGAATGAGCAAAATTTTCATGCCTGTGCTTGCCATATGCCGTATGAGTCATTCACACTCATGATAGACAAGTGCTAGAGGGTCTCTCATGGTTCAAGTCAAGATTACAGGCAGCGCAGAGAGCTTAAATCCTATTAAGGGACAGCTTTCTGACATTGTTCATTACTGCTTGCAGGAAGCTTTTGGTATACCAGAAGACAAGCGATTTCAGCGATTCTTCCCGCTCGCGTCAGAAGACTTTTACTATCCAGAAACCTGCTCTGCGCGATATACCATCATCGAAATTGTGATGTTTGAAGGGCGCTCAGTCCCAGCGAAGAAAAAGCTTACCCGTTTGCTTTTTGAGCGGATCAACCAACAGCTAGGGATTGCGGTTGGAGATATTGAGATTGCGATGTTTGAGCTGCCCAAACACAACTGGGGAATTCGCGGCGTACCTGGCGATGAACTGGTCTTGAACGATGTCGTCGAAGCTTGATCGCGCGATCGCTATTCCTCAATCCTCCCCAGATTTTTCTTCATCTCTATGCCGATCGCTCGAACGTTCAGATCAGGGCTTTGAAGTAATTCATCTGACACAGTTTGCTGATCCACTCGGCTACGGTTCTGGCTAAGCTTGAATGTCCCTGTTAAGCGTATCACGGTCATTTCAAACCCGACGATTCCACGCGTCATGCTAGCTTGATAACTATCGGATAGGCCATGCCATTGAGACTTGTAGCTAGCCTCGTACGTGTCAATCATGTCATCTATCATTTGATTCATGGGCTGAGGTGAATCATGTGACCTCACAATTTTGGGAATGCCATAGGCATGAACAGCCATATAATTCCAAGTGGGGACGTTTTCACGCTTTTCGTACAAAGTAGGAGAGATGTAGGCATGGGGTCCTGTAAAGATCGCCAGTGACTCAGCGGTTGTAAAAGCTTGCCACTGCGGGTTTTGCTTGGCGAGATGACCCGTCAGCTTGACAACGTCGCCTGCCTTTTCAACAACCAGCGGGATGTGGGAAGCACAGGGATTGCCCTTCGAGGTCGAAACCAACGTGGCAAAACTGTTGGCTCTCATAAAAGCAACCAGTTTGTCTGTATCGTCTTCATGAAAAGCAGGGGATCTATACATGGCGAAGTCAGCGGCTGTATGAATCTCAAGGTAGGGCAAAAAAGTTCACTCGACCTCAGCTGTAGTGACTCACAAAACAGCACCAAATGAGCCCTGACTAAAGCATACTTTAGCAGCCTGACCCGAGGCCAGTTTGAACTAATCGAATTGTTGATGCCAGCGGTTCTAAGTTGCGACGCTAAAATTTTGAGCTATGCTTTACTCAGGGCGGTTTGTACGGTGT
>JBARVU010000451.1:0-11459 GCA_049646425.1 Phormidesmis sp. | reverse complement strand
GAACCGTCATGCGGCGGGCGCTCGCGTTTCGAGCGGCGCTACCGCAGGGAGCCTAATTTTCTGCGATCACTTCCAGCGGGCTTTGCCATCGCCTGCGGTTACCGCTGACTTTTTCAGCAAGCCTTATTTAAATCAACAGATGGCCGCCTTACGTAAAAGATACATTCAGTAGAAGGCGATGTCTGTATATTTTCGACTGGCTCTCAGCATCTTCACTGATTTGCGAAGGAGCAACCTTCATTGATAGATCGACCGTACAACAAATTACTGATTCGAGTGATAAGAGTTAAGAGTCAAGAGAGAAAGTATCTCAATTCGCCTAGAACAGAGAAAACAAACTATATTAGGACAGACAAAACTACAATAGCGCTCTCGACACGTTCGTGAATCAGCTAAGGACTTTCTAAATTCGCACGGCGTTATTGCATAAACAGTCCGTAACTACTCAGGCGATAGAGCGGGTATGTCAGGAGCCCCGGCAAACGTGCTTTTAAGAGCGTCGAGAATTATCAGCCCTATCGTAGCTTTTCCAGTTTTAAGATTGACGGTGGGTATCCGTAGCCGGTGGTTGGGCACAGATAATCGGCGTCAGCAGAATGGTCAACGCCTTAACTACGGACTATGCAATCACTACCGACTTGACGGCTGTCCCCCTGGTAGGTTATTACCTGCAATATTCACCGGGTAGGGTACGGAGCGCTGCGCTCTTTGGCCTACTGCTTGGCCCATTGTGAGGAGTCCGCAAATGAACATGAGTATGAGGAGCTGTCTGGCTAATTCAGCCAGTTTGGCTTTAGGAAGTTTGGTTGGGGGAGCGGCGATCGCCCTCTCTCTCCAGTCACCGGTTCAAGCCCAGGCCGCCTATGGCAGCTACGTCGGGGCAGGGGCAGGCATTGGGTTCGGCGACGATAGCAATCTATCGCTGGTGCTCACGGGTCGCTACAACGTTCTAGAGCTGCCTATTTCTATTCGAGGCACGGCTTTTATTGGCGATGGTTCGGCCTTTGTGCCTACGGTCTCCTACGATTTTCCGCTTAATTTCAACACTGAGGTCTATCTAGGCGCAGGCATCTCCCTGGTCAACGATGGCTCTCCAGTCGGCGACGAAACTGCCTTCGTCCTCCAGCCTGGTGTGGACTACACCCTGTCTGAGAGCAATCTGGTGATTTTTGGTAACGCTATCTTTGCCATTGGCGGCGAGTCAGGCGGGGGAACGGCAACCTCTGTTCAAGGCGGTGTTGGCGTCCAGTTCTAGCGCGACCCTTAAGGAAATTTGGCTAAAGCTAGCAGAACTCATGTACTGATCGTCAGCTTTCCGCTACGATGACCCCATTAGCGGCTATTGGGCGGCTATTAAGGCAGAAAGAACATGCGATCGCCGATGAATCCGTTAGGGTCTGTAATTCAAGGTTCCTTGAGTAAGGGACTGGAGGTGCGGCTGCACCCCGATGTGCTAGTCGAAGAAATGCGCGTGGGCAAATTTTTGGTGGTGCAGGGGGTGCGATCGCGCTTCTTTTGCATGCTCACCGATGTTGCCCTGGGAATGGCGAGCCAGCGCATCGTGGCGAGTCCACCGGAGCCGGGGAATCTCTTCTTGCAGGAGGTGTTGGCCGGATCGGGGACATATGGGACGGTGGATTTGACGCCGATGCTGATGTTTACGCCGACGGACTTCGACTCCGCTCAGCCGGTAGAGGAGAGAAAAAAAGGGGGAGAGGGGAAGAGCCAGTCGAATGGGCTGGCTTCCTATGAGGCGAATTCGAGTGCGCCGCTTCAACTGCTGCCGGTGAAGACAATTCCGGGGCATTTTAGCCAGGTGTACGATGCTTCGGAGCGAGACTTTCGGGCGGTGTTTGGCTGGGAAGATGATGCGCATCGGCGCAATTTTGCGATTGGGCAGCCGATTGATATGGAAGTGCCGATCTGCATTGACCTGGATCGGTTTGTCGAGCGCAGTAACGGTATTTTTGGTAAGTCGGGGACGGGAAAATCTTTTTTGACCCGGCTGATTCTCTCGGGGATTATTCGCAAGCAGGCGGCGGTGAACCTGATTTTTGACATGCACTCTGAGTATGGCTGGGAGGCGGTCAGCGAGGGCAAAGAATTTAGCACGGTGAAGGGGCTGCGGCAGCTGTTTCCGGGGCAGGTGCAGATATTTACCCTAGACCCAGAATCGACCAAGCGCCGAGGCGTGTACGACGCACAGGAGCTATATATCAGCTTTGATCAGATCGATGTAGAAGATCTGATGCTGATTAGCCGCGAGCTGAATTTGTCAGAGGCGAGCCTGGAGAATGCGATTATCTTGCGCAATGAGTTTGGCAGCAGTTGGATAAACCGGCTGTTGCAGCTGAGCAATGAGGAGATTCAAGAATTCTGCGAGGTGAAAATGGGCAGTAAGTCGTCCATTATGGCTTTGCAGCGCAAGCTGACTCGCTTAGCGGAGCTAAAGTACATTCGTAGCAGCTGCCCGCACAACTATGTGAGCCAAATTTTGGAGACGATTGATGCCGGGAAGCATGTGGTGATCGAATTCGGATCGCAGTCGAATATGCTCTCTTACATGCTGGCAACCAACGTGATTGCGCGGCGAATTCACGCCAGCTATGTGCGCAAGGCGGACAGGTTTTTGCAGAGTAAGAATCCGAGTGATCGCCCTCAACCGCTCGTCATCACCATTGAAGAAGCCCACCGCTTTTTAGACCCGGCGACGGCCAGGCAAACCATTTTTGGGGTGATTGCCCGAGAAATGCGCAAGTACTTTGTCACGCTGTTGGTCGTCGATCAGCGTCCTTCCGGGATAGACAATGAGGTGATGTCTCAAGTCGGCACGCGAATTACGGCGTTGCTGAACGATGAAAAAGACATCGACGCCATTTTTACCGGCGTCTCGGGCGGGCAAAGTTTGCGCTCGGTGTTAGCAAAGCTAGATTCTAAGCAGCAGGCGTTGCTCTTAGGCCATGCAGTGCCGATGCCAGTGGTAGTACGCACTCGGCCCTACGATGAACAGTTCTATAAAGAGATTGGCGATACGGCTTGGGAAACCCTGTCAGATGCGGCGGTGTTCAAGGCGGCTGAGGGAGCGATCGCAGACTTGGGCTTTTGACCCATAAGCACTTGGCAAACACGAACATTGCATGAAAGGCAATTGCCTAGCAGCCTGAAAGTCGTCGTTTAGGGAAATTTACGGATGAGCCTCCAGGGCCAGAATGTTAGCAATAGCACTGTGGACTCTGTTACCGGGACAGCAACCACAGGGGTTGACGTTTATCAAGGTTAGCCTGCTGCCGGAGAGCCTCTATACAATCTTGGGGAAGACCATGAACTTCTACATATTTCTCTCTCGCCTTGGCTATCTAAAAAGCTATAAAAGCAAGCTCATGGTTGTTGCTTTTGCGGGAACACACATCCCTTTGCTAACGCTGCTGTTCTACTTCATCAACTCTGCGGCAGTCGCCACAGATGCCAAACTCAAAATTTTAGTAATTGCCCTATGTGCCACGTTAGCGGGAACGGCGGCTACCCTTTTAGCCTTGCACAGTTTGCTCTCTCCAATTGTGCTGACAGCGCAAGCGCTAAAAAACTATTGGAGTCGACAACAAATTCCCAATTTACCCACTCAGTACACGGATGATGCCGGTGTGTTGATGGCCAATGCAACACAGACCATCCAAAAGCTAGATGGCTTCATTCACTACATTGAAGACTATGACAATCTTACCGGTTTGCCGAATCGCAAGCTCTTTCAGTCTCAGCTAAAGAGAGAATTCTCAGCGATTAAAAATCAGCAAATAACTGTTTTGGTGATCGATATTGATGGCTTTCAAAATTTGAATACCACTAAGAGCAATGAGGTTGGCGACCAGGTTTTGCGGGCGATCGCCCAGCGCCTCAATAGCTATACTAACGGCTCCAGCTTTCTCGCTCGCCTAGGAAACGACGAATTTGCCCTCTTCCAGAATACGGCGATCCAAGATCCAGACTTCTCGACTGCCCAAGAAATTCTCCAGCTTATCAATCAGCCCTACAGCGATATTTCCTCCGATCTTCACGTGACAGCCAGCATCGGCATCTCCGTCTATCCAGGGGATGGCAAAACACCCGATCAAGTGGTGGCGAATGCCTACACTGCTTCACAGCAAGCAAAGCGCAAAGGCAACAGCTATCAGTTTTATTCATCTGAAATTGCTGCCGCTCTGCAAAAACAACTAAAGTTAGCCAACGAACTCAGAAAAGCGCTTGAAGAAGATCAGCTTTTGCTCCACTACCAGCCTCGGATAGACTGGCGCAGCGGTGAGGTAGTTGGCGCGGAATGTCTGATTCGCTGGCAGCATCCTGAGCTAGGTATGGTGTCGCCTATGGATTTTATTCCAATTGCCGAAGAAACCGGTCTAATTGAGCCCATTGGAGAGTGGACTCTGCGAACGGCCTGTCAGCAGAACAAGTCCTGGCAGCGCTCCGGCCTAAGACCTTTTCCGGTCGCGGTTAATCTATCAGTTCGGCAGATTGAAGACACGGCGCTAGTAGACTTCGTGCAACGGACTTTGCAAGAGACAGGGCTCGAACCTCAGTTTTTGGAGCTAGAAGTGACCGAAAGCCTATTGATCGGCAATATTGACCACACCCTGTCTGTGCTAGAGGCCCTCCATGAACACGGCATTACCCTAGCCTTGGATGATTTTGGCACAGGCTATTCTTCACTGAGCTATCTGAGAAAGTTTCCCTTCGACATCTTAAAGATCGACCGATCTTTTGTCAGAGACATCGTACACAGCAGCGATGCTCAAGAGGTGGTTAGAGCAATTGTGGCGCTAGCAAAAGGACTCAGGTTAGGTCTCATTGCAGAAGGCGTCGAGACAGAAGCGCAGCTCAATCAGATCAAAGCTTATGACTGCTACGAGATTCAGGGCTATTACTTCAGCCCGCCGCTAGCAGCCGATCAGTTCACTGCGCGACTGCAAAGTTCTCGTCACCCGTTTATCCGACAGGACACTCAACAGACAGTCAGCAATATAGCCTCAGCCTCAATCACGGCCAGCAGCGAATTCACGCCAGTTATGTGAAAAATTTGAAGTTGAGATTGTAGGGTAGTTCATATGCTGTGGGATGAGTGAAGAACAGTTGCTAGCGACCAAGCTCGTTGGAAAGATACGAACGAAAAAGAGTTACTCAAAGCTAAGTATCTAGATGGGTACGTGCTTAGACTTTGGTTTGGAGAAGACCTGGACGTTTCTATTTACGACCTAGATTGTGAACCGCTGCTATTAGACGAAAATCCTGGCTCTGCATTACTGCCCTGACGTGATGTAGAACGATTCCAATTTGTGAAAGGTGACTGTGCGCTTGTCTGGCCGAACCCCGATACTGGGGGATACGATAGCGCTGCGATTGATGTAGCGCCTGAGTGTGTCCGTTTTTTTTGCGAACGGTATTGGGACTTTGGTTAAGGCGGCGAAGAGGGCGATCACGGACCTAGGCGTCTTGATCTGGTGGGGGGGGACAGCAATACTTTGCGGTAAGCGAATTCGTGCTAGTCGAAGCCGCTGTCATAGCTCCCGCGATAGGTGCTGCAAATTCGGTAGCCAGGTAGCACAACGGCCATACCTATAGGGCTGTAAATTTTCCCAGGGTAATTTTCTTCGGGTGAGCTGCCCCATAATCGCATTTTTAATGGGCCACACCATAGGTACAGGCCCGGAATTAGGGTATCTAGGCTGTAGGTGATCGCCCCCTCCAAAAACACCAGTCAAACAGCATCTGCACAAAAAGAGTTTTGAAAGGGAGAGGCGATCGCCCTCTACTCATTTGGTATCGAAGTGACAGGCAGCAGAACATCAGCACAAGTCCGTACGCCACAAATTAGGCTAGGCTAGCTTTGTAGGCTATCAAACCAAAACTATGCAAATTACGTTAGACCTGCCTGATGACCTAGCTGCCAGACTCAGCACTGTCCAGGACAAGATCCCCCAGATCTTAGAATTTGGGCTGCGTAAGCTAGAAGCAGAGCCAGCGACCATGTTCTCAGAACTCGAAGACGTTTTGGAGTTTTTAGCCGGATTGCCGACGCCAGAAGAAACCCTGGCTTTACGAGCATCGGAGACCCTACAAGCACAAATCACCGAGCTACTTACAAAAAGCCGCGCAGTTGGACTGACCCCGACAGAAGAGAAACTGTGGCAGAGCTACGAGTATGCAGAACACCTGGTTCGCATCGCCAAAGCAAAAGCCTACTCTAAGTTGAAATCCGCGCAATAGCCATGAGCAGCACATACATTCCGGCAGCGCTCCGTAGGCTAGTCCGCGAACGTGCAAGTGGATGCTGTGAGTATTGCCTGATGCCCGAGCAGCTTTCTCTTATTACCTACGCAATTGACCACGTCATCGCCGAAAAACACGGAGGCCGGACTGATGCCGACAATCTGGCTTTCTCTTGTCTGCTGTGCAATCAGTACAAGGGAAGCGATATCGCCTCATTGGATCCCGATACAAACCAAATATCGGCGCTTTACAACCCGCGAACCGACAGGTGGACAGAGCATTTCTCACTACACAAAGCTAATTTTCTGCCACTTACAGCAAAGGGACGTGTCACAGTAAACCTCTTAAAGCTAAACTGGCTAGAACGAATAGAAGAGCGGCTATGGTTAGCTGAGGTTGAGCTTTTGAAGTTACCCGACCAATAGTTTTCGTACCGCCTGACCTAGCAAACACTTTGCCATCGCAATACTCATAGCGAAGCTCTTGGCGGGGCTCCCACTCCAGATATTCTGAGGCAGTCATTTTCTGAGGTTGAGGAGAGGCAAGCATGGCGCGATGGGCTTTTTAACGTGTGCTTGTGTCCTATTCTAATCGACTGTTTTATTCTCCAGCCCACTGACGTTGGGGTCTTAGCTTTTTCTAGCGAGGGTAAAGCGATCACATCCGCTAAACTAGAGACAAGTCCACCCACAAATCCCATGGTTGCCAACCCCATCCGCTGGACAATTCACGACCTAGAGGCTATGCCTGACGATGGCGGCTGGAAGCGGTATGAAATTATCGAGGGAGAACTACTTGTGACCCGTGCGCCGCATATTCGTCATCAAGGTGCTGCCAATAAAATCAGTACCAGGCTCGAAGTCTGGTCAGAAAAGTCAGGGTTGGGCAGCCCTTTTCAGACTCCTGGCGTTGTCTTTACTGAAACTGACGCTGTGATTCCAGACGTGGTGTGGGCTAGCAAAGCGCGATTAGCGAGCGGCATGGATGAGGTGGGTCACTTCGTCGTTGCACCAGAGCTGATGGTAGAAGTGCTGTCGGCGGGTGCTTCTAACGAACAGCGAGATAAAAAGCTCAAGCTCAAGCTCTATTCTCTCCACGGCGTACAAGAATATTGGATTGCAAACTGGCAACTGAAAGAGCTGGAACTATACAGGCGAGAAGACGCGATGCTGAAAAAGGTGGCTACTCTGATGGTCGGAGATACGCTGACATCGCCCTTGCTGCCGGGGTTTGAGTGCGCGATCGCCCGTCTTTTCCCAGCATAAATCTGCTACGGGCTCTGTGAACGGTTGCCTAAAGGGGGTTATTCGGGGGTCATGCCTTGAGCTAAACTAGCTAAACCCTTTGCGTGCTGGGCTGTGTTTGCGGCCTGACCCTAGCCTCTGTCATGGCCAATCGCCTTTTACGCTTTAAAGAACGGCTGCTTGAGCAGCGCTACTTTCGGGTGGCCTGGTTTGCTAAAGATCGTCAGATTCAGTCAGTTACCCAAACGTCACTCTCCAAGCTACCGGATGACATCGCCGAGGCGTTAGTGACCGCAACAAATGAGCTGTCTATTCATCCGCGTGAGAAGGAAGTTGTTTTAGAGGCTTTGAATGAGGCGATTACCGATTGGCAAGAGCGGCCCCATGTCGCCATCAACTCGATGGTAATTTTAGGACATCCAGTTTCTGCGGTCTCTCGAATCCTCGCCTGCAGCCTAGAGCAGCTTGAAATTCATGAAGAAGCGCTGCGGCCAGTCAACCTTTTGGATTGGATAGAACGCCCACCAGATATGAGCAGCATCCAAGCGCAAATTGAGCAAAAGCTGAGTAGAGCTGAAGATAAGCGATCGCCAAATGCCAATGGGGATGGAAATGCAGATGAGCTTACCCCGCAAAACCTGGCCGTAATTCCTAACCTCTGCTGGTGCTTTTTGCGGAGCGCTGAGGGTCTAGAAGGGGCGGACTATCTGCGAGATTCGCTGCTGGGCGATCGCACTCAGTTTTGGGTGATTGGCAGCGGCCAGGTTGGCTGGGAATACCTCAAAGCCACGCTCAAGTTCCACGCCTACTGTGGCGAGACCGTTTCTTTGCCCAACTTGACAGGAGAAGAGCTTCAAGACTGGCTGGCGCCGATTGTTGAACAGTTTGAGATTTGCTTTGAAGACTCATCTCTTCACAAACGATTTCAGCATCCAGAACGACTCAAAGATCTGAATATCTCCGCAGATAAGCCTGTGGAGTCCATTTCTGAAATTACGCAGGAAGTCAGTGCAACCGTGAAGTCTTCCCTCCGTGCCGTCAAAGGTGAAATGCTTCCCCATGAACCAAAAGACGAGGACACCAACTTAAAGCGGGACTACTTTGATCGGTTAGCGGATATCTCCGACGGGGTGAGCATCGTTGCCGTACAGCTATTTATCAAGTCTCTGCGCTACCAGGCGCCAGAAGATGCTGATGATGACAAGTCTGAAGATGACAAACCAGAACAGGAAGAGTCGAATAGCAAGGATCGTCAGCGGAAGGCTTTGGAAAAGCGTAGAAACGACGTTTCAATACCTGTAGCCCCCTCCTCGGAATCGTCAGAATCGCTCAATGAGCCTCGTTTAGTCGCCACGACGCCCAAGTTACCGACCCTGCCCGACTTCGACCAAAGCGACTTGTATTTGCTCTACTCTTTGATGCTTCACGGCGATTTGACCGTCAAGGCACTTGCCGCTAGCTTGGGCGATGCCCCTCAGGTGGTCAACAATCAGGTGCAGGTGCTGCGCAACGCTGGCATTATTGAACAGCAAGAAGCGGTGATCAAGATCAATCCGGTGCACTACCCTCAGCTCCAGCGAGAGCTTTCTAGAAATAATTTCATGATTGAGGTGCCCTAGGGTAAACAGCCTATGAAGAGTATCCAAACGGCGATGGCAGCATCAGCGCTGCTGGCACAGCAGTCGGGTGAAGCGGCTAAAAACGCGGCCAAAAAAGCTGGTGAAGCCGCGAGTGAAACCGCTGATCAGACAAAAGAATTACTCTCGAAAATCACCGTCAGCAAGCTTTTTCAGGCTTTGCTAGTGATCGCAATAGCCTATGCCATTATCAAAACGGTCGACTGGATAGTGATCACTGTTTCTGAGCGGGTAGCCCGCCACAACCGGCTGCGGATCAAGCAGTTTCAGCCTTTTGTGCGCACACTGGTGATGACGGTGACCGTGATCACGCTAATGAACCTATTTCTCAATCTTTCTAGAGATAACGTGCTAGCGGTGACTGGTACCGTCGCTGTGGCGCTGGGCTTCGCCTTCAAAGATTACGCCAGCTCTATTATCGCGGGCATCGTCGGTATTTTTGAAGCGCCTTATCGGGTGGGCGATCGCATCGCTATCGCCGACGAATACGGCGAGGTGATCAGCTATGGGCTCAGAAGCATTCGTCTGCGCACGCCTAGCGACAATATCGTCACCGTTCCTCACAACTACATCTGGACAAATGCAGTCTCTAACGCCAACATGGGCGAGTTAGAAGCTCAGGTGGTTACTGAGTTTTATTTAGCCCATGAGGCTAACCCCGAGCAAGTCGAGAATATTCTGTATCGCATTGCCCACACCAGCAAGTACACGCATCTAAAAATGCCGATTCTTGTCGTGATGTCAGAGCATAGCTGGGGCAGCTTATTCAAGCTGCGGGCCTATCCTCTAGATGCCCGCGATGAGTTTTCATATATGACGGATCTAACCACCCGCGCTAAGAAAGAATTTACTAAGCACGACCTGCCCTACCCCAAACGGTTCGACCTAATCGAGCCAGAATCCGGTAGGAACTCCCTCTAAACGCTCTAAGGAAATAGTTCGGTTTTTCTCAGTATCTTTCTATGGAAGGTTTGTGAGCAGGGTAGAGGGTTTACTAGGTTGCTCAAAAGGGGGAGATCAGCAGAGTCAATCTTAGAGCGGATTGGAGCATTACAAAACGTTATACGATAGGGACAGAAGACTATCGAAAGGAATTTTTGTGAGCTATCAGCCCATCGAAAACTACGGCCTGATTGGCAATATGCGCACAACTGCGCTGGTTGGACTCAACGGATCGATTGACTGGTTCTGCCACCCTCGCCACGACTCGCCCAGCATTTTTGCAGCCCTCTTAGACGGCGAGAAAGGCGGTCACTTCAAAGTCGAATCGACCGTCACAGAAGACAACCACAAACAATTCTATTATCCAGAAACCAATATTTTGGTCACCCGCTTTCTGTGTGAATGCGGGGTCGGTGAAGTGGTCGATTTTATGCCGTTGGGCAATTCAACAGTCCGCAACTGGATCGTGCGTCAGGTGCGCACCGTTCGCAAAGAAATCACCTTTCGCGCCGAGTGCTATCCTGCCTTCGACTATGGCCGTGCTCACCACAAAACCCAGCCCACCCCCACGGGTGCGAAGTTCTTTTGCGACTCTGACCCCTGTTGCTCTGACGATCCGATCAACGATCCAGGTGAGGCGCAGTGCCAGTACTTTGAGCTGGTGTCTCAAATTCCGCTCACAATAAATGAGCGGGGCGCATTTGCCGAGTTCAGCCTTAAAGAAGGCGAGACAGCCACTTTTATCTTTAAACCATTGCTCAAAGAGGATGCCTCCAACCCAGACTGTGAGGTGGAGGATTACGAACAAATTGAACAGCGCTCCGCTAAACCCATAAACGTACAGAAGGCAAAGGAAGACGGCTCTCAGAAGCATACCCAACCCGCCTTTACTCTTTCTGAAGCGCAGCTTGCCGATCTCAATCAAACGACCGAACAGTTTTTTCATGAAACCACGGCCTATTGGCGCAAGTGGCTCTCACAGTGTGTCTACACCGGGCGCTGGCGGCAGCGGGTAGAGCGGTCTGCGCTAGCGCTTAAGCTCATGACCTATGAGCCGACCGGGGCCATCATTGCCGCTCCAACCACCAGTTTGCCCGAGCAAATCGGCGGTAAGCGCAACTGGGATTATCGCTATACCTGGATTCGAGACGCGGCCTTTACGGTATACGCGCTGCTGCGGATCGGCTTCACCACAGAAGCCAAAGACTTTATGGGTTGGCTAGAGGCCCGCTGTCAGGAACTCGGGAAGGGCGGTAGCTTGCAGGTAATGTACCGCATCGACGGCAAACTGGATCTTGAAGAGGAGCATCTCGACCATCTAGAAGGCTACAAAAAATCTGCACCCGTTCGCGTTGGCAACGGTGCCTTTGAGCAGCTT
>JBARVU010000450.1:0-5896 GCA_049646425.1 Phormidesmis sp. | reverse complement strand
GATTTTTGAATATCAGCCGAGCATGATCCATGCCAAGATGCTGATAATTGATGACAAGTGGGTCAATACGGGCAGCGCAAACATCGACTATCGCAGCTTCTTGCACAACGACGAACTAGATATTATGACCGACAGTGCGGCGTTATTTCACCGGGTAGAAGAGACTTTTGAGCAGGGGTTTGCCCGCTCTGAACAGGTTAGCTTGCGCCACTGGAAGCGGCGATCCTGGCTGAAGCATCGGGTGCTCGGCAACGGCGTGCGGCTAGTACAGTGGCAGCTTTAGTAAGGCGAATCCCCGAAGTCATCACCTCGGCTTAAAATGGGAATAGCAGACGGATAAGGAGATAGATGATGACCTGGCAGGAGTTACAACGGCAAGCAGTAAACTTATCGATTAGCGATCGCTGGCGTTTAGTTCAGTCATTGTTAGGTTCAATCCGAAAAGAGACCTTATCTTCTAATCCGCCGAATCAAAGTGCGAGTTCCTTCCAAGATCTTTCCCCTTGGACTCAGAGTCTGGTGGGTGTGATTCAATTGAATCCAGAAGCCTCTACAGAATCCTATGTGGATTATCTAGAGGAAAAATATCGTTGAGGCAGGTGTTGTTTGATAGCGATGTTCTGCTAGATGTCCTAGCACGGCGGCAACCCTTTGCCGTGCAAAGCACTATTACCGATTTTGAGGATGCTGTGACAAGTGAAGCTGCCAAGGTTGCAGGCGCTGAAGTTATTGTGACTCGGAATACGCCTGACTTCGTTGACTCTCTGGTTCCAGCAGTCCTACCGACAGAATTTTTGGCTATGTTATCAGAGTAACTGAGGTATGAAGTTACGTCTCTAAAGCTTCAGATACAGCCTCTATATGAATATCACTTTCTAAGGTAGTTTCTACCCTTTGTCCAGGTTGCAAGGTGCCTGTAACAGGAGCGGCTTGTTTAGGGTCGGCAGCAGCAGCGATCACCACATGCCGATCACTCACCGCTAAGCCCAAAGTCGGGTCAAACCCGCGCCAGCCGCCACCGGGAACATAGACCTCTGCCCAAGCGTGCAAATCGTGCGCATTTTGTTCTAAATCACCTTCCTGATAGCCGCTGACAAACCGGGCTGCTAGCCCGACTGCACGACAAACTGCCATAAATAGCACAGTAAAATCCCGGCAGGTGCCTGAGTGCTTATTTAGCGTTACCGCCGCCGCCTGGGGCATTCCTTCTAGCCGCTGCTGATAGACACACTTTTCTGGAATAAGCTGGGTGAGTCGGGTTAAGAAATAGCTTGTATTGTTATCGACTTCGGCCATCAGGGTGTGAGCGATCGCAATGACTTCAGGCGTGATCGCATCGTCAATCCCGCCTCCTAACGGCAGATCCCAATAAGGCCGAAGCTGCACCGCCAAAGAACTCGGGTAGTCGACCGGCAGCTGCATCGCCCAGGGCTCCGCCAAATAGTCGAAAGGATTGTCGCGAGTGGTGTATACCTCGCTCACCGTTTGAATATGCCACGCCTCTAAAGGCGAATCGAACCCCACTCGCAGACAGGTTGTGCCGTTCTCATCTAGAAAGTAAGTCTGTTGAACGGGGTCAGGTGAAAGCGTGATCTCAAACTTTTGCAGCCACTGCATACCATCGCTGCGAGGGCACAGCCGGAGAATATGAGGACGAAGCTGAACAGCGTCGCTATAGCGATAGTCGGTGGTGTGAGTAATACGATAGCGCACAGTTACTGAGCCTGACTTAAGACAGGAGAATGTTGAGGGATTGCGATGAAGTCGGTATAGACACAGTCGCCGACCTGATTGATCCGTCGCTGTAAATCGTCTAGAAACTCATGTAGGCCCGCTTGAAAGATCTCCTCAATTGTTCCATAGTCTATCTCGGCTCGCAGCCGACCGAGCGCCCGCTGACTCGCCAAAGACTTTTCTTCAGAACCCACAATGCTACGGAGAGAATCTTCGGCCTGATGCAGGCAGAACTTAATCGAGCGCGGAAAGTAAGGATCGAGAATGAGGAAGCTCGCAACGCTAGCCGGAGAGATTTTACGCTGGGTCTTACGGTACATCTCATAGGCACTGGCAGACTTGAGCAAAGCAATCCACTGCAAGTTGTCTAGCGGCGTACCCACTTCCTGTAGAGAGGGCAATAACAAAAAATACTTCACATCCAGGATTCGCGCAGTTTTGTCGGCCCGCTCCAACAGCCGCCCCAACCGACCAAAGTGCCAGCTTTCATTCCAGGACTGAGTCGCATTCATCACGCCAGAAAAGCGATGGCTGGCCATTTTTACTTCGGCGTAAAAAGCGCAAAGCTCACCAATATCGGTGAGGGCTGCCGTTTTAGCGGCATCTTCTACCATCAGGTAAAACGTATTAAGCTGTTCCCACATTTCCGAAGAAATGGTCTCTCGGACAGAGCGAGCATTTTCGCGGGCAGCGCGCACACAAGAGATGACTGAGTTGGGAGATCTGCGGTCAAAGGTAAGAAAGTTGAGGGCATTCTCGGAAGTTGCCTCGCCGTTGTAAAGGGTTTGAAAGAGGGCGTGATCGCCCGACACCGAAATCAACGGATCCCATTGTCCAGCGGTTCCTGCTGGGCTGTCCAACAACAAGTTGAGATTCACATCCACAAACCGGGCCACATTTTCAGCTCGCTCAATATAGCGAGTGAGCCAGTAGATAGAATGAGCAACACGACTGAGCATTAATTTCTCCTTTCGGCATTCAAGTTCTGTTTCAATCTCTCCCAGTTTCCTATGTATTCACGACCCAGGTATCTTTGCTGCCCCCGCCTTGAGAAGAGTTAACCACCAGAGATCCTTCTCTAAGCGCAACTCGGGTCAGTCCGCCCGGATTCACATAGGGAGTCTCATTGGCATGGCCGTAGAGAATAAACGGCCTGAGATCGACATGGCGTCCCTGAAAAGAACGGTCGATTAAAGTGGGCACGCGCGAGAGACACAGCGTTGGCTGAGCAATGTATCCACGAGGATTGGCCCTGATCTTTTCAGCAAACTGATTCTGTTCTTCTTGGGTAGACTGGCTACCGATCAACATACCGTATCCGCCAGAAGCGTCGGTTGCCTTGACCACCAGTGAATCTAAATTCTCTAGAATGTAGGCTTGCTGCTTTTCATTTTCGCAGAAGTAAGTGGGCACGTTCGGCAGAATCTGTTCTTCGTCCAGGTAGTAGCGAATCATTTGTGGGACGTAGGCATACACCAGCTTATCGTCGGCGACGCCGGTGCCGGGTGCGTTGGCGATCGCCACCCGTCCCTGCCGGTACACCTCCATCAGCCCCGGAATCCCTAACATCGAATCTGGGCGAAACACCGTCGGATCTAAGAAGTCATCGTCAATGCGCCGGTAAATCACATCTACCTGCTGTAACCCTTTGGTGGTGCGCATTTTAAGATAGCCATCATCCACCACCAGATCGCCACCCTCCACCAGGGTAATCCCCATCTGCTGCGCTAAGAACGAATGCTCGAAGTAGGCAGAGTTGAACGCGCCCGGAGACAGCAGCACCACCATCGGATCGCTGATGCTGTCTGGGGCAAGCTGCAAGAGCGTCTCTAAAAGCTGGCTGGAATAGTCATCTACCGCCTGAATATTGAGCGCTTCAAACAGGCCCGGAAACGAGCTTTTCATTACCCGGCGATTTTCGAGCACGTAGGAAACGCCCGACGGACAGCGAAGATTGTCTTCAAGGACGAACCAGTCGCCTTTGCGATCGCGCACCAAATCCGTGCCGGTAATATGGCACCATACCCCTTTCGGTGGCTTCAGGCCCATACAGGGCGGCAAAAATCCAGAGGCCGACTCAATCGTTGCCCGAGGAATGACGCCATCCGCCAGGATCTTTTGATCGTTGTAGACGTCATCGAGAAAGCAGTTGAGCGCCGTAATCCTCTGCTGTAAGCCTTTTTCGAGCCATCGCCACGCTTCACCGGGGACAATTCGAGGCACCACATCAAACGGAAAAACCTTTTCAGAGCCCTGCTCATCGCCGTACACATTAAACGTTACCCCGAGCTTAAACAGCGTATTTTGCGCGGCCTGCTGACGACGAATCAGGCTATCAATGGGCAGAGAGTCAATTCGCTCGATCAGTAGGGAAGCCGTCTCCCGAGGAACTCCCGCTCCGGTAAAAAGCTCATCATAAAAATCGCCAGGATCGTAGTCTTGAAATGACATAGTAGCGCTGCGGAAATAACGGGTGAGTCGATCTCGTCTGTATGATTCAATACATATCACTTTCCTTAGCCTCGAAAATGTATGAATTAAGACGGATTTTCGTTCCTCCCTATGGCTGCCTGTCTTCTAGCGATCTGCGACGAATAGTTCGCCCCTCATTGTCGTCACGGCCTGACCGCTGATGAACACGCGGACAGCCCGGGCATCATCAGGATTTGTGCCTTCAGCCGAACTGCATTTCACCCGCAGTACGCCGCCTCTGGCTGATACCTGCTGGGCCATCATGTCTGATTTACCAAGCTTTTCCTGCCAGTAAGGGGCTAGGGAAGCATGAGCCGACCCCGTCACCGGATCTTCATTCACGCCAGCCGCTGGGGCAAAGTAGCGGGATACAAAATCGTAGTCGGTGCTATCGGCAGGCGCTGTGGCAATGATGCCTTGCACGGGCAGTTTCTTCATTTCTCCAAAATCTGGCTCAAGCGATCGCAAGGCCGACTCAGTCTGAATTTCAACAAGATAGTTCGTTTCACTCTTGGAGACAGCCCGAATATTTCCGTGGCAGCAGAGAGATTTGATCAGCTGCGGCATCACGTGGGTAGGGCGAACAGGCCGAGCTGGAAAGTCCATTTCTATCCATCCATTCTCCTTCTGCTGGGCGCTGAGCCAGCCGCTTTTAGTATGAAAGCTAGCAACTTTTTCAGCAGGTAGATAGCCTTCGCTCCACAGCACGTGAGCGCTCGCCAGCGTCGCATGGCCACACAGATCGACTTCTATAGCAGGGGTAAACCAGCGTAGGCTATAGCCGCCCGCTATCGGGTGCAAAAAAGCGGTTTCAGAGAGATTCATTTCGAGCGCGATCGCCCGCATCAATCCCTCCTCCAGCGGCGCATCGGTTACACATACCGCCGCCGGATTACCTGCAAAGGGCTGGTCTGTAAACGCATCTACTTGAGTGACGGTAAGTCCCATTATGTTCTCTTCCTGACTGCTTGAGGTCTATTGATAGTATCGCTTCTCTAACCAGACTCGAACTGCCGCTTCAGAGTCAAAAACCCGGCGGAAATCGGCGGCAGGGTCATACACAATCCACTGCACTTGGCCATTGGAGTGCGATCGCTGCTGAATACTCAAAGTCTGTGAACCGGTGAGAAAATCGAGCAGCCGACCTGACCAATCTCTTATCCAGCTAACTTGACGATTGTCGGTACAATCCTTGGGCTCAGCATTAGAACAACCCTGACGGCGACTAACTATCTGACAAAATTCTGCTTCTAGACTGACCGGTGTAAACTCTGATTTCATCGCTGCGCTATGCCAGTAACAACATCGGTAACAACGCTCCTACCATGACCGATGCGGTCAGCAGATCGGAAGGTACGCTTCTGGCAACTTTGACTAGAACAGTTGGCAAACTTTTGACTGTTCTAGTCAAAATCGGCATAACTGTACTATGCAGCGCTTTGGCAAATCCGGTAGGCTTCAATCAGCGTTTGGTTTTACGAGTCGATGAAGATTCCTTTAGATCGTCAGGCAAAAAAGCCGGTTTATTTGCAGATACGCGATCGCATTCAGCATCTCATTCGCGCTGGCCATCTGCTGCCCGACACTCAGCTACCCTCCATTCGCACCCTGGCCCAAACCGTCAAAGTCAATAAGCTCACTGTCCTAGAAGCCTACAGCGTTCTCGAAGCCGACGGACTGGTCAGGGCCA
>JBARVU010000449.1:0-3982 GCA_049646425.1 Phormidesmis sp. | reverse complement strand
GAGACGTTGTAGGCGGCGACCGGTAGGTCAGTGGCCGCTTTTACTCGCCAGATAATATCCATGTAGGAGAGGGCAGGCTTGACCATCAGCATGTCTGCGCCTTCGGCGATGTCTAGGGCAATTTCTTTAAGAGCCTCGGTGCCGTTGGCAGGATCCATCTGGTAGGTGCGGCGATCGCCAAACTGAGGCGCCGACTCCGCCGCATCGCGAAATGGCCCATAGTAAGCAGATGAATACTTGGCCGCGTAAGAAAGCACCGGAATCTCTTCAAACCCGCCCTCATCTAGGCCAGCGCGAATGGCCTGAACAAAGCCATCCATCATCCCTGAAGGCGCAATGATATCGGCGCCAGCATTGGCCTGAGAGACAGCTGTCTTCTTCAGCAATTCTAGAGTGGGATCGTTCAGCACTCGGCCGGAGAGATCCCCGACTTCTAGATAGCCACAGTGACCGTGGCTAGTGTACTCACACAGACAGGTATCGACGATCACCAGCAGATCGGGCACCGCTTTCTTGATCGCTTCAGTCGCCTTTTGCACGATGCCGTGATCGTGCCAGGCACCCGTTGCTTCTGTATCTTTTTCAGTCGGAATGCCAAATAGGATGACGGCAGGAATGCCAAGGCCATACACTTCCCTGGCTTCCTCGACAATTTTGTCGACAGAGAGCTGATACACGCCTGGCATCGACTTCACTTCCTGAGAAAAAGCGTCGCCAGGCACTGCAAACAGCGGATAGATCAGATCAGCCGTGGTGACAATATTTTCTCGCACCATGCGGCGGAGATTTTCGTGCGATCTCAAACGACGGGGGCGATGGGTCGGAAACATAAGCGCTCAGGATAATTAGACTCAATATTTAGACTCGTGAAAACAAGTGTAAAGCTTGAGCTAAGGTGAATTGAGCAGAATCGCGCAAAAGGTTACCTTCTGTAAAACAAAGCCCCCGTCCCCTATGCCCCCTGCCCCCTGCCCCAAAACCACGAAAGCAAACAATCTACCCCCTCGCCGGGTTCACTCAAGGTATTAGCCTAAAATGCTTATACAGAGATTTTTTTTGACAAGAAAGGTATCCGTGTTTGCTCCATCCGAGCTGTTGTGGGCGTTGATTGGCCTAATTTTGACGATTGGCAGTACGTGGCTAGAGGCATTTGTGATCGGCATGCCGCTGTCGTGGTGGCAGGGCGAGGGCGGCAGTATTGCGTTTTACTCGCTGGGCGTGAGTTTTCAAGTCGGTGCGGCTTTATTTACCGGCTGTATGGGCGGCAAAAACGCGGCGGCGCTAGCCCAAATCGCCTATGTCACACTGGGCATTGTGCTGTTTGAGCGGTTTGGCTTTCAGGTCTTTACCCAGGGGGCGGGGCTGGGGTATTTTCGAGAGCCTAGTTTTGGCTATTTGCTGGGGTTTATTCCGGCCGGGTGGGTGTGCGGGGCGCTGGCGTTTCGCGCTAAGCCGACATTGGAGCGGCTGGCGTTTGCAGCCCTCAGTGGCCTGGTCGTCGTCCATCTATGCGGCTTGGTCTACTTGACATGCGGCTACCTGTTTCGCTGGGTGCGATTGGATTCGCCGCTGCTGCTGGCCATAATGGACTATTCCATCGTGCCGATCCCAGGGCAGGTGATGGTGGTCTGTGCGATCGCGCTGATTGCCTATGCGATGCGTAGAGCCCTGTTTTACTAATTATGAAACCTAAAAACCCCCTCTTTTGGGTAGTTGCCATCGTTGGCGTCATTCTCGATCAGCTCACAAAGTGGTGGGTCGTGCAGACGTTTGGCTTGGGTGAGAGCGTGACGGTCATTCCGGGTGTGCTGCACTTTACCTACGTCACGAATCCGGGTGCGGCTTGGAGCCTGTTTAGTGAGAATGGCGAATGGCTGCGCTGGCTATCGATGATTGTCAGTGCGGCGCTGGCGATCTATGGCTGGACGGTGCGACTGCCCAATCGCTGGGAGCAGGCGGGCTACGGATTTATTTTGAGCGGGGCGTTTGGCAATGGCATTGACCGACTGCTCTCAGGTGAGGTGGTCGATTTTTTGCAGGCGTTTCCGGTGACGGGCTTTCCGGTTTTTAATCTGGCCGACGTGTGGATCAACGTGGGCATCATTTGCCTGCTGGTGATCGCGATCTTTTTGCCAGATCCTCGGGCTGAGAATAGAGAGGGCTCAGATAAAAATAGAAGACCCCGGCGATAGGTCGACTAAAATCCTCACCGGAATTTGTATCGTTTAGCCTGTTGGTTCCTATACTGTTCTGATGATCGCGTTATTCACCTCATCCCCGGTATCCAGTCTGGCCATTTAAGATGGACTATAGATTGAGCTGGCAGTGCCCTTCCTGACGCTATGACCTCTCCGCCGCCTAAGCCTCCCTCTTCTCAAGACCCGTCCAAAAAGGGCGCTAGTGCGCAGCCGAAAACTTTTTTGGGCTCAATTACGCAGGCTTTTCAAACCGTTCAGGCCAACGTTGACTTTTCTAAAATTCCGCTGAAGCCGAATGCGCGGGTGCCCAAGCTGCTGATCGAAAAAGGCAGCGACGCGGGCGGCAAGGTCGAGGAATATCCGCTGGTGGGAGAGCACTATTTGCTAGGGCGCTCTTCTAAAGCCTGCGATATTGTGGTGCGATCGCCCATCGTCAGCCAAACCCATCTGTCCATCACCCGCGACCGGTCGCGCGCGGGCAATCCCTTTGTGATCAAAGACAAAGGCTCAACCAACGGCATTTACCGCAGCAAAAAGCGGATTTCCTCGCTGCCGCTACGTCACGGTGATGTGCTTACCCTGGGGCCGAGGGAATTGGCCGATGCGGTAACGGTGCGCTACATTGACCCGCCTCCCTGGTACGTCCGTACGGTGCGCTATGGTCTATACGGCGCGACTGGGCTGACCGGACTGCTGGCATTTTGGATAGTCGGGCTGGAATGGCCCAAGATCACCATCAACCCGCTGCCGGAGTCGGTGCAGGGGCCAGTGCTGGTGACGGCTGAAGGTGAAGAGGGCGATCACGTGCCGCTCAATGAGCTGCCGAACATAGCCCACTTAGAAAAGCAGCGCTTACAGGAATACTCGCCCTACTTACCCAAGGCGGTAGTGGCGTCAGAAGATTCGCGCTTTTACTGGCACTTAGGAGTCGATCCGCTAGGGATTGTGCGGGCGCTAGTGACAAATATCTCCAGCGGTGGCATTCAGGAAGGGGCCAGTACCATCACTCAGCAAATGGCCCGCAACACTTACCGGGACTATGTCGGCATAGAGGATAGCGTGGGACGGAAGGTGAGAGAGGCGGTGGTGGCGCTCAAGCTAGAGACTTTTTACAGTAAAGATCAGCTTATGCTGCTGTATCTAAACCGGGTGTACCTGGGCAATAATCTTTATGGATTTGAAGATGCGGCGCAATTTTACTTTGGTAAATCTGCTGATGCCCTAACGGTGGGTGAGGCGGCAACGCTGGTAGGAATTTTACCTGCGCCCAATGCCTTTAACCCCGTGCAGGACTATCAGGCGGCAGTCCAGTATCGCGATCGCGTGATCGGGAACATGGTGAAGATGGGCATGATCAGCGCTGAAGAAGGGCGGCGGTCAAGGCGATCGCGCATTGAAATCAGCCCCAAGGCTCGCGAACAGCTGCAAAGCTCCAAAGCGCCCTATTTTTATAGCTACATATTTGACGAACTCAACAGTGTCTTAGGTGAAGGACTGGCTAGAGAAGGCAACTTTATCGTCGAGACTAGCTTAGACCTGGATACGCAAGCCGCCGCTGAGAGCAGTTTGCAAGAGACGGTGAACAGTCAGGGCAGCCAGCTTGGCTTTTCTCAAGGAGCAGTCGTTACCCTAAACACCACAACCGGCGAAATCGAAGCGCTGGTCGGCGGTACAGACTATCAGGAGAGCCAGTTCAATCGGGCGAATCAGGCGGTGCGTCAGCCCGGTTCGACCTTCAAAGTATTTGCCTATGCAGCAGCGCTTGAGCAGGGAATTTCGCCGGG
>JBARVU010000448.1:0-9161 GCA_049646425.1 Phormidesmis sp. | reverse complement strand
GAGTAACTTCAGTGCTGGCCTATCTTTGCAAGGGCGTCAGCTCGTGCGGTTTTTTCCCTTTGCGTTTATCGGGTTCCTCATCGGGCTTAAGGGCATATCTCATCATGCGTACTGGATTGTAATGGCCCGAGAAGATGGCCCGGCTGAGTATTTGACGAGTATTGTCTACTTAGTAGCCAGCATCTTGAGTGGCGTGATGCTCATCAGGCTTTACCGAAAGCGACGGTTAGGCTCAACGGCCCTGATCGTCGGTCTGATGTCTCTCTTGTTTTTCTTCGTAGCGATGGAAGAAATTAGCTGGGGACAGCGAATCTTTGAAGTGCAGTCACCTGAGTTTTTTCAAACCTACAACCAGCAGGAAGAGATTACGCTGCACAACTTCCTGTCGCGCTATTCCCTGCATCTGCTGTATATCTCAGTGGGGCTATATGGGGCCTTTGCCTGGAAGTTTTTCCCTGCTAGGCTAAAAGAGCAGTTCCCAAAGCTCACGCAGTTCATCATCCCTAATCGGCTGCTACAAGGATATTTTCTACCAGCGGCGTTGCTATATCTCTACTACGACTATGTGAGCGTTTTCCTCGTCAAGGTACTGGGTTTGACCGTGTTTCAATGGAAAACGGGTATGTATGGCTGGATTATTAGTAGAGATCAAGAACCCATTGAGCTACTGCTGGCGATGAGAGTGATGTGTTTTGTCGCGATTTTGTTTAACCGTCAAACTCACGGTCAGCTATTAGAATAAGGCTTAATTTTAGAAAGGGCTCACAGGCATTGCAAATAGCAGCACCCAACAGCAGGCCAGCCCTAACGCTATACCGACCGAGGTTAGACTCATCGCGCTATCTCCTGATTGCTATCGCGGGCCGTCGTAGGGGAGCCGCTGCCAGGTAGGATCGACCTGTGCCAGCCAGTCTTCACCTACCCGAATGGTGAGATCGGAGTCGATATCGCCGGTAGAGTCAGAAACGACTTTGCCAAGGTCAAGGTTGCTGCGGACCGCGCGGGCGCTGCCAAGGTCCCCACGCTGGACAACGACAGCGGTGTCCTGGTTTACATCTGACCAGTCAGGCATCACATAGACGTTGTAAAAGCCTTGATCTCTGAGATATTCGGCCATTGAGTAGCTGGCATACGGATCGTCAGTGGCGTTTTGCACAGCGATCATTAGACCGCTGACGGCGCGATCGCTAGGCGGATCGTAATAGGTCGCTCCGGCCACATCGGCAACCAGCTCAACGGGCTGCGCATCGAAGTAGGTTCGCATCAGTTCACTACTTGCTGACGGATCCGATATCCAGTAGCTGGCCTGGTACTCTTCAGGGGTACTGAATCGGCCTGGTAGCATCACCATCTGCATATCTTGGCCGTCTAGGTCAAGGCCAAATCCGGCCAGCGCTAGGATTTCTTCAGCGCTGAGGTTGGTATCAATATGGCTTTGAAGCACCCGGATAATTTGGGGGAGCTTGGGCAGCACAGCCGGGCTCGTAATCCGCTGACGCAGCGCTTTGAGTAAAATCTGCTGCCTTTGGACTCGCCCGATATCGCCGTAGGAGTCCTGGCGAAAACGGGCAAACTGCTCGGCTTCGTCACCGTTGAGCGTTTGCAGGCCGGGCTTCAGGTCGATAAAGAGCCCTTGAGTTTTGTCTTCGTACTGCATAGCTTTGGGAACGAGCACTTCCACCCCGCCGACCAGATCGACAATTTCTTTGAAGGCTGTCGTACTTACCCGCACGTAGCGGTCAATCTCTACGTCGTCAAAGTTGTACATGACGGTCTGCGCAGCTAGTTCAGCGCCGCCTTCAAAGTTGGCCTGGTTAATTTTGTCAACGCCGTAGCCCGGAATTTCTACTCGCGTATCGCGCGGGATAGAGAGAATGTTGACGACTTTTTGCTCAGGGTCGACGCGCACCAGCAGCATGGTGTCGGTGCGTCCCACCAGATCCTCGGGCTGAGCGCCCTCGACATCGCGCGCCTCATCTAACCCCATGACCAGAATATTGACCGGGCGAGAGACCTGATAGCGAAACCCCGAGCGCCAAAGATCCGTGAGCGGCGGGGCTACGTCGCCGCTCACCTGGCGAGGAAGTGGGAAAGTCAGAACGGCGATCGCCCCCAACCCCGCCGCCGTAACTGCAGTCACTCCAAAGACTGCTCCCCAAATTGCCCTTTTCAGAACCTTTGGCAGGCTACCTGGCAGTTTGAACCGACGAGGTGACTGGGTAGTTGACTTAGCTGATTGAGTTTTAGCCGGCTGGGTCTTGGCTGGCGAAGTCTTGGCTGACGGAATCTTAACTGGCGAAGTCTTAGCTGGCTGAGCTAGAACAACAACGCTTGTTTCTGAGCGTACCGGCTCTTGCCGCGTTGACGGCTGAGTGGACAGCTTGGCTTCTTCAGAGTTGGCTGAGGGGGGAGCGGGCAGTTTGGCGCCCTTGGGAATGACCGGAGGAATGACCGGAAGCTCAGGCGTCAGCGGCGCGTCAGCTGGGGTTGAGTCCTCTTGATCGTTAGGCTGAATAGACATTGAGAGGCCACGAGCGGGAAAAGGGTTGACAGAGGTTCTAAGTCTGCGTCAGCAGGGGCTTCTAGCAGCAAAACTCGCTTAACTTACGAGAGTATCAAAAGCTGGGTAATAAAACCGTTATTCAAAAGGCAGTTGTTCATCTGTATAAGCTGTCTAAGTCAGTGATCAGATGCTGGGCTGCTCAAACCGCTGCCATATCAGCAGTATCTCAGATAAGTTAAGTACATACCAGATAAATCAGTGTGTGATCTGTAACTCAGCCTGCATAATTTAACTGCTTTTTTAAAGCGCCCGTCAATCGCCCGCTGATTTTGACAATTTCTAGAGTGATTAAGCTACTCTTGTGGGCGGTAGGATAAACCGGACTCTTCGACCTGTTGATGACACAGTGATCCCTATGGTGCATTTCATCCCCGTTATTTTGGCTGGCGGTAAAGGCGAACGGTTTTGGCCGGTGAGTCGGTTGAAGCGTCCTAAGCAGTTTTTGTGCCTGGATGGCGGCGATCGCTCTCTCCTTCAAGCCACTGCCGACCGACTCCTGCCGTTAGCGAGCTGGGATTCACTCTTTGTCATCACCGCTGCTCACCTGGCCGCAGGCGTGCGCGAACAGCTGCCCGATATTCCCGGCGCCAATATTCTCGTCGAGCCGCAGGGCCGCGATACTGCGCCTGCTGTCGCCTGGGCTACCTTAGAAGTGGCTAAGCGCTATGGAGATGACGCAGTCTGCGGCTTTTTCCCGGCAGATCACTACATTACCGATGAGGTGCGCTACTGCGATACGCTACGGGCGGCGGCGCAGTTAGCGGTGAGTGAGGGGGCGATCGCGACTTTAGGCATTACCCCCACCTTCCCCTCTACTGGCTACGGCTATATCGAGCAGGGCACGCCCGCTGGCCGCTTCACTGCCGGTAGCGTGAACGATCTCCCTGCCTACAAAGTCAGCCGTTTCACCGAAAAGCCCGACAAAGCCACTGCCGAAAAATTCTTGAGCAGCGGTCAGTATAGCTGGAACAGCGGCATGTTCATTTTCCCGGCGGCGGTGATGATTGCCGAACTCAAAGCCCACGCCCCAGAAATGACCCAAGCCCTTCTGGAAAAGGGGGTAGACGCCTACGCCGAGCTCGAAAAGCTCAGCATTGACTACGCCGTCATGGAAAAAACGGATCGCGCCTACATCGTCCCTGCTGACTTTGGCTGGGATGACTTGGGCGATTGGAATGCGATTGAGCGGCTGCTCAAAGGCGACGCTGAAAATGTAGACATGTGCCAGCACGTTTGCCTGGAAACCACCGGCAGCATTCTCTACAGCGCCGACCCTGACGAGGTGATTGTAACCATTGGCTTAGAAGATGTGGTCGTCGTGCGCGACGGCAATGCTACCCTGATCGTGAAAAAAGACCGCACTCAAGAAATCAAGCAGGCCGTCAAGTCCTTGGGCGCAGAGGAAAAGTTTCAACATCTGCTGTAGGAATGTGCCTATTTCGGGCAGTACCTTAGAGAGCAGGTTCGACTTCGGCATAAGCTTCTGCGCGAGCAACGTTCACGACATAAAAGAGGCGTTGCATCAGCGCCTCAATCGGTCGCAGCGGATATTCAATCGCCGCGTCGCCGCGCACTTCGCTGTCTGAAAGCTGTAAGAACCGCCAGTAAAAGCCGTTGGCAATACAACCAAAAATGGTCGAAAGTGGCATGTTGGCAGCTCAGGGCCATTGCTTTAGCGTAGCGGCATCGCTGTAGGTGCTAAAGCAGCAATACGTGCGAAAACGCTACGCTGATGGAGATATCTCTACTTTATAAGCTCTTTAGTCTTTGGCACTCCCTAAGCTCACTACCCTTCTTCAAAGCGTCACAGGTTCTCTAGCTATTTTCAAAAACATGCCCCGGCTGCTGCGGCTGGTATGGGTGGCTGCACCCGGTGCCCTGGTAATCAGTATCTTGCTGACGCTCAGCAGTTCGCTCATACCCGCAACGCAAATCTACATCAGTAAGCTGATCGTCGATAGGGTCGTGACGCTGATCGGCGAGGGCGTCGCCGTAGCTGTGATGATTCAAGCGCTGATTCCGCTGGTGGCCGCTGGCTTTGGCTTTTTATTGCTACAGGCAATCTTGCAGCAGCTGGATGGCTATACCACTCAGGTGATGAGCGATCGCTTTCTTCTCTACGCCAATACCCAGCTCCTCCAGCAAGCCACCCGGCTCGACCTAGCCCACTACGAATCTGCTGAATTTCACGACATTTTAGATCGCGCTCAGCAGAGTGGCAGCAGCTATCCGATGCGGGTTCTGCAGCTGTTGCTAAGGCTGTTGGGTCAGGTCACCCGGCTAGCGGGCCTACTCGCCCTGCTGCTACGGTTCAACCCGCTGGTGTTTGTGCTGCTGCTGCTGAGCGCCCTGCCGACCTTTTGGGTGGGGGTGCGCTTTTCTGAGCGGCGCTTTTGGATGACCCGCCGCCAAACCCCGAGCCGCCGACTCGCCGACTATTTTGGCAAAATCTTGACAGAGCCTCAGTTTGTCAAAGAAGTGCGCCTGTTCAATCTGGGCGGCTATTTAGTCGACCAGTATCATGCCATTCGCGAAGACTTTAACCAGGAGTCGAAGCTGCTTGCTCGGCGGCAGGCGTTTGCCCAGGTCACGCTGGAGATCATCTCAGCAGTGGGCTTTTATGGGGCCTACGCACTGGTGCTGTGGGAAACCGTTCGCGGTCTGGTGACCATCGGCGACTTGACCCTGTATGCAGGCACCTTTCAGCAGGCTCAGGCTGCCACCGCAGCTATTTTGCTCAGCATTGCCACCCTGTATGAGTTCAATCTATATGTATCGCAGTACTTTGAATTCATTGATCTCACCCCTGAAGTGGTCAATCCGCCCAGGGCCAAACCATTTCCCAAGCCGATTCGGGAAGGATTAGTGCTGCAAAATGTCTACTTCACCTATCCCGGCGGCGATGCGCCTACGCTCAAAAATATCAGCCTCAGCGTTGCGCCCGAAGAATGTATTGCGTTGGTGGGCCTGAATGGGTCGGGTAAAACGACCCTGCTCAAGCTGCTGACCCGGCTGTACGACATCGACCGAGGGCTGATTACTATAGACGATGTGCCGCTAAGCGCCTTTAGCCTGTCAGATCTGAGGCGCAATATCGGTGTGCTCTTTCAAGACTTTGCTCGCTATGCCCTCTCTGCCAAGGACAATATTGGCTTTGGTAATTTGCCCAGCCGGGACGATGACAAGCAAATTTTGCAGGCGGCAACCGATGCCGGTGCGACGGGGGTGATTACTGGCCTGGATCACGGCTATGACACGGTGTTGGGAAAGATGTTTACCGGCGGGGTCGATCTCTCCGGCGGGCAGTGGCAAAAAATTGGGCTGGCGCGGGCGTTTATGTCGCAGGCGCAGGTGCTGATTCTCGATGAGCCGACGGCGGCGGTGGATGCGATCGCTGAACACGACCTTTTTGAGCGCTTCCGGCAGCTCACTCAGGGCAAAATGACTTTTCTCGTCAGCCACCGCTTCTCGACGGTGCGTATGGCCGACCGAATCGTCGTGCTCGAACAGGGTGAAGTGGTTGAAGTCGGCACCCACGAGCAGCTAATGGCACAGCGAGGCCGCTACGAAGAGATGTTTCGCTTACAGGCCGAGAGCTACACAGCGGTGTGAGTAAGTCTATTGGAAGTGATGTAAACAATGTATACAGCCGTAGAATTTGGCTTTTTCCGGGCCTTTTCTAGCTAGGATAGGAAAGGTCAACCTTAACAACTTTAGAACTTTCAATGGATATCAGGTTTAAGCTTTGGCTCGGCGTTTTTGGTTCTCTGCTACTGCTGTGGCTAGGGGTGAACTTTTTGGTGTGACGCGCCCACGGTTCTTCAAATCTCAGGCCGCAGTAAATAGCCTCGCCCAATTGATTTCGGCGGGGCGATCGCCCTTACTAATCATTTCAAACGCCTTATTTTTCGCCGCTTCGATTTCCAGACAGGCGACGCAGGCTGCTGCCACATCGATCCGGCTGGTCTGACCGTTAAGCGTATCGCCCGTTGCCATCACGATGCCCTTCTTGCCCTCGGTAGTGGCCTGTATCAGCGTATTAAAATCGCTTGAGGTGTAGGGGCCATCTGTCAGTTGCCCGGGGCGAATAATCGTATACGGCAGTCCCGAGCGCAAAATGGCCGTTTCTCCTTTGATCTTGGCATCGAGAACCCCGAAGGCATTCAGCAAGCTGTACGGAAACTCATCTTTACGAGCTACCCCGCAGGACGATACAAACACGAACCGGCGCAAGTTTTCGGGCGCAGCCTGCACCAAGTTGCTCACGCCTAAAGCATCCACCGCCGCTGGCGTGTTGCGAGCCCGGGCACTGCGAAATTCTGCATCTACGTAAACCCTGGCCCAGTTTGCCGCCTGCTCCACTGGATTGCTGCCCATATCCTGAAAGTCCCAGCGGTCAGTTGGGAGCGCAGTGGTTCCAGTCGCACAAATCAAATGGGTAATGCCGTCAGTGGCCGCGCTCAGCGTGTCGGGTTGACGAATATCACCGACAGCAACTTCGACTTCGCCAGCGAACAGAGTCATTGCTTTTTCGGCACTGCGAGTCAGTACCCGCACCTGGTAGCCTGCCGTGATTAGATCGGCCACTGCTAGCTGGCCAACGCCGCCAGTCGCGCCAGTGACCAGCACCAAGGCATCATCTGAAGAAGGGGGGGCATCTGTCGGGCTCATAGGACTATCCAAGCGTGGGGGTTCGGTGTTTTGGGCGACCAGTTTTAGAGGCCGGTACTGTTAATCTATCGTTATAAAGCTTAGAATCTCAAAAGTCGCAGTGATCGCTCCTCGTTGACAACTGTCAGGATTTTGGCTTGCGTCTACTGAAAGGATAGATAGAAACCCTGCCGTAGCCCCCATAAAATACTGCATAATGCTTAAGCTTTTGTCGAAGACAGCCCCAAAGACAGCCCCAAAGACAGCCCCAAAGACAGCATTGAACAAAGCCTCTGCGAAAAACTCGCAGCCAGTCAGAGCACTATTCGATAAGCTATCGACGCTGCCAAAAGGGCGAGCTGCTGTTTTTCTGGGACTTCTGGGAGCTAGTACGGGTTTTGCCTTTACCCAAGTAGCACCCACCCAACTGCAAGCTGCGCTGTCTGGGACGCCGGTCACCCAAGCGCCTCTCCGCCATGCAGGCGATCCCACGGCTGAGACCGTTCTAAGCAGCCATAACCTATTCCTCACAAATCAAATCTTTTATCGCAAAATAGAGGCGATCGCCCGCGTCACCGACCCTGCCAACAGCCCAAAGTCCGACAGCACAGCCGCAGCCGCGACTGCCAAGACTCAGTCCTCGCCCGCCAATACTAAAGCTGCTAAACCAACCGCCACACAACAGGCCGAACAGGTAACTGCCGCTGCCCCGCCTGCACCTAAAGCTGCGCCTGTGCAGTTTACGGGCACTACTATCGACAGCGTTTTAGAAATGCGAGTGGCGGTAGCGAAGGATGTGGATGCGATCGCCTTTACCACTTCCGATGGCGGCATCATTACCGACTTAGACGGCAATCAGCTCAAAACGCTCCCCGTAGAACAGACCTCTCTGGCAACGATTGGTAACGGTATTGTAGTCGCGGGTGCGACTTTGCCCAGCGCCTTTTGGGTATATCCCGAAAACGGTGGCTATGTGGCCGTTGGCAATAGCTGGTATCGGGGCCGGGTGCTGATAGCGCTGCGTGATCGCGGTCTAATCGCCGTTAACCACGTCCTACTCGGCGACTATCTCTACAGCGTCGTCGGCAGCGAAATGTCTGCTAGCTGGTCGCTCGAAGCGCTGAAAGCTCAAGCCGTAGCCGCCCGCTCCTACGCCCTCACGCACAACATTCGCCCGGCCAGTGAAGACTATTTCGACCTGGATAATACGCCTCGCTTTCAGGCGTACACCGGCATCGCCCGTGAGGCAAATACCACCCAGGCAGCGGTACAGGCGACCGCTGGCGAATTTATCAGTCATCAGGGCGGCATTGTCGAGTCGCTGTATGCGGCTTCTCAAGCGATCGTTGACGACGCGCATAGCGGCAGCGGCATGAGTCAGCTCGGGGCCCGCGATATGGCCGATCAGGGCTACAGCTACACGGAAATCTTGGGCCACTATTATCCAGGAACAGCCCTGGGTCGCCTGGAGACAGACGGGGAGTGAGGCTGAGTGGCGGGTGCGATCACCAGACAAATAGACAACAGCAAATATGCCTCCTAGCCAAGCTGTCTCAGGAGTGACACCAATCTAGATTTCTCAACCACATATACATTTTTTAGCTTGCCGACTGGAACCGAAACCTTGGCAGATGAGAAAGCAACTATTGGCGTGACAAAGCTCAAATCTTTTTGTTCTCTAACTTGCAAAGCCTGTCTCATAGCCTGATTGAGAAAATTCTTTTCAAACTGATAAGTTGCTTTTCCCATTCGTCGACGTAGCTGCTTTCCATCTGTGGTTACCTCACCTCTATGCGACTTAACATCAATCACATAAGTTTTGTTCTGAGGAGAGGTACAAACAATGTCAACATCTCCTAATCTGCCTAAGCGCACACCGTATTCAACCTGCCAGCCTGTTTGCTCTAGCTGCAACATTTCTTGTGCAGTCTCTTCTTCTCCCCTAGCC
>JBARVU010000447.1:0-4109 GCA_049646425.1 Phormidesmis sp. | reverse complement strand
TTGCTTTAGCAACGAGTGTGTCCTTTATTATAGAGAACGAGATCGATGCTCAAGTCAACGAAGCGACTCCGGCTCAACTTTCTAGCGGGGAGCGTCAGCCGTAGTGAAGGTTGATTTAAACCTATATAAATAGTCAGCGAGAGCAATACGCTGACTATTCTGTTCCGAATATTTTAGACAAGGCTTCTTTATGCGCCTTCAGTTTTCGCGGGACTTGCGCCGCCTCCTGGAAAAAGAACGAGACCAGCCACTAACCCTGGCGGATATTTTGCTAGAAACATCCGAGCGCAGCTTTTTGCTGATAATTGGTTTGCTGGCACTGCCTTTTTTGTTTCCCATGCCACCAGGAGTAAGCACGGTTCTAGGCTCTGCCTGCCTGCTTCTATCAGTGCAAATGGCCCTCGGACAACGCACCCCCTGGCTACCACGTCGAATTGCAGCGTTCCATTTGCCTCAAGTCTTTGTTGTCCAACTCCTTAAAAGTCTGGGACGGGTTGCTAAGGTGATTGAAAAAATCACTAAGCCTCGCTGGCCAAGGTTCTCTCAAAATGCCTCTGTTTTGAGAATTAACGGAATTTGCCTACTTTGGCTGACGCTGTTACTCATGCTACCCGTCCCTTTTACCAACCCTATACCTGCAACCGGAATGCTGCTGTTAGCCATTTCCACATTAGAAAAAGACGGCTTGCTCATGTTTTTAGGATATGCCGTAGTCGGTCTGAATACGGCTCTTTTTGGAGCGATCACCTATCTTCTCTGGCGATCGCCCGACATAATTCAACAGTTTTTATAGAGGTATGTCAAACGAAGCTGCTATGAAGTGCAATAAGGCTCGGAGCGTAGCCTGAAGCGGCGGAGATGGGGTTTGAGTAGTTTTGGAGATTGTTGGCGAACTCCAAGGCAGTACGTATGATCGTTCCAAAATCCTTCGTTTTTGCACCAGTTCATACGTTCTAAACTATTCTTTCACCACTTCGTTCAAGGCTGCTTGAATTACCTTGTCATCAACGCCACGACGCTTTAAGCCGTCAATTAAGGACGCGACCGTATCATTTTCCAAGCGTTCTAGATCAGCGCGCAACCCTTGCCCGATATAAGCGCGTGCCAGTGGTTGATAGCCAGAGAATCCGAGGACAGGAGCCACACGTTTTAAGTCCTCGATGACATCCTCGGGCATCCGAATAGTGACCGTCGTCATCGGGCGATCACGTTTGAGTCGTTTTTTGAGAGCATCAGGCTTCATAGTATTCACGTTCCTTACGAGTGGCCATGCAAGCAGAAATAATGCGGATATAGTCGTCTTCGCGTTCGACAAAGACAACAAATAGGAGATTCCAACGCTTATCTAAGCCAATGACGGCATCTCTGGCTTGCTGATTACGGCTGGCATCAACGACCACCAGTAGAGGATCAAAGAAGGCTTCAGCAGCTTGAGGAAAGGTGATGCCGTCGTGCCTACTTGGGTTTGTCCGCGCCTTCTCTTCGTCCCAGACAAAGGTGATGCCGCTGAGAGGGTAATACACATCCATCAGAGGCTATATAAATGTATTTACATTGTTAATACGTTTATATTGTAGCTCATAGTGGGAAGGGGAGGCTAATCCTTCCTAGGATCGCCTTCTAGGGCATTGAAGATATTGCGATAGTTTAACTTCTTGCGTAACCTGAATACGGGTAGTTATTTCGGCTTTGAAGGTGCGATCGCACTACTCAAGCCTCAATTAATGCTCCTCTACTGGCAGGGCCGCCAGATAGCTCTTTTCACTGACTAGGAAATCTAAGCTTTCACAGCTAGACCCAAGCGGGACCTTCGATGTACTCGCCGTCGGGGGTGATGGTTTTACACAGGAAAGCTCCTTCATACGAGAAACTGCCCTGAGCGTTTTGCAAAGTAGCAGCAGACAGGTTCACTTCATCCAAAATGGCTCCGCTCAAATCGGCTCCGCTCAAATCAGCTCCGCTCAAATCAGCTCCGCTCAAATCAGCTCCGCTCAACTGAATACCCCTAAGAGTAACACCACTCAGATTAATCCCGGAGAACTGCCACTCCCCTCCAGAATAGCGCTCGACCAATTCCTCAGCGGTCATACCTCAACCTCCAAAACTCAGCAATATCAATCTGGACTCCGTTCCTTCAAGCCTCGCTCAGGGCGCAATCGATGATTGGCTGAAAATATTGAGGACAGAGGGGCTTGACAGAAATAACCTTAGCCTTGATTGATTTGAGACTCAAAGGTCTCAGTCTGGAATACATCCTTTCGGGGGGTTATGCAAAAAGTCCCAATTAGGGAATTTTAGATGCAGCAACCCAGATGCATTCTATGGCGCTCTTTAAACTTTCCCGTCTCAACTTTCTGCGCAGCTCTACCTCCCGCAACGCTCCGAAGGTTCATAGGGCCAAGACCATCCCCGCTGCCACTGGAGCAACAGTTCCGCCCAGCGTATCCATCCGGCCCGCCACCTTGGCAGAACTGGAGCGACGGATAGAAGAAGAAGAGCGCTTGCTGGCTCAATCTATTAAGCCTGTCAAGCCTGTTAAGACAGCAAACCGGCGATCGCCCCTCAAAGCGATGATTGGCGTAGGGCTGCTGCTGGGTATTCCCCTGGGTGTCATTTATCTGGTAAATCTACCCTATGCAGCGATTCGGCGTCCGGTTGCTGCGACGGCTCCCCTTTTGTTGCTACCCAGCCATATCAGCCTAGATCATCATTATCGCCTTGCCATCAGCACCTTTGAGGAGGCTCAGCAATTAATTTCTGCTGCCACAACGCCAGCCGATTTAGCCCTTGGCGAGCAAAAGCTAGATCAAGCCCAAAAGAGCCTAGATGCCCTGCCCATCGACTTGGTAGATAGCTCTCTTTCGACTTACGGCGCTTACAACTGGCAGTTCAGCCGCAGTCGGTTCAACGCAACTCGCGCTGAGGTAGGGCGTTTGAGGGCGAAGGTTTTTCAAGAGAAAAACGCCCAAAATGCGTTATTGGTTGCGGAGCGATCGCTGACGAGCGCCCAACAACAGTACCCTCAAGCCAAAACCACGGGCGATCGCCAAACGGCAATCGCCCTATGGCAAACTGCCCTTGATCAGCTCCAGGAAATTCCAGGTGAAACCTTAGCGGGGAAAACTGCCCAACAGAATCTGTTAGCCTACGAGCGAGATTTTGAAAAGACTGTAGGGTTATTCGCGGGCAATGAACGCACCTTAATGGTGATCAGCAGTGCCAAAGAATATTCTCAGCGAGCGGCAATACAAGGCCAAGATCCACCGCACAGTGCGGAGGAGTGGCAAGCGGTGATGGCGTTATGGGAAGCGGCGATCACCCAGGTTAAGAGCATTCCGCAAGAAGATTTGCTGGGCAATCATGAGGCGCAGGCATTAGCGGCAGTCTATCAGCAAAATCTTGGCCAAATCAGAATTCGGTTAGCGGCTGAGACCGACTCGGTTAGGGCTTTTGAACAGGCCCAAGCGCAAACGACCTCCCTGCTTGCTAGCAGTACTTACGCCACCCGCGAAGCCACCATCAGCCAACTGCAAAGCATTATCAATCAGCTTAACCAGGTCAAACCAGGCACTACCGTATACCTAGACGCACAAGCTGATCTGCGCTCTGCTCAAAATAAACTTGACCAGCTTAAGCAATAAAGAATCAAATCCCAAGATAGACTAATCCAATGAGTTTTTCATGAGCAGGTTCTATGGGTCGTAAACTATTGATTGGAACCATCAGCTCCATAGCTCTATTAGCCCTTTTGGGCAAAGGCGCAATAGTTTACCTGCATAGCTCGTGCGACCAGTTCCGTATCTTCGAGCCCCCCTGCTCAAGCTTGCTCACTACCGCCCAGACAGAAGCCCTCCTGGGAGACAGGCAAGGTGCCGTAGCAGAACTCATGAAAGTTCGCCCAGGTCAGATCATCGTAGCGAGTCAACCGCAGTCGCGCTGCTCAGGTAAAAGCCTAATTGTGATCGTTCACCCTAGCGAAAACGACTGTGATGCGTTGAATGAAATAATACGAAGAGATTTTTCTGACATCCCGTATAAAATCATCAACGGTTAGAGCCTACTGGCAAGACAATTCTCGCTGTCTAGCAAGCCCCAGCGTAGCAAAAACG
>JBARVU010000446.1:0-23582 GCA_049646425.1 Phormidesmis sp. | reverse complement strand
TCCGTTCACTCCGGGGCGGATGGATACGACTCAGGAGCTGACTGACGTTGAAAGCTTTGAATGGCTAAAGCCGGTTTCGGATGGTTTCCGCAACTATCACAACGAGGCGGTCGGCTACAAGGTAAAGGCAGAGCGGATCTTCCTTGATCGCGCTCAGCTCCTCACGCTGAACGCGCCCGAATGGACCGTACTTGTCGGCGGGCTTCGTGCTCTCGATCAGAATTGGGATCATTCGAAACACGGTATCTTCACTGACCGGCCCGGCGTCTTGACCAATGACTTTTTCCGCGTCCTGACCAGCATGGACTATGAGTGGAAGCCGGTCGACAATCGCGAGATGCTCTTTGATGTCTGCGATCGCAAAACGGGCGAAACGAAGTTCACCGCGACGCGCTGCGATCTCATCTTCGGTTCGAATGCGGAGCTTCGTCAGGTGACTGAAGTCTACGGCGCTGATGACGGCCACGAGCGTATGGTCAAGGACTTCGTTGCGGCCTGGAACAAGGTAATGATGCTGGATCGCTTCGACGTTCGCGCTTGACGGATCGGTTAAAGAGGGATAAATAAAGATCCCCTATTCTCTTTAAGGTAGGGGATCTTCAATGAAAAGGTTTACCTTCAAAGTGTTCTGGGGATTTCGGGCGATCGCAAAAGCCTAATAGTTCGGGAAAGACAAGCACAAGGCTCAAAGGATCGCTCGCTTTCTCGAAAAATACTTTCGAGATCATGCTTCGTTTAGGAGAACAACAATGTCTTAGCTTTGCTTGGGTTCTTGTGCATCAGCCTGTCTATACCATTTCAGACGAAGCGAAGCTACCAGCGCCCTAAATTGTCCCAATGAAGAACAGCTCTGTAGTCACTGAGCCGCAGTAGAACCTGCTCACATCAACATTGGGCACCGAGAGTCTTTAGAGAATTGTCATCAATCACCTTTATGATTGGCTAAAGATCCCACCTGGGAAATCAAGCAAGCGCCCTGATAGTGTTAGCTATATTTTGGCCAGCAGCGGCGCAGAAAATATTCTCGCGTCTCCTGTGCTCATGAACCAGCTCGCCGCGCCGCTGATTGAAAACTGCCCCTAAATTGGCCTGGTCACTAGCGATAATCCCACCGGGGGTAGCGCATCTGTTTGTAAGATGATTAATTTGTTTGCAGAAACTATATAATCCACCCTCTCTCTTGTGTGTACGCTTTGGATAGGAGTTCTCTTGGGAAATCGTCCGCTATGGAAACCTCTGAAGAAGGGTGGTACATCGTCAAGAAAGAGGGAGAGGCGTGCGAAATTCTCTCTGCTCAGGCCCTCAACGCCCTCGAAGCACAAGGCTTACAGCGATGGGGACCCTTTAAAACGCAAAGTCAGGCCATCGCAAAGCGCGTTGGCCTGATCAGAGCCGGTAAATGTCGGCCCCGGTAAAAAGACAGTTGAAAAAGAAACCGTTCGAAGAAAACTGGCTCAAAGGCTGCTAATAAATAAAGATTCCGTGAAGTGAGTACAGTGGAACGGTCTGCTGCACTCGCTTACTTCTCATCGGCTCTTTTATCAGCTCTTTTATCGGTCGGAAGCGCTCGCACTATGAGCCGACGCTCGCTGAGCGCGAACCGCATCGGTCAGCACTTCGAGGGCCTTTTCGTACTGGGGATCTTCTGAAGTGCCAATCTTCTCACGATCAGCGGCGAGGGCGTCTCGCTCCTCATCGGTCAGCTCTACCACAAAGTCTGGCTCAATGCCGAGCTCGTTAATGTCCCGCCCCGAAGGTGTCAGGTACTTGGCGATCGTTACCGCCACGCCAGAGCCATCGGTCAATCCACGCACCGATTGAACCAGTCCCTTGCCGAACGTTTGCGTTCCGACCAAGGCAGCGCGGTGATTGTCTTGTAGCGCTCCAGAGAGAATCTCACTCGCACTAGCCGATCCGCCGTCTACTAGAACAACCAGGGGGCGATCGCTCAGCGCCTTGTTATGAGCAATCTCTTCATCGCTTACTTTGTCACGATCTACCGTCGACACGATGGTGCCCTCCTGAATCCACATTTCGGCAATGTCGATACTCGCAAACAGCAGACCGCCAGGGTTCGAGCGCAGGTCCAGCACATAGCCTGTAACCTCACGCTCTTCTAAAGCCTGAATGGCGTCGCGCATTTCGGCGGCGGCATTCGCACTGAACTGGGTCAGGCGAATGTAGCCCACCGTCCCTTCTGGCCCACTCTCAACCGAGTAGCGCACCGGGTGAATTTCGATACGAGCACGGGTCAGCTCAAACTCAAGCGGCTTGCCCTCGCGGCTGATCGTTATCTGTACCTGTGAGTCCTCTGGGCCCCGGATCAGATTAACCGCGTCGCTAAGATCCATGCCGTCGGTGCTCTGACCGTCAATAGAGGTAATGATATCGCCAGAGAGCACACCCGCTTCAAAAGCAGGGGTTTGCTCGATAGGAGAGACCACCACAATTTCGTTTGTTTCTTCATCTTGAGAAATTTGAATGCCGACCCCCGTCAGTTCGCCTGAGGTATCGATCTGCATGTTGTTAAACTCTTGCGGATCCATAAACCGGGTGTAGGGATCGTCGAGCTGCTCCAGCATCTCTCGCACGGCGGTGTAGGCTTCTTCCTGATCAGTATAGGTACGGCCGAGATACTGCGTGCGAACCTCGTCCCAGTCAGTTGAGTTAAAGGAGCCATCGACATACTCATGGTCGATCAGCTGCCAGACTTCATCAATAAGTTCTTTGGGGCTCTCTTTAAAGAAAGCTTGACCGCTGGCCAAGTGAATACCGGTGCCGGTAATGACAACGGCGGCACTTGCTAAGGCGGTGGCTCCAAGAATAAGGCCGCGCTGGGTAATTGCCATGGAAAAAATAAATCCTGTGGGGGAGGACATCAGTACGCTCAATTTAGCACACCCACTCAGCTCATAACCTGAGTGACAGATGAGGAGACGGTAGCTTCACCAGTCGCTCTATGGGGGAGCGTTTTGAAGGATGTGCTGATCGCTAAGGTTACCCCTTAAAGCGAGCCGCTATCTTCGGGGGGAGTCAGTTTCTGCGCCGGGTTCTATCCAGCGGCCATCTTCCTTGATCAGATTAATCAGCTCTTCTACGCCCTGCATCTCGGGCACTCTTTTGATTTCTTCTCGGCCCCGATAAAGGGCAATGGTGCCTGCTTGCTTGCCCACATAGCCATAGTCAGCATCGGCCATTTCGCCAGGACCGTTGACGATACAGCCCATCACCGCAATATCGAGACCTGTGAGATGGCTGGTGGCTTCGCGAACTTTGTGCAGCACGTCTTCCAGGTTGAACAGGGTGCGGCCACAGGAGGGACAAGCGACATATTCCACCATCGTTTTGCGCAAGCCCAGCGCCTGCAAAATGCTGTAGCACACCGGAATTTCCTTTTCGGGCGCTTCTGTCAAGGAAACCCGGATGGTGTCACCGATGCCCATAGCAAGCAACGTGCCAATGCCAGCGGTCGATTTGATCCGGCCATACTCACCATCGCCCGCTTCGGTCACACCCAGATGCAGCGGGTAGCTCATGCCGAGCTCATCCATTCGCTTTACCATCAGTCGGTAAGCCGCTAGCATCACCGGCACCCGCGAGGCTTTGAGCGAAATCACAATATTGTAAAAGTCTAGGGATTCGCAGATCCGGATGAACTCTAGGGCTGATTCCACCATGCCGGCAGGGGTGTCACCGTAGGTAAAGAGCATCCGCTCTGCTAGGGAGCCGTGGTTGACGCCGATACGCATAGCTTTGCCCTGGTCTCGCAAAGAAATGACTAAGGGCGCCAGGGTTTCGCGAATTTTGGCGCCGATGTTGTCAAATTCGGCCTGGGTGTATTCGGTGCGATCATTATCGGGCTTCTCAAATACATACAGCCCTGGATTGATCCGCACTTTATCGACATGCTTGGCCACTTCCAGGGCGATCTTCATGCCGTTGTGATGCACGTCGGCCACGAGCGGCACGCGCTGGTATGTTTCGGTCAGCTTAGTCTTGATCTGAACCAGGGCCCGGGCATGGGCCATACTGGGCACCGTTACCCGAACGATCTCACAGCCCGCTTCGTGAAGTCGCCGAATGCCAGCTACCGACCCATCGATATTCAGCGTGTCTTCATTGATCATCGACTGGACAACGACCGGATGCCCGCCGCCAATAGTGACATCGCCCACTTTGACGGGGCGAGTCTGGCGCCGCACAATCGTCGTGTCAAATTCGGCCGCGTCAGCAGCACTGCTAGCAGGCGTAGGAGGGGCAGACAGAGTTTGCATAGTGCGATTGACCCACAGTGAAACGCGGTCGGTAGAAAGTTAACGAAAGCTCAGTCAACGCGCCAAGCTCTCTTTCAGGTTGCCATAGAACGCACCGCTTTGCGTGCTCTATATCAGATAGATCGAGTAGACCTACAACCCGATGCGATCTAGATTGTGATCTGGGCGACAGGCGCAGCCGCTCCCTCAATTCACCAGCCTCACCCCATCAGCATTAACCCAGCTTGGCAGTGCACTCTAAAATCATCCGCTGATTGACAAGTGCGTAGGGCTGCACATCCAGCGCCTGCCGAAAAGCCTGAATCGCGGCGGTGTAGTTGCCGACCGCGCTATGGCACAGTCCTAAACCGTGAAGGGCACCGAAATGATAGGGAACCAGCTGCACGACCTTTTGACAGTCCGCGATCGCCCGCCAGTAATTGTGCTGGGTGTAGTGTAAAACAGCTCGCCGGTTCCAGGCTTCGGCAAAGTCAGGCTGGGCCTGAACAACTTCGCTGAGTAAAGCCTCGGCCTGGCTGAGCTCTCCGGCCTCTAGCAGCGACTGAGCCTGCATCAGCTGCTGTACACCATACACGCCTTTTTGGTGAAACCATAGCTGCCAGAGCCTGGATGAGGCGCGATCACGCACTGAAGTATTGGCATGTTTGAGATCGGCAAGCAGCTGCTCGATCTGATTTTGATCCATCGGACCCATCGGTGCAAAAATCCTCGCAGGGGCGATGCGATTAGTCTAGGTGCTGTCGTATCCGTCAGTCATCTAGCCGTGAGTTGATTTTAACGTTGATTTCAGCGTTGGAGATGCCCTGCCGATAGCAGCTTATTCAACGGCCAAAGACACCCGCCGACCGCCTATCTTCCGCAGTTCGCTAAGCAGATCGGCAACATCGTCGTAAGGCAGGGCTCTATCGGCCTTAAGCATGAGGCTACCCTCGGGGTTTTCGGCGAAATAAGCTTGAATGGCTGGGCCAAGGGCCGCCAATTCGGTCGGCTCACCTGACAGAACCAGCACCTTATCACGGGTGAGACCAATCACCAGCGGCGAAACCTCTTTGCTGTTGTCGATGATTGCCTCATTGGCCCCCTCTACCGATTGAGGTAGCCTGACCCCGCTGATCTGTACGCCTGTCAGCCTCATTGAAATCAGCACGAAAAAAATTAGCACCGTCATCAGCACGTCCATCATCGGCACGAGGTTGACTTCGGGGCTACGGGTCGGGCGGCGGTGTCTGGTGCGCATAGAATCTGCTTATTTCTGAGGTCTCTGACGGTCTACTGCCTACTGTCTACTGCCTACTAATTATCTTCCAAGGCCAAAGAAACGCGATCGCCCCCCACCGCTCGCATCTCTCCCAAAAACTGCATTACCTGCTCATAGGGCAGCGCCCGGCTGGGCACCAGATAGACGGTATTCTGGGCATCGCGAGACAGATAGGATTGCATTTCAGCCGCGAGCTGGTTAGACGTGACCGGTACCCCGTTGAGTAGCTGCTGGCCAGTGGCGTCCATTTCGACAATAAAGGGCTCTTGGGCATCACCGACCGGCGTATCTTCCGTTTGCTCGGGCGGTAGGTTGACCTGGATCAGCTCCTCGTTGCCCAAAGAGACAGAAATCACCACGAAAAAGGCCAGCACGCCCATCATCACCGTGAGCATAGGAATTAGGTCGATGGGCGGAATGCCCGTATCCTCGGTTTGTCGAAAGCGCATAGGACTGTAGAGCCAACTGAAGCAAGCCTAAAACAAAGGACGTTCGATAGTGCTTTCAGCGGGCATGTCTGGGGTAAATCGGTTCTCAGTCACGGGTTCTCGTGAGGGGGGGTCTCGTGAGGGGGGGTCTCGTAATGATGGATCTGACAGCGGTAGCTGACCCGCTTCAACCCGTTCACGATAAATCAGTTCCAGCTCGTTACCCGCTTCTGAAAAATAGTCCATCTGCTGGGCCTGTAGCGACACCATCGTCCGAAAGATCAGCAGGGCAAAAATGGCCACGACCATCCCGGCAGCAGTGGTGATCAGAGCTTCCCCAATCCCGCCTGCGGCCTCAGTCGCACCGGCTGCCCCATCGCCGCCGCCGATGTTGAGGTTTTCGAAGGTGTTGATTAAGCCAGTCACTGTCCCCAGCAGTCCGAGCAAAGGGGCAACCGCGACGACGGTTTCAAGCAGCTTGTCGCCCTTCCTCATTTTGACAAACTCTTTGTCAGCCGCGTTTTCGAGCGCTAGACGAAAGGTGTCAGGGGAAGGATTCTTCAGGCTGAGCGGTGCCAGCAAAAACCGGCCGATGGGTAAGTCGCGGGATCTCGCGGCGATCGCTGCCGCCCCCTCCAAGTCTCTGCGAGCCATATCCAGCACTTCGTTGACAACTTGACCTTCGCGCTTCAGCAGGTTTGTCCAAAAAGTCGCTCGCTCTAGGGCGCAGGCGACGGTGAAGACAGATGCCCCCAGGATCGGCACCATTACGGGGCCGCCTCTTGCCAAAAAATCGAATACGGTTGCCATATGCTTTTATGAAGTCCTTAACTCAAACGCTGCGAGGCGATCACCTAACGCTCACTGGCCAAGCTTCCGACCCCCCTTCAGACGTTTAGAGGACTATAGCCGTCCCCCGTCTTGTCTAGGTAAACAAAAGATTAACCCCAAGCCAAAATCAAACCTTCAAATCAGTGCCTGATCGCGCATCTCGCTCAGCAGCCAATTGGCCATCGTGGCTCGCCGGGTCAGCCGAGGCACCAGCTGATCGACGCTATAGCCCTTAAAGCCTAAGACGGTTTTGAGCAGCTGCTTATTTTCTTTGGGAATAGCACGGGTAAGCTGCACGGTTGCGGGCCGGCTCTCAATAAAGTTGGGCGGATCGGGATACTTTTCAGCCCAGGCGGGTGCGACCTGATCGACTAGCCAGCGATGACTCTGGTCGTCATAGCGGTAGCCTAGATAGTGCCATACCAGCTGGTTGACAGCGTCATCAGACAGCTCGTTGTGGAGAATGGCCCACAGCGTTTCAGTCGAAAGTGGAGGAAGATTCGTGATCATAAAACCGATAATACCAATCGATTTGGATAAAGCGGGCCTGAGGGCACTAGCAGGCGCTCTCGATCATAAAGTAGACGCCCCTATAGACCGTCAGAAAATTCAAGCTGCCCTCCGGACAGATGGCGCTGAGCTGGGTATCTGCCCTGAATTTAGGTCGATTCAGCCGCAGTTCCACGTGCATGTGTTTGACAGCCTGCCGTCTACCAGTACGCGGCTATGGGAAATGATGGCCCAGGGCGCTGGGTCGGGGACGGTAGCGATCGCCCAGCGGCAGTCCAGCGGTCGAGGGCAGCGTGGTCGCAGCTGGCAGTCGGAACCAGGCGGTCTTTACCTGTCTTTGGCCTTAGCGCCCGCCTGGCCAATTGCCCACAGCGCCCTGCTGACCTGCTGTAGCGCCTGGGGCATTGCCACTGCCCTGAACAATCTGGGGCTACCGGTACAGATTAAGTGGCCCAACGACCTATTTTTTGCGGGCAAAAAATTAGGCGGTATCTTAACAGAGACCAAACTGGCACAGCCAACGGCAGAGTTTTCACCGGGCAATATTGGCGACAAAGCCTTGCCCTGTATAACACAAGCCGTTATTGGAGTAGGGATCAATTGGCACAACTGGGTGCCTGAAACTGGGATCACTCTGGCAAAAATACAGAAGTCTATGCCAGGCAATGCCGTGCCAAGCAAAATAAACTGTTTAGAGATGCTCGCGGCCCTTGTCCTTAAGGGAATTTTACAAGGCGTTTATTTCCAGCAGCAGGTGGGCAGTCAAGTTTTCATGAAGGCATACTCAGATCTACTGATACAGATCGGCAAAGCTGTTTCAATAGACAGTAGCTCGCTTTTTGACTCTATATCTGAGAGTGCTTTCGTGCAGCAGTCTGCGGCTAATTCCCCGGGAGCGCCAGTCGCGAACTGTTCTGGAAAGGTAATAGGCATATCAGAAGAGGGATATCTGAAGGTTGCTCTTGAAGAGACTATCGCTCGCGACACAAGCGACCCGATAGATTGCGGAATACACCAGAACACTCAGATTCTACTGCTCAAACCGAGCGAGATTCACGTAGATTAAGATCTTGCACTAAGATCGATTGGGATTATTTTTAGGTCACTGACTTATGACTGCGCCTCAGCACACTGCCCAGCCCGCAGCAAACCAGAATAGCGAAACCGTTCAACATCACAAAGCTGTTAAAAGCTATAGCCTTCAAAGATGCTGGTTTGTCAGCTTGGGTTGGCTAGGCAGCATTGGTTTTATTGCCAGTCAGATGAATTTTGCTCGCGCTGAGAGTGGCTTAGTCATCAGCGATCATGCCGCTTCTGGCGCGGCTATGCCGGTCAACTACACTGTTGCCGATACCCCCACAGCCGTATTTGAAGTGGCCCCGGCCAGCCAGCCTCAGCCAGTTCAGCTAGAGCCAGTCCAAGTTGAGCCTGCGGCGATCGCTCCCACCGCCGCGCCGGTCACTATCACGACTCCGACGGTGACTCCCCCCGCCCCGCCGACGTTCACAGCGGTCGAAAAGCCGACAGCTACAAAGACCGAGCAGCGCCGTAGTCCGTTATCAGGGCTGATGGGAGGGGCGGCGATCGCTGCCTCCCTTCCTGACGATGCCGGTAGCCCAATTACCAGGGCCGGGGAAACACAGGCCCCTAGTGCCCCATCTAGGGATGTTGTCTCGAATGCCGCGCCTCTGCAAAACACGTCTGCTGTGAGCATCGCCCAGGCGCCCCAGCCAGAAGCCGTTCCAGATATTTTGCCCGCGCAAGCTGCTCCCCAGACAGCTCCACAGGCGGCACCGCCTGTGGTCGACATTGCCCCCCCGGCTGCAGCGCCTGAGCCCGTCCGTCCGGCTGACACTGTTCCAATCGCGCTCCCAGAAGGCTCCAGCTTGCCGGATGACAGCGTTTTTGTCGATCCGACAGACTACAGTGTGGGTGCCACCCAAGCGCCCGACGTCGTTGTCTCCGAGCAGTCAACCGGCTGCCAGTTTACGGTTGGCGCTGGCCAGTCTGTCCCCAGTGGCGCTTGTGCTTCGGGTGGTCAGCCGGGGTCACAAAGGGCACCTGTGGCCAACGAGCCTACCCTGCCTAACGTTCGACCGGTGGCAAGTAAGCCCGCAGTCAACGTTGGCCCAGTCAGCTTTAGCACTTCCGGCATTCGGTTTTCAGGCACCACCACAGCAGCAGGACGCGATTACCTCAATCGCTCTGTGCGCCCCTTAGTCAATCTTCAAATAGCTCAGCGGTTTATATTCCCGCTGGCGATTCCTTCGCCGATCACGTCGCTGTTTGGCTTTCGCATTCACCCTATTACCGGCGACCATCGCTTTCATGCGGGGACTGACATCGGCGCTGCCCAGGGCACACCCGTCTTAGCCGCTCAAGATGGAGTTGTAGATAGCGCCGACTATGCTGGTGGTTATGGCCTGATGGTCGTGCTCACCCATCCCCACGAAGAGACACCGCTGCAAAGCCGGTACGCCCACCTGTCGGAGATTTTGGTAGAGCCTGGTAAGACTGTGAAAAAGGGGGATGTGATTGGACTGGTCGGCAGTACCGGCAATTCTACTGGCCCTCATTTGCACTTTGAGATGCTGCAATACACCGCCGACGGTTGGGTGATGATGAACCCCGATGCCCTAATCCAGACTTCTCTGGCCAACCTGGTTAAAGCGCTCAACCATCCCATGCAGGCGATGAGCTTCAACTTAGCCGACCTGACCCTGAAAAGCGGGGCCAATAACGCAGCTAGACCGAACTCCACCGTTGAATTGCCGCTGCTGCCAGGGCAAAATGGGGTCTCTTTCCGCCCTGCTCAGCCAAACGCGAGCTAGCTCACAGAGTCAGGAACTCTCCTGACAGATCAAGGGTCTTATCTATAAAGGACTTGTGGGAGTGCGGGATGCCTTTTGTCTATGACCGGGTGATCCGGTTTCACGAGACAGACGCGGCTGGAGTGGTTTACTTTGCCCGCCTGCTGGTGCTGTGCCATGAAGCCTATGAGGCAGCACTGGCCACAGTCAATATTGATCTGCAGGCATTTTTCTCGGAGGCGGGAGGGGTGGCTGTGCCAATTGTGCATACCGAGGCCGACTTCTATCAGCCGTTGAGATGTGGCGATGCGATCGCTGTTATCCTTGTCCCCAAACGGCTCAGCCTCCACAGCTTTGAGATTACCTATACGATCTCAAGTCAGCCGCTGGCGGGTAACCCACCGGACAAAACTTCCCAAAAGCCGCTGGCTTGGGCGCTTACTCGCCACGTTTGTACCAATCTGCGCAGTCGCCGCCGCCAACCCCTCACGCCTGATCTGGTTGACTGGATCGAGGCTGTAAATGCGTTAGCAGAGCCCGTCGATTGAGCTTGCCTTGAGCGTTGCGGGGCAGCGCAGGCAGTCGCACCCATCGCTTAGGCAGCTTATAGCGGCTGAGGGTAGGCGTGGTGCTTTCTTGCTTGGGTGTTAGGAGTGCCTGCCGCAAACTTTCGGGAGAAACTGTCGGATCGGCGGGAACGTAAAGGGCAGTCACCGCCTCGCCCCACTCTGGATGAGGCCAGCCTACCACGCACACATCTTTTACTTGCCCGGTGCTGCGGAGTGCAGCTTCGACTTCGGCCGGAAAAATATTTTCGCCGCCGCTGATAATTTTGCTGCTCGCTCGCCCGGTGATGTACAGCTGCCCATCAGCGCTTAGATAGCCGAGATCATCGGTGTAAACAGGGTCTGCCAGCGCCGCTATACGCACGACGATCTGGCCGAGTTCTTCCGGAGCGCAAGGCTGAGCATTTCTGACAGTTTGAATGTCGGCATGGGGCAGGGCGCGGCCACTGCTGCGATCGCCTTGCAAAAAGTCCTGAGGGCTCAAAGCAGTCACCATCGCGGCGGTTTCCGTCATACCGTAAGAAAGGCAGAGCGGAATGCGCAGATCGGCAGCGCGATTGAGCAAGGTTGGCCAAGCGGGCGCACCCCCTAGCAGCACCGCCTGAAATCTCCGCAGCCAGTCTTCTCTACCCGCCTGCATCAGTCGCTCTAACTGAGTAGGAACTAAGGAAATAAACCCTCCGCTGTCAGCGAGAACCGGCGGCTTGCTCACAGCTCGCTGAAAAGGGACAATCGTCGCCTCACCGCCGCTGACCCAAGCCCGCAGCACCTGCATCAGCCCGCTGACATGATAGACCGGCAGAACGCAGTAAACGTTTACCGGCTCGCCGACCGGCCGAAAAAACTGGCAAAATCCAGTCACCGATGCCATCAGGCTCTGCCAGCGGTGACTGACAAACTTTACCTGGCCGCTGCTGCCGCTGGTTGGAATAAGAATGGTGGAGTCAGCGCTTAACGTTGGCCCAAGTGATCCTATGCGGTCGCGCTCAGACAATTCAGCCAGCCACGATTGAGACTGCCCTGCACCTTCTCCCCAGATGACCGTCGGGCAAATGAGCTGACTGACTGACTGCCATTCCTGCTGGCCCCAGTGTGGATTGGCGATCGCCACATCCCACCCGGCTAACAGCGCCGCCCAAAAACCGGCCAGAAAGTCGACCGGATCGGCTTCTGCCAGTAGTACCAGCGAGCGAGATGAGCGCAGCGTTGACCCATCTTCGAGCTGGCGGCGGCGATCGCTCACCTGCGCTATCCAGGCCGCTGTGCGGGGGCGATCGCCCGCTAACCACTGCGGACTTAGCCCCTGCCAGACCGTTTCTACAGAGCATGACGCGATCATGCCGGGGCCAACCGCTGCCACAGCGCCCCCCAGTCTGGATCGTCTAGGCCATCGTTGGGCAGCCACTGCTGAGTGCCTAGCCCTAGCACCCGGCGCGGCGCGTGGGGCAGCAAAGTCTCTAGCTCTACGGTCAAGTCAATCAGTGCCTGACGGCCGATATCAGTCTCAAACACCGAAGAAATTACAATGTCAATTGGATAGTCCAGGCAAAACTGCTTGAGCTGACTCGGGGAGCCCATAATTGCCGCCTTGACGACATAAACCCCGCGCCATCCGCGAAAATAGTGGGCCTTGAGCTGATCTAAGGTGGTGATCGATTCATCTAGGGCGATCGCAGTCTGGTAGCGATGCGCCAGTCTGAGCAGGTCGGGGAAGCGGTTAGGTGGCAGCGGCTGCTCAATAAACTCAATCCGGTGACCCAGGTGATCGCAGTGAGCCAACCAGTGATGAGCAGTCAGCTCATCGAGGCCGCCATTGGCATCGAGTCGAAGTTTGGCCCCCAGCGGGAGACGCTCCATCAACAGCGATAGCCAAGCCAGTTCAACAGCGAAGGGCGCGATGCCAATTTTCCACTTAAATGTCCGGTGACCCATTGCCCATAGCGCAGTCCAGGCTGATAGTGCCGCCTTTCCCGACGGTAGTAGGGCGCTGTACTGAACGGCCTTGAGCTCGGCGCAGCGAATGTCGCGCCTGAGATTATTCAGGGCGACTTCAAAGCCAAACCGACAGGCAGGTAGAGTCGACAATATGGTAAACCCGCAGCGCAGCGAAATCTGCCGAGGCACTTGTTCACAAAAGGCCAGTGCCTGTTCCTGAGTCTCGGTGCCAAACCAGGACAGCGGGGCCACTTCGCCAAAACCAGCGCGGCCCTGCTGGTCGGTAAACTTCAAAATGATGCCCTCGCGGTACCGCCAAGCGCCGTGGCTAGTGCGGAGCGTCTGCCGAAAAGGTCGTCGGTAAGGGCGAAACTCAAATCGCAATTCGTGAGGGTCGATCATGCGATTATCCGAGAACTGGACTTTGCAAACGAGAGACCCTAAGGGCCGACAAGACTGGTCGGTAGCCACAGCCGAGAAGCCAGCAAGCCTCCCAGCAGCAACAGCCCACTCCAAACGTGGAAATGAATCGCCAAAAATTTGGCGTTGCTCACCTGCTCAGGCTGAGCATGAAACGTGAGCACATGCTGACATAGCCGCACCGCTACGGGTACGCTGGCCCACAGCAACAGCGCACTTTTAGGCAGTCCGCCCGCAATCATAGCCACCAGCGAGACGGCAAATACGCTGCCACAGGCCCAGCCCAGTAGCTGCGCCCCTCGCCGCGTGCCCAAGCGGACTATCGGAGACTTTTTGCCCGCCTTGAGATCGTCTTCGACCTGATGAAAATGCGAGCAAAAGAGCACCAGCGTCGTCGTCAGGCCGACGATGATCGCAGCGGGTAACAGCGGTGCCTGCCAGCTCCAAACCTGCCAGCTCCAAAGGGGACGCTGCACCTGAGCGTAGTAAGCAGCGCCGACCGCCAACGGCCCAAAGCTGAGAAAGCAGAGGAATTCGCCCAGTCCCTGATAGCCAAGCCGAAAGGGGGGCCCCTGGTAAAGATAGCCCAAGGCGCAGCAGGCGAGCACCATTTCTAATACAGTCGGATCCTGCTGCTGGAGGGCGATCGCCACAATCCCGGCAATTCCCAGCAGCAGACAGCCATTCCCCAAGCCTAAAATTAAACCGCGATCTTGGGTGAGGTTCACCAGCGAGTGATGCTTGTTTTCATCAATGCCGGTGGCCGCATCAAAAACGTCATTCGTCAGATTTTCCCAGACCAGCAGTAAGATCGCCGAGAGACTAAAGGTGATGAACACACCGGCCTTGAAGCTGCCTGTCTGAGCGTAAGCAACGGCGCTGCCGACGAAAATGGGCATGATCGCTACGCAGTACATCGGCGGCTTAATCGCCGCCATCCACAGCTGCCGGCGGCTCGGTTCTGGCCTTCGACCGACCTGATCGCCAGGTTGGGCAGGCGGCTGATAGTGAGGCTTAACCGATTGAGTGGTCATAGAAAGGGGTCTGTAATCTATAGAAAATAACTGGAAAACACTGGAAAGGTTGTTAAAACGCAGATGTTAAAACGCAGAACGGACTAAGGGTTAGCATAGCTTCTCGCTCAGAGGCGTTAGGCCGACAGTAAAAAAACTCAAGGTTGCAGCGCGATCTTCAGGCAATCACTTAGTCTGACTGCTTAAAATCAACGAGTTGGATACTTTATCGGTCACTTTTACGTCACTTTTGTCAAGTTGTCTGCTAAAGTTCAGTGCGACGCTTGACCCCGTCAAAACCTGAGCTGACATGACTTCAAAATTTGCCCTGCGATCGCCGATCAAACAGCCCGCCAGACTGCTGCTGCTAGGGGCGGCTTTCCTGGTCAGCGGCGGGGCGATCGCCTATCTCAATTTTTCTCAGCGTGTCCCCCGCAGCCTTTCGCCAGCGGGGACTCAGCTGGTGCCCCAAACAGCGGTGCTGGCAATGACGGTCACCACCGACGAGCTCACCTGGACGAGGCTACGGCAGTTCGGCACCGCCGACAGTCAGCAGCAGTTCGATGCAATGCTCAGTGCCTGGAAGGCTCGCCTCACCGACAGCGGCTACCGCTTTAAGCGAGATATCAAGCCCTGGATCGGCGATCGCGTTACCCTGGCTGTGCTCAGCGCTCAGCCGCCAGCCTCCGCAGACCCCAGTGAGCAACCTGAAGGACTTGCTACTGCTGCGCAAAACCTGGTACTGATCGCTCCCATTGCCGATCCGCTCAAGGCCAAATCTCTACTAGCAGAAGGCCCTTCCGGCTCGGACGTAAGTCAGCAGGAGCGCACCTATCGCGGTATCGACACGCAGACCATCACCACCAAAGACGGTGAAACCTTTGAAACAGCCGTGCTCGGTACAAACTGGCTGCTGCTGGCGAGTACGACCGACGCCCTCGACCAGGCGATTGACACCTACAAAGGAGGCCGCTCTCTACTCGATATCGCTGGCTATCGTCAAGCCGCCACCCGCGCTCAGCCACCTCAGCCGCCGGGAAAAAACTTTGCTCAGCTCTACCTCAATATTCCAGCCGCGACTCAAATCCTGGAAGTCCCGCCTACCGATCCGGCTGGCGCACCGAATCCACCCAAGCGCGGCAGCATTTTGCCCCTCCAGGGATCACAGGGTATCTTTGCCACCGCCCTGATCGAGTCAGAAGGCATCCGCTTTCAGGGGACAAGCTGGCTCTTTCCCGAAAAAGATCTCGCCTACAGTAACCTCAGCAACGCCGCTGAGGAAATGCCGCGTCGACTGCCCAGCGACACCCTGATGATGATGTCCGGCAGCAACCTTCAGCAGCTCTGGCAAAGCTTTAGCCAGGGCAATAGCTCTCCTCCGTTCTTCCCCAATCCGCAGAATCTCAAGGCTGGCCTGCTTACCCAAACAGGGCTTGACCTGGATGAAGATATCATGCCTTGGGCAGCGGGTGAATTTGCGCTTGGGCTACTACCGCCTGCTGTTCAAGATGCTCAGACAGATGCGCCGACGGACAGCGATGCGAACGACAGCATAGGCGACCCCTCTGAACGCCCTGCCGACCCAGCCGTAGAAAGTGCGCCGCTGCTGATCATGGTACAAACCAACGACCGTAAGCTGGCAGAGTCGGCCTGGGCGCAGCTCGACGATGTCATGACCAGTCGCTATCGGTACCAGGTTGAGACCCAGCGGTTTGAGGGGGGCTCCATCACCCAGTGGATATCGCCATTTCAAGGGGTAAAGTTCAGCCACGGCTGGCTGCCTGGCAACGTCGCCTTTTTTGCCATTGGGGAAGGCGCCGCTGAGGCGATCGCCCCTGCCCCTGATCGCGCCCTAGCGTCATCCCCACTCTTTCAAACCCTAAATGGTCAAACGGACATCCCCAACAACGGTCACTTCTATATAGACCTGGCCCAGATCAACACCTTGGAAGGAAATATTTTCCCGCTCCCTCAGCTTTCACCAGCGGGGCCAACGGCAGCAATTGAGGCCATCGGGCTGACTTCCACAGTCGCGGATCGAACCATGGACTATGACCTGTATATCAAGCTAGCCAAGGGCGCAAAGCCTAAACCGCTATAGCGCACGCTGACCGATTCAGTTTCCTGACGGGTTTAAAGAGGCTTGGGTGAGATCTCTGATAAACTCAAAGATGGCCCTGTAGAGAATTAAAGACTCTTTTAATATTGGCTAGATCCGGCAGTTTGGAGGAATAAATACCCCGTGGAAACCACCCTCGGTTTAGAGATTATTGAAGTCGTCGAGCAGGCAGCGATCGCCTCTGCTCGCTGGATGGGCAAAGGCGAAAAAGACATCGCTGACGAAGTCGCGGTAGAAGCCATGCGCGAGCGGATGAACAAAATCCACATGCGCGGCAAAATTGTGATTGGTGAAGGTGAGCGCGACGACGCGCCCATGCTCTATATCGGTGAAGAAGTTGGGATTTGCACGCAGCCTGATGCTGACAAAGTGTGCACCCCTGACGAACTGATCGAAATCGACATTGCCGTTGACCCTTGTGAAGGCACTAATCTGTGCGCCTATGGGCAGCCCGGTTCGATGGCGGTGCTAGCCATTTCTGAAAAAGGCGGCCTGTTCGCAGCGCCCGACTTCTACATGCGCAAGCTGGCCGCTCCTCCTGCTGCCAAAGGCAAAGTAGACATCAGCAAAAGCCCCGCTGAAAACCTCAAGATCTTGGGCGAATGCCTGGATCGCGGCGTCGATGAGCTCGTCGTGATCGTGATGAAGCGCGAGCGTCACAACGAGCTGATTCAAGAAATTCGCGATGCCGGTGCCCGCGTGCGCCTGATTAGCGACGGCGATGTCTCTGCGGCAATTTCCTGTGGCTTTGAAGGGACGAACGTCCATGCGCTCATGGGCATTGGCGCAGCGCCTGAAGGGGTGATTTCGGCTGCGGCGATGCGCTGCTTGGGCGGTCACTTCCAAGGTCAGCTCATCTACGATCCGGCTGTGGTCAAAACTGGCCTGATTGGCGAGAGCAAAGAAGCCAACCTGGAGCGCTTAGCCTCAATGGGCATCGACGATCCAGATAAGATCTACACTGCTGAAGAGCTGGCCAACGGTCGGAACGTGCTGTTTGCCGGCTGCGGCATTACCCCAGGCACCCTGATGAATGGCGTCCGCTTCTTCAACGGCGGCTACCGCACTCAGAGTCTGGTCATTTCCAGCCAGAGCAAGACTGCTCGCTTCGTCGATACGGTTCACATGGGCGGCAATCCCAAGCGCGTGAGCCTGAACTAGGCTTTGCGTCAGAGAGTCTGAGAGTTAACGGCTAGGAGGCGTTGGGCAATAGCCTGCGCCTTTTGGTTTTGATAGGGATCTGCCCCATTCCTCATCCCTTATTCCCCACGCTTCCTTCCTTCTTCTCTTAAAATAGAGTTTTGTTGAGTTTTCTTGAGATGGGCTTTGTTTATTTAATACTTTAGAGAGAGAGCTTCACCGGCTCCTATCTCATTCAGAAGATTCTTCATAACAGATTCCTTAGGAAGCAAAAATGAACATTGCTGTCATTGGGCTCAGTCATCAGACTGCGCCAGTTGAAGTCCGAGAAAAGCTGAGCATCCCTTCTGCTCAGGTCGCTGATGCGATCGCCTATCTCAGCGGCTCCCCCTGCATTGAAGAAGTTTCTATCCTTAGCACCTGCAATCGCCTGGAAATTCACATCGTCGCCACCGAGACGGAAACAGGTGTGCGCGATGTCATGCGGTTTCTTTCAGATCACAGCGGCATTGGCTTGGGCAACCTGCGCCCTCATCTGTTTGTGCTGCTCCAGCAGGACGCGGTGATGCACCTGATGCGAGTATCTGCCGGACTCGACAGTCTGGTGCTGGGGGAAGGGCAAATTCTCTCTCAGGTCAAGCATGCGCTTAGTTTAGGACAGCAGCACAAAGGCGTCGGCCGTATTCTCAACCGGCTGCTCAAAGACTCGATCAAAGCTGGCAAGCGGGTTCGGACAGAGACGAATCTGGGTACTGGGGCCGTTTCGATTAGCTCTGCTGCCGCTGAACTCGCCCTGATGAAGGTAGAAAGTTTTGACGATTGCCACATCGCGATCTTAGGCGCGGGTAAAATGGCCAGGCTGCTAGTGCAGCACCTGATTTCCAAGCGGGCAAACAAAATTACTATTCTCAACCGAACCATTGGCCGTGCCGATGAGCTGGCCGCGCAGTTTGGCGATATTGAGATTAAAACCGGTACCCTGGAGACAATGCTCGATACAGTCATTGCAGCGGATGTCGTCTTTACCTGCACCTCTTCAGTCGAGCCAATTTTGCACCGGCAAAATCTGGAGCCTGTTTGCAAAGGTAATTCACTACTGGTCTTCGATATTGCCGTGCCGCGTAACGTGCACAGCAATATCAGCGAAATCGAGGCAGTGTTTGCCTTCAATGTGGATGACCTGAAGGCGGTGGTAGCCCAGAACCAGGAGAGCCGCCGGCAGATGGCACGGGAGGCGGAAGCGCTGCTAGAGGAGGAAGTCGATGGGTTTATGGACTGGTTGCGATCGCTCGACACCGTCCCCACGATTAGCAGCCTGCGCAGCAAGGTAGAAACCATCCGCACCCAGGAGCTAGAAAAAGCGATGTCGCGTCTGGGCTCAGAGTTTTCTGAAAAGCATCGCGGCGTGGTCGAAGCGCTCACACGCGGCATCGTCAACAAAATTTTGCACGATCCGATGACGCAGCTTCGCGCCCAACGAGATATGGACGCGCGCGATAACGCCATGGAAACCCTGCAAATATTGTTCAATTTGGAAACCGCCTCCCGCAAGGGCGTCGGCAGCAACAGCCAATAGATTTTTTGGCCCCATCATGATACTCAATTTTTGGCTCTGGTAGGACAGGGGCGTTAGCGTCGCTCTCTTCACTGGAGCCAATTTTTAGAGAGGTCTAACTTCTTGGCAGCTCAAAGCAAGAACTGATAGGTTACGGGAACACCTTTGATTAGGGCTAAGGCCACTGGCTTTGGTAAGGTTTCCGTCATGTTTTCAAGATTACGGCCCTCAAGAATACGTCGCTATATCAATCGCTTTGTCAACAGATCGCGCCAGATCAATCACGAGCCGATCAACAAAGTCAGCCTGATTGTGATCATCCTGGTTGACCTGTTCATTCTGTTCAATGTGTTTGCAGGGTTAGACGATATCAGTCGATGGCCTATCAGTCCACAGCAGGCATACCCCTGTCAGAGTGAGTGGCAGAGCTATCGCCGAAATACTGCTGACAGCAGAGACTATGACACCCTTGAGCGGGCGATCCGTCCGGATGAAGTACTCGCTCAACAGAACTATCAAAGCTTCGCGACCGGACACCTGGGCGAGGTCTCTGAAATATGCTTGCAGTATGAAGACGCCTTTGAGGCAGTTTCTTCGTCAGCAAATAGAGCGATCGCCGTTCAGATCAACAACACGCAGGCAGAAATCAACACCTTTACCGCTCGCAATAGTGAGATTCGTCAGCAGTACGATTCTACGCTGTTAGAGGAGATTGCGGGCCAGCCGCGTGAGCAGTCGATCAACGCGGTAGAAGCGGCTCAGGCCAGGGCAGAAATTGAGCGGAATGAAGGGGCGATTTCTCAGCGCAAACAGGCCCTGGACGCGCTCAAAACAGACCTGATAAACAATTCAGAGGGTCAGAACTTTTTGACCCTGCTCAACAACGACGCAGCCTTTGCCAGCGTGGAACGAGGCTACAGCCGTGCCACATTCTGGTATCCCAGCATTCAGCTATTCTTCCAGGGCCTGTTTTTACTGCCGCTCATCCTGATAGCGTCAGCCGTGCATCGGTTTGCCCAGCGCCGAGACTATGGCTATGTCGCGCTGATTAGCTGGCATCTGCTGGTCATTTTCACGATTCCGCTGATTTGGAAAGTTTTCGAATTTCTCCAGGTCGGCTTTCTGCTTCAACTGCTTGCAGATCTTGTCGAATTTTTGTTTGGCGGCCTTCGATTTTTACTCAACTATCTGCAAATTCTGCTGATTCCAGTTCTCGGCTTTGGCATCATCAAGTTCTGTCAGAGAGTCGTTTTCAACACCAGGCTACAGGCAGCGGGTCGCGTGCAGAATATGCGCTGCATCCGCTGCGCGAAAAAGATCCGAAAACATGACATCTACTGTCCTCACTGTAGCTACTCGCAGTATCACGACTGCAACAACTGCCACAACCTCACCTACCAGCACCTACCTTACTGCAAGCACTGCGGGGACGAACAGCCGCTGAATCTGTAGCAACCAGCCTCATAGACAAAAAATAGCGCACAATAAGGGGGCCAATAGTCGAAACCTTTATCTCCGCCGATTTTTCTATGGCCTGTTTTACCCTCCGCTCTCTGCCGCGCTGGATAGCTCAGCTAACGCTCTGTGTGCTCTTGATCACGACCGCTGGATGCGCTGCCAATGCCACCGCGCCGACAGATGGCAGCTACGCTTACAAGTCTCCGAGTTCGGACGGCATTGGCAAACTGTACTATGGCCGTGAAATCGCCAGCGTGATGGGCTACCAGGGCGCTAACTGGCTGGCCCGCCCTAGTCGCACGAACGAGGAGCGCTCCGACCTGGCCGTGGATGCGCTCATGCTCAACCGCGATGACATCGTGGCCGATATCGGCGCTGGGATGGGCTACATCAGCTTTCAGCTTGCGCGCTGGGTAGAAGATGGCAAGGTAATCGCGGTCGACGTTCAGCCAGAGATGTTAGCACTGCTAGAAGCCGAGCGAGACAGGTACGGTGTAGACAACATAGAGACGGTGCTAGGCAGCGAATTCGATCCGAATTTGCCGCTGGAGAGCATTGACATGGCCGTGATGTTTGACGCATATCATGAGTTTGCCTATCCCAAAGAAATGATGGCGGGTATTGTCAGCGCGCTCAAACCGGGCGCTCAAGTCGTGCTAGCCGAGTATCGGGCAGAGAATCCGCTTGTGCTGATCAAAAAACATCACAAGATGACTCAAAAGCAGGTGAAGAAAGAACTTACCGCTGCGGGATTAAGGTTTATAAAAACAGACAGCCGCCTGCCGCAACAGCATCTGATGTTTTTTGAAAAGCCAGCGTAGCAGATAGGAAAGTTTGAGGATACTCCTAATAGATTAGGTAGGGCTTGCTGGCGTCAAAATGAGCTTATCCTCTTCAATCGAAAGAGATACTAACGCACCTTCTATAAATCCAACCTGCCGTGCGATCGCCTGTGGCAAGCGAATACCTAGAGAATTACCCCATGCGCTTGTTTTTTGTATAGTCATCGCTTTACTGTCTGAAGTATGTACATTGAGTATACTCGTGAGGTCAAAAGACGTCGCTAAATATAAAAAGATTCAAGTCCTTACGCTGCGGCTTTTACTAGCTATGGGGCGTCTGTGATCGCTCGAAAGCGGGGATGATTTCTCAGAGATTTGAACTCATCCATTTCATTAAGTGTCTGTCTGTCGAAATCAGGCGATCTCGCTAAAAATTTTTCTAAGCTTTCTATCGCCTGTTCTTTTTTCCCTAGCGCAGTGTAGGCGACGGCAAGGCCCCCATAGCTATTTGGTAAGCTTGGTTGGATTGTGATTGCTGAGTTATAGGCGGTGACCGCCTCCTTATACTGGCCTAAGTCAGCTAGCGCGTTACCTTTGTTGTTGAGCGCTTCGTGTAAATCAGGATTAAGCTTCAGCGCGGCATCATAGGCGGCGATTGCCTCCTCATACTGATCCAATTCAAATAGCACAATACCTTTGTTGTTGAGCGCGTCAGGGTAGTCAGGCTTGAGCTTTAGCGCTGCATCATAGGCGGCGATTGCCTCATCACACTGGCCCAGTGCAGCTAGCGCATTGCCTTTGTTGTAGATCGCGTTAGGGTAGTCAGGCTTGAGCTTCAGCGCAGCATCGTAGGCAGCGATTGCCTCCTCACGCTAGTTTAGTGCGGCTAGCGTGCTGCCTTTGTTGTAGATCGCGTTAGGGTAGTCAGGCTTGAGCTTCAGCGCGGCATCATAGGCGGCGATTGCTTCTTCAAAGCTTCCAATTTCGGCATGCGCATTTCCCTTATAAAAGAAAGTAGACAAGTTCAAGCTCTCTGACGCTTCAAGTCCCTTTAACGACGCATCGAATAGAGCAATCGCTGCGGCCCAGTCTTCTGCGGCATATTCCGCAATGCCAAGCGTAAAGAGGGTCAGATAGCTCATTTCAGAAGATAAGCGAAGCTGAAGCTCAAAGCTGCTGAGTTCTGAAAGCGCAAAGATCCGAGTCTCACCGCTTGCCACATCTCCAAAATCAGGCAGATATTCCGACGGATTTAAAACCTCAAAGTTGATGCTGACCGGTACCCCGTCACCCGGCGCACCATACCAGCCCCAGATCATAATGGTCGCTTTGAGCTGTTTGGCAATGGCCCTAGCAGCTTCACTTCCGGCCTGCTCAGTCACTGTCTCTTCTAACGCCTCTACCGTCACGTCTTCGTAATTCTGCGTTCTCTGCCGCAGCCCCTTCAAAATCTCCTCTGTAATCCGATTATTCTGCGTATCTGGCCCATCAAAATCAGCCACCAGAATCACCACTTGATCACTGGGCAGGCTCTGCACATACCGCCACCCTAAGCCACCACCCGCCACCAGCAGAGGCACCAGCACCAATCCCACCGCCGCCAAACGACGAATGACCTTACGCTTCTTCTCCTGCTTTCGCTGCTGCTTTTCCTGCTTCCCCCTCGGTGCAGGCAATAAAAGCTTAGGGGATTCATCCTCCTGCTCCGGCTGCCAAAACCGCACAAAGTAGAGGCAAGCCAGCAACACCAGCAACACACCCACACCCAGCAACACCACAGTCACCAGTCCGGCATTCCCCTGCCGAAGCTTCACAAAATTAACCAGGGTAGTCACCAGGCCAATCACAAAGATCACCCCACCGCCTAGCCCTTGCAGCCATACGCCAAAGTCCGTGTTGCCACTCTTATTACTCACTGGCTATTTCACTGCTCCGCTGCACTGCCCCTGTAGAGCCAAATCACGCTAGCTCGAAAACTTACCGACAGTGTAGCGAGTAGCCCATGATGGTGATGAGAAATAACTGTAAAGAAGCGACCCGTAAAGCATTGCCGCCGACTTCTTTTCAGAAGACCTTACAATAGAGTCATCCTACGCTGACTCCTGGCATGAGCATTTTACCGGCAACCCAGCCAATAATTTCAAGCCCTGCACGAGCGTTTAGGATTGCGTCGCCTAGAAAAATCCTTTGGCTTTCAGGAAGAAGTTGCTAATGAGTAGAGAGTTTAACGTAGTTATCGAAAAAGACGGGGACGGTTTTTATGTAGCCACTGTGCCTAGCTTGCAGGGCTGTCACACGCAAGCAAAGTCGCTAGACGAACTGATAGAACGCATTCAGGAGGTGATCGCCCTCTGCCTGGAATTTGAAAATGACCTCAGCGAACCCCTTGAATTTATCGGCATTCAAAAGGTCGCTGTACGATTATGAGTCAGTTGCCCAGCTTAACTGGCAAGGAATTTATCAAAGCGCTCCGATAAGTTAGA
>JBARVU010000445.1:0-12752 GCA_049646425.1 Phormidesmis sp. | reverse complement strand
TCGAAGACGTGTTCGCTGCGCAGGCCGGGAATGGTCGAGACCCATTTCATCAGGTAGGGCGATCGCATCATCGTGATCACCGGCTGAAATTCGGTTTCTTCGTCGCCTTCAAGCCTTTGCATTGAGAGGAATATTTCATTGCCTCGTGCCAGGGTCAGACCGGGGTCGCAGTCATAGAGGAAGGTGTTCCAAAAGCGCCACTGATCTTTGCGGATGAGGGCATCCCAGACGACGCTTTGGGGCGCGTTGATGTCGATTTCAGCGTAGAGGGTAGGCATTAGGAAGGCGGAACGATGAAGGATGAACGATAAAAGGGTGACAGTACAGTGCTCAGGTTTCCCAAAGTGTCCTGGCTCGAAGTGTATGAAAAAACGATACTCTTTTATTCATCATTCCTACTTCCTCCTTATAACTCCATGGTCAGTTTGACACCGAATCCCAGCTATAGTTTAACCCTCCGCATCAAACTGCCCAACCAGGTGAGTCAGCTGTCGACGGTGATTGAGGCGATCGCCCGCGCCGAAGGCAATCTAGGCAACATCGACGTGGTGGAAAAAAGCCGCGAGTCTATCATTCGCGAAATTGCGGTTGATGCGGCCAGTAGCGAGGCAGCGGCGAATATAGAGGCGGCGGTGCGATCGCTCGATCACATTGAAGTCATGGAGGTGTATGATCGCACCTTTGCGCTGCATCGGGGCGGCAAGCTGCGGGTAGAGGCCAAAATTCCGCTGCGCGAGCAGGACGATCTGGCGATGGCCTATACGCCTGGGGTGGGGCGGGTGTGCGTGGAAATTGCCCAGCATCCTGAGCGAGTGTACGACCTGACGATCAAAGGCAATACGGTGGCGATTGTCAGCGATGGCAGCGCGGTGCTGGGGCTGGGCAACCTGGGTGCCGCAGCTTCCATGCCAGTGATGGAAGGCAAGGCGATGCTGTTTAAGGAATTTGCGGGGCTTGATGCCTTTCCGATTTGTCTCGACACGCAGGACACTGAGGAAATCATTGAGACGGTAAAGCGGATAGCACCCGTGTTTGGCGCAGTGAATTTAGAAGATATCAGCGCGCCGCGCTGCTTTGAGATTGAGCAGCGATTGCAGGCAGCGCTGGATATTCCGATTTTTCACGATGACCAGCACGGGACGGCGATTGTGAGTTTGGCGGCGCTGATGAACGCGCTGAAGGTCGTCGGCAAGGAAATGGGCGATATTCGCCTGGTGATCAATGGCGCCGGGGCGGCGGGGCTGTCGATGGGGCGCCTATTTCAAGAAGCGGGATTGCGGCATTTGGTGATCTGCGATTCGCAGGGGATTATCGGGCAGGGCAGAGAGAATCTGACAGATGCCAAGCGAGCCTTTGCCGTTGATCAATCGGGCACTTTGGCCGATGCGATGAAGGGCGCGGACGTATTTATGGGGGTGAGTGCGCCGGGCGTGGTGACGGTCGAGATGGTGCAGTCAATGGCGGATAAGCCGATTGTATTTGCCATGGCGAATCCGGTGCCGGAGATTCAGCCGGAGCTAGTAGAAGGGATTGTGGCGGTGATGGCGACCGGGCGCAGCGACTACCCCAATCAAATTAATAATGTGCTGGCATTTCCGGGGGTGATTCGCGGGGCGGTGGACTGCCGGGCGCAGGCGATTACCCCTGAAATGTTTTTGGCGGCAGGAAAGGCGATCGCTGCCCTTATTCCCGATACCGAAGTGAGCGCCAGCAATATCATGCCGTCAGTTTTTGACGGGCGAGTCGCGCCAGCGGTGGCGGCAGCGGTCAAGGAAGTGGCAAGAGCGGCGGGGATTGCCAAGAAATAGGGGTAGGAGCGACGCTATCTTGTAACTCAAGGAAGATCTGCGATCGCCCGCCTTTGCCATAAACTATTCAGCAGAATCTAAAAGAGGAAACCCATGCTAAACGAAGCGGCCAAGAAAACAATGCTGCGCAAAATTCCCCACGGGCTGTATGTCTGCGGCGTAAAAGACGGCGAAGATGTCAACGGCTTTACCGCGAGCTGGGTGATGCAGGCATCTTTTGAGCCGCCGCTGGTGGTGACCTGCGTCAAGTCAGATTCGACCTCTCACGCGATGATCAAAGCGAGCAATGTCTTTTCGCTGAGCATTTTAGAAGACAATCAAAAAGAGATTGCTCAAAACTTCTTCAAGCCCTTGCGGCGTACGGGCAACAAGTTTGAAGATATTGAGTTTTATCCCGGTGAAGAGACTGGCTGCCCGATTATTAAAGATTCTTTGGGCTATGTAGAGTGCACCGTAGTGGGCTCGGTAGAAAAAGGCGACCACACCGTATTTGTCGGGGAAGTAATCGGCGCGGGTGAGCATCGTGAGGGTAAGCCGCTGATCTTAGAAGACACCGGCTGGAACTACGGCGGCTAGAAATGAGTAGGTGACTAAGCCAGTTGTACGATGGCGGCGCCTTCATAAAGGAACCGCTCAAAGATAAACTCGCTGTAGTCTGCGAGGTCGTCGGTACCTGCGAGGGTAAGCAAGACTTCTAGGCTGAACCACATCAAAATTCTAGACGTGGCTGGGTTTAGGCTTCGGCGACCGATGATGCTGGTGGATAGTTTCATGACTTTGGCACCTCCTAATAAGTTGTCAGCGGAAGACTGAAGCGTTCTGCTATTTTGGACAAAAAAAATTTGCTTAGACATAGCAATTCTTCGGGTTTTCTGGCAGAGTGAAGCCAGGTCAAATCTCCTAGAGACTTGCCAAAACGTCAGAACCTTTACAAATTAATACTTTCAAAGTTTTAAGTACTACTTAAAACGACCTTTTCTCAGCGCAATATCGCCCAATTTGGCAGCCTCGCCAAAACCGCTCGCAGACCCCCTGTGAGCTGGGCACCACAACCCCCATGCGCGCCACACCTAATCCCGACTATCGGGACTAAAACTCGTAGGGAGTGACTTGGAAGGACATTTGGAGAAAGCGCGCCATCACCTAATCCCGACTATCGGGACTGAAACTTCGCGCTTGATAGCGTCAATGATGACAGCGACGCCGCGCCATCACCTAATCCTGACTATCGGGACTGAAACTAATAGCTGAAGTTAGTTATCATGATTATGCGTTTTAAAGGGCGCTATTGCCTGATCCTGACTATCGGGACTGAAACGCTTTTTGCTGTTCTGCCGCTTTGCTGTACTGGAGAACAAAACAGATGACAGACGAAGAACTTAGATCCTTGGTCGCTCGCAACGCGCAAGCCATCGATAGACTAGAGCAGACTGTAGAGCGCAACGCACAGGCCATCGATAGACTAGAGCAAGCTATAGAGCGCAATGAGCAGGCCATCAGCAGACTAGAGCAAGCTGTAGAGCGCAATGAGCAGGCCATCAGCAGACTAGAGCAAACTTCTGCCAGTACTGGCCGACAGCTTGAGCTAGTTGCAGAGCAAATTCGTTCATTGGCAGACAATCAGGCAATCAATGAGAGTCGTTTTACCAGGGCAGAACGACAGATTCAAGGAATCTATGACCTTTTCGGCACAATTGCTAGAGAACAGGAGGAGCGGTCTCAACTTATAGATCGCCAGATTCAAGCCCTCATTGACGAGCGTCGCCGCTCATAACAGCAGTGCCCTAGCAGCAATAAAAGCAATAAACTGGTCGCCTACTCGTCAGCCGCCATCGGTTTTGCCAGGACTCGCTTCGAGCTGCCTTCTTACCCATAGTCGAAACTCTCTTATCACCGCGTTTCTACCCAAGGTGCGGCTTTTCTCCAGGTAGCGAGGAATTATCTCTTTCAGAGGTAGCTGGGGAAAAGCTAAACTCTTCTCAACCAACGCATACTTGCCTTCGCTTAAGACATATATAGAAAGTCCACTCCGGCTGAATCGCCACAGCTCCGGTACACCTAATGCTTCATAGGTTTTGACGTGAGTCCGGGAAGTGACATCAAGCTCTAAAGCAAGGTCAGGCGGCGGATCTACTGTGAGGTCGGATGCGACGCTTGCCGCGAATAGCCGCTTCATGTTGGATATAAAAGCACTGGTCGGGTTCAATCCCTTTGAGCATCGACTGCCGCTCGAATGTTGTGGAACCTAACGCTCTAAATTCCGTATCTAGTTCTTCTAACAACGCTTTAAGCAGATCTCCAATGATCTCCTTGTTGTCTTCGTGCTCGGGCAGTGGAACCCTGATTTCTAGTCTGCCATTGTCGTAGGCGATCCTCGCCGCACGGTGTTCACCGAGGTTGTCCAAAATAATCTGAAATTTCTCCCAGCTCACCTCGTCCAGACACAAACGCTCGCCCGGAGAAACTTTAATTTGAGAAAGTTGAAGGGTTACCATTTCTTTGAGTCGTTTGCCGTCATCGAAGTCGATCCTCATTCTATCTCATGACTCCAAAGCATTTTCCTTATTCTTCGTCTAGGAGGCTGTTGAGATCCGGCGACCTGGATCAGTCGCTATGGTTCGATCTCCAAGGAGATCTGGTAGATGTCGCGTTTGGAGAGCGAGGTACGTTGGGAGAGCTGGCGGCTGGCTTCAGAACGGGAGAGTCCTTGGGCGATGAGGTGCTGGAGTTGGGTGGTGATTTCGGTTTTTGAGAGGGTGAGAGGGTAAGGGGGTGAGGGGGCGATCGCCACCGTAAACTCTCCTTTGGGTACCGTTGTCTCATAGTGCACCAGCGCTTCCCGGATCGTTCCTCGCCAAAACTCCTCATAGCGCTTTGTCAATTCTCGGGCTAGAGTGATCGCCCGGTCTAAAGAGAGAACTTCTCCTAGCTCTGTGAGCGTTTTCACCAGCCGATGAGGGCTTTCATAAAGCACCACCGTTCTCGGCTCTGTTTTGAGCGCGCTGAGGCGTTCTCTTCTCGCTTTCCCCTTGACCGGTAAGAAGCCTTCAAAGACGAAGCGATCGCTGGGCAATCCAGCCGCAGTGATCGCTGCAATCACCGCCGTTGGCCCCGGAATCGGCACCACCGGCAGATGATCGGCCACACAGGCGCAGACGAGTTCGTAACCTGGATCAGAGATCCCTGGCATACCGGCATCGGTGACCAGCGCGATCGCCGCTCCCTGACGCAGCTTTTCGATCAGCTGAGGAATGCGCTGCTGCGTATTGTGATCGTGATAGCTGATTTGCGGTGTGGCGATCTGAAAGTGATGCAGCAGCTTGCCGGTGTGGCGAGTATCTTCAGCGGCGATCAGGTCGGCGCTCTTGAGCACGCGCAGGGCTCGTAGGGTGATGTCTTCTAAGTTGCCAATGGGCGTCCCGACCAGGTACAGCGTGCCGGGTGAAAGCGGCTGAGTCTCTAGTGCTGAATCTGTCACAGGTGCCGTGCCCAGGTGGATGGGAGAGTAAGCTATATAGTGAAATCCTACTCTTAAAATCCTACCGCACCCTAGCGATGGTCAGTGATAAACCGGTGACTCGCCCATGACTCAGACCCCCTGCCCAAAATACGGGCTTTTCGTCGGCATGACCACACTCGACTGTATCTATCAGGCTGAACGCCCCCCTCGGGCCAATGAGAAAGTGGTCGCTAGCAAAAGCCTGCTGGTAGCTGGTGGGCCTGCGACCAACGCGGCAGTCGCCTTTGCGCAGCTAGGGGCCTCCCTTGGCCACAGAGCGACATTGGCTTCTGTGCTGGGTGTGCATCCGCTGACCACTTTGCTGCGAGAAGATTTGCAGAGTCAGGGCGTGATCCTGGCCGATCTCGATCCGGACCGGTTGGCACCGCCGCCGGTATCTTCGATTGTGGTGAGTGCCGGTACGGGCGATCGCGCTGTCATCGCTCGCAGCGCCGACCATACGACCCTGGAAGCCCCTCGACTCTCTAGCGATACGCTAGCGGGAATAGACATCATCTTAATTGACGGGCACCAGATGGCCGTAGGCGCTCAAATCGCCCAGGTGGCTAAGGCCAAGCAAATTCCGGTGGTGGTCGATGCGGGTAGCTGGAAACCTGATTTTGAGACAGTGCTAGCTTCTGCTGATGTGGTGATCGCGTCGGCCAACTTCTTTCCGCCAGGCTGCACAACAGCCCAAGATGTGCTGGCCTATCTAACCTCGCTGGGCGTCACGCAAATCGCTATCACCCGAGGCGCGGAGGCTGTCATTTACGCCAGTGCCGACGAACGCGGTGAAATCGAAGTGCCTCAGGTGCGGGCAGTCGATACGCTAGGGGCTGGAGACATTTTTCACGGTGCGTTCTGTCACTTCTATCTCACCCATACTTTTGAGCAGGCCCTGCTCAAAGCCAGTCGTAGCGCTTCATTTGCCTGTCAGTACTGGGGCACCCGCGATTGGACGAAAATCTATCACATCGTCGATGAGTCGGAAGATGAAGAGACTGAGAACTAGATGATTTCCTGCTCGCTGCTGGCCCAGTCTGTACTAATATTCTATCGCGGCTAGGGGCTGGCGTTGCTGACAAGGTAATCGCCCCTTAGCGAAAGGCTGCCTGTCTACATCGAGTGAGATCAAAATTCTATGGCGTTTGAGAAAGAGAAAGAAGTGGCGATCGCTGCTGCCACTGCCGCCGCGACGATTTGCGAGCAGGTGCGCCAAACGATGGTGCCTGAAGCCATCGAAAAAAAGGATAAAAGCCCGGTGACGGTGGCTGATTTTGGTGCTCAGGCCGTGGTCTGTAAAGCCCTCTCTGAAGCCTTTCCAGATGACCCAGTAGTTGGTGAAGAAGACGCGGGTGAACTCAAAACGCCTGACATGGCGGAACGGTTACAGCAGGTCACGGATTACGTGAAGCAGGTCGCTCCAGAGGCAACTCCCGAGGCCGTCACACAGTGGATCGATCATGGCAATGGTCAGGTCGCTGCTCGCTACTGGACACTAGACCCCATTGATGGCACCAAAGGATTTTTGCGGAAAGACCAGTACGCAGTGGCTTTGGCGATGGTGGCCGAGGGCGAAGTGAAAGTAGGCGTTTTAGCCTGCCCGGCGCTGACGCTGAACCTGAAAGCGGGGCCGGTGACCGGCATCTTGTTTGCGGCGGTGCGCGGTGAAGGGGCGACGATGCAGGCAATTGAGGGCGGCAGTCCAGAGCCGATTAAGGTCACTAGCTCCAGCGATACCGAGCATTTTCGCTTTGTAGAAAGTGTGGAGTCTGGGCATGGTGACCAGAGTTTGCAGAAGGCGATCGCCGCCGCCGCTGGCATCACTACAGCGTCTATGCGAATGGATTCTCAGGCCAAATACGGCGCCGTCGCCTCAGGCAACGCTGTACTTTACTTACGGCTACCTTCACCCAAGTACCCAGACTACCGAGAGAAAATTTGGGATCACGCTGCCGGCGTGATTGTGGTCGAAGAAGCGGGTGGCCGAGTGACGGATATGTATGGTAAACCCTTAGACTTCTCTAAAGCCGACAGATTAGAGACTACAGGTGTGGTTGTCAGTAATGGCGAGATTCATGACAGGGTGCTCTCCGCGCTCAAGCAAACAGAAGCATAGAGAGTGCTCGCACATTGCTGTGATAGCTGCCTATACCGGCAGCGCAGCTTTGTCGCTGTTCGCCTGACTGGATTCTGTATCATTAAGCGCAGTTTTGCCTAACCCAGGAAGCAGCCGCCTTGCCATTGCCGGACTTTCTTCCAGCAAAAACTGCAAGAAGGTTTCAGCGACCACTGAGAGCTGCTTACCCGCCAAGTTGGCGACATACCAGTGCCGTTCAATCGGGAAACCCTGGACGTCTAAAATGGCAAATTCGCCCGTAGTGCCTTCTGAAATGATGGTGTGCTGGGAAAGCACAGAAATGCCCAGGCCCCCGGCGATCGCCTGTTTAATCGCTTCATTACTGCCAAGCTCCAAGCTCACATTCACCTTAATATCTTTTTCAGCAAACAGCTTTTCTACCGCCATGCGTGTCCCCGACCCTGGCTCGCGCATGATAAAAGGCTCATTATTGAGGGCTTCGATTGGGATGTCCTTCTTCTGCGACAGCGGATGATTGGTGGGGGCAAGCACGATCAGCGGATTCTCTAAAAACGGATGAACCGCCAGATCGAGCTGCGTCGGCGGCTGACTGAGGATATAGAGATCGTCTTCGTTCGCTGCCATGCTCTCCTGTATTCGCTTGTGATTCGTCACCTGCAAAGAGATATCAATCCCGGGATAGCGCTTGCAAAACGGCCCGAGTAGCCGAGGCACAAAATATTTAGCAGTGGTGATCACAGCGAGCCGGAGCTGGCCTTGCTTCATCCCTTTCAGATCGGCAATCGACATCTCAAACTGGTCGAGTCCTTGAAAAATTTCCTGACAGGTCGCTAGCAGCTTTTGTCCGGCCTGAGTTAGAAACAGGCGCTTCCCAATCTGCTCAAATAGGGGCAGTCCGACTGCCTTAGTGAGCTGCTTAACCTGAATAGAAACAGTGGGCTGGGTAAGATAAAGCTCTTCTGCAGCACGCGTGAAGCTCCCATGACGAGCTGTAGCTTCAAACACTTTGAGCTGGTGGAGCGTTGCATGAATCACAGGACGCAGTACCTCTATAGTGACGCCGGGCTGCGCGGTAAACAGCTTGAGCGTTTGGCCTGAGATATGAACACCCGTCTAGGTCATCACACCTCATAGAATCAAGTCTATCAAAGAATCAAAGAAAAGCGGACTATCTCTATAGAAAAAGCGCTAACCCCTGAAGAGTAAGCGCTTTTCGCCGCAGCTTTGACATGATTAGTTAGGCTAGGTTGTGGACAAAAGATACCCTTGCTAGCGCTGACCCAGAAACTCTGCGGTCGATGTATCTAGTTTGTACGTCGAGTTCTATGCGTTAGGCAGGTTGCTGCTGCTGTAGGCATCGCCACTGTAGACAGGAATGCGAACGGCATAGTCAGTCGCTTGACCAGTGAATTGTACTCGCTAGCTGCTCAAACGACTCAGAGCGCCAGTTGCGCTCGTGAATAGGCTTTGACTGCTCGCCCATAAAATAGGCTTGCGTGCCAAGGACGGCAACGGCTACCCAACCGACGACAGTTAACGAAATTAAAATTGCAATCATCATGATGCGTTTTCCTTCAAAAGCAAACTTCTTATGTAAACTACCGTAACATAAATGTTACAAACTATGTAAAGAGATTGACGTTTTCTATTTTTGTGGTATGTCACAGCCGCTTGAGCTATCTACTATGCCGATTTACTTTTTTTGGGGTGAAGACGAGTTTCGTTTGAAGAAGGCGGTGATGTTGCTGCGTACCAGCACCCTCGATCCAAACTGGGCTAGCTTCAACTACGACCGGATTTCACCAGAATTCACTGATGGGCCGATGCAGGCACTCAACCAGGCGATGACGCCCCCTTTTGGCATGGGCAAGCGACTGATATGGCTAGCGGATACGACACTGGGACAGCGCTGCCCTGATGAAGTCCTCGCAGAGATGGCACGGACGCTGCCGCTGGTGCCAGATACCTCGGTGCTGCTGCTGACAAGTGCAAATAAGCCAGACGGACGGCTGAAATCGACCAAGCTGCTGAAGCAATATGCGCAAATGCGTGAATTTTCTACGATTGCCCCCTGGCAGCACGATCAGCTACTCGATCAGGTAAGGCGGGTGGCCCAGGAGATGAGCTTGCGGCTCAAGCCTCAGGCGGCAGAGCTGCTGGTTGAAGCGGTTGGGGCCGATACTCGCCGGCTCTACAACGAGGTCGAAAAACTTAGTCTGTACTGGAGTAAAGACGGTCAGATCAAAACAGAGCCACTGCCGCCTGAGATCGTCACTCAGCTTGTCGCAGTGAGTACTCAGACGAGTTTTCAGCTTTCTGAAGCGCTGATTGCGGGCAAAGTCGATCAGGCGCTGAGCCTGGCCACCGATCTGCTCGCCAACAACGAGCCGGCGCTGCGAGTGGTGGCAACGCTGGTAGGGCAGTTTCGACGGTGGCTGTGGGTGAGCTTGCTGATGGCAGAAGGAGAGCAGGATACAAGAGCGATCGCCAAAGCCGCCGAAATCAGCAATCCCAAGCGAGTGTTCATTTTACAAAAGCAGGTGCGGGGCTGCTCGCCGGCTCAGTTGCAAAGAGCGATCGCCCTGCTGCTCGATCTGGAATTTCAGCTTAAGCGCGGTGCCCCAGACGAGATTACCCTACAGACAAAAGTGATCGAAATTGCCAGCGGTTTTTAGACCCTGAACAACGGTTTGTAGTCGCCTGTGCACTGCTTTGATCGGCGGGCTATTGAGCGCAATCGAGCAGCGCTCCTCTAGAATGAGCGAATATCAAAAAGCTTTCTGCCTTAATAGCGCATATCTTCTAGGCACCGCATAGACCTATCATTCCCCTTTTGATTGTCATGACTTTGAAAACTCACCGTCGCCAGCGTACCTGGCTGATGATTGTCCTGGGAGCGCTGACCTGCACTCAAATCGGATTTATGCTGGCCCAGCAGCCGCTTCCTTCAGCCTATGCGCAATCCTACACCGAAGACGATGTGACAAACTACGCCCGCGCCGTCGCCGGGATTGAACCGCGCCGTCAGGAAGCCTATGGGGCTGCCAACGATATTTTGGCCAGTGCCAACGGCGGTGAACTAAGTATTTTAGATGCGCCGCTCAAATGCACGGCCACCCGTATGTCTGACATGCCCGACGTGCCTCGGGCCAGCCGGGTTGATCTGCGCACGGTGCTGGTCGATTTTTGTAATGATGCCAGTGCGATCGCCGAAGAAAACGACCTCACGGCCAAGCGATTTAACGATATTACCCAAGCCCACCGCCAAGACCCCGAGCTAGCTGCGCGGATTCAGGCGGCGATTGCCGCTTTGTAAGCTCTGCCGCACCGCCTCGGTCACAGGCGCTACAATGGTCTACTGCCCCTCATTAACTGTCTAGGGGCACATGTCCTTTTAGCAGCCCCCGGCAGTCCTATGCAGTTTATCGATCAGGCCGAAGTAGACGTAGAAGGCGGCACTGGCGGCGATGGCTTGACCGCTTTCCGGCGAGAGAAGTACGTCCCGGCCGGTGGCCCCTCTGGCGGCACCGGCGGGAATGGCGGTTCGGTCGTGCTGGTGGCCGATAGCAATCTACAAACCCTGCTGGATTTTCGCTATGCGCACCGGTTTCGCGCCCAGGATGGTGAGCGAGGCGGCCCTCAAAATAGAACCGGGGCCAATGGTGAAGACCGCGTGGTTGAAGTACCCTGCGGCACGCTGGTATATGACCTCGGGGCCGATCAGCTCATGGGCGATTTGACTGAGCCGGGGCAGCGTCTGGTGATTGCCCCAGGTGGTAAAGGAGGCTTGGGGAACCGCCATTTCCTGAGCAATCGGAACCGGGCGCCAGAGCGATCGCAACCCGGCGCACCCGGCGCGATCCGCCGTATCAAGCTAGAGCTCAAGCTGCTGGCTGAAGTGGGTATTATTGGCCTGCCCAACGCAGGCAAATCCACGCTGATCTCAACCCTTTCATCGGCTAAGCCTAAAATTGCCGACTACCCTTTTACGACGCTGGTTCCCAACTTGGGCGTGGTTCGCAAACCCACCGGTGACGGGACGCTATTCGCTGATATTCCAGGACTGATCGAAGGGGCGCACGCGGGCCAGGGCTTAGGGCATGACTTTCTCCGCCATATCGAACGCACCAAGCTTTTGCTGCACCTGGTTGATGGCACAGCGGCTGACCCGCTGGCAGACTACCACACTATTCAACAGGAACTTGTTGCTTACGGGCAGGGATTGGCCAGTCGCCCGCAGCTACTGGCTATCAACAAAGTCGATGCGTTGCTAGAGGAGGAAGTCGATGCACTCGCCTCCCAACTTTCTCTAGCAACAGGCGAAAAGGTTTTTCGGATTTCAGCGGTGAGCCGCCAGGGCACAGATGAGCTGTTGCAGGCGATCTGGAAGTTGTTGGATGAGACCAATGAAGCGATCGCCGCTGAAGCCGCTCGCACCGCTCAGGCGCTGATTGAATTCAATACGCCGTCATTGCGATCGCTCACCCAGTAGCGACTGTTGGCAGATATGGATATCCAACGACACTTCACTCATACCGAATGGGAACCCAAAGTCGGCTACTGCCGCGCCCTCCGTGTAGGCGACCTGATCTATCTTTCGGGTACCGCCCCCATCGGCGAGGACAGCAATACCTTTGCCCCTGGCGACGCCTATGCCCAAGCCCGCCGCTGCTTTGAAATCATTCAGACAACCCTCACCGCCATGGACGCTGGTCTGCATCAGGTCGTTCGCACTCGCATGTATGTCACCGATATTAGCCAGTGGGCAGCTTTTGGCAAAGCCCATCAAGAATTCTTTGGGACTCATCCACCGGTGACAACAATGGTAGAAGTCAAAGCGTTGATCAATGCAGACATGCTGATCGAAGTAGAAGCAGAAGCCTTTGTAGGACAGAGAGAAAATGAATCAGCAGTATCACAATAAGTAGTCGTCACCTTGGTCGATGCTCATGACCTTTACCAAACCCAGTCAAGATTCCAAAGCGTCTTTCCAGCCGCTTCGACCTGACCTGCCGACCATGTACGACCTGCCGAGCGAGTTTCCGGAGGAGCCGGGTTTGCCCGATATCTACCATGATTTGCAGCCTGAGTTTCTCAGCAATACGCTGAGGCTTCAGAACTATCCTCCAAACGAGTACTTCACAGGCACCGACCTCAACGTCTATTACGACGAAGACAATCCACTGTGGCACAAACGACCAGACTGGTTTTTAGCGGTTAGGAACGAGGATTTAATAGGATCCAATTCTAAAGCGATTGCGGGCGAGCCACATAGTTCCAGTTTGGTAGGTCGTCATCAAAGACAATCGGCATCTGCTGCTTAAAGTCATCAGTTGCTTTTCTA
>JBARVU010000444.1:0-4618 GCA_049646425.1 Phormidesmis sp. | reverse complement strand
TAGAGAGTTTGTGAGGGGCGCGTAATTCGGCAGGTCTTGAAGTCGGCTGATAGCGTTATCTATCAGCTGACAGCCCTGCTCTACAGAGTCAATTCGACAGAGGCGATCACGCAAATCAGCCGCCCCTGTAAAATCTTTGGCGTACCAGGCCATATGCTTGCGTGCTTGCCGGATTCCCCGCACTCCTCGGTAGTCCCACAGCATGATCAGGTGTTCGCGGGCACACTGGAGCAGCGCTACCGGGCCAGGCGGCGGCATGAGCTGGCCGGTTTTCAAGAAGTGATCGATTTCCCCAACCAGGTACGGATAACCCAATGTCCCTCTTGAACACATGATGCCGTCAGCTTGAGTTTGGTGTAGGCATCGCAGGGCGGAGTCTACAGAAAAAATGTCGCCGTTGGCGATCACAGGAATCGTCAGCGTGGCTTTGACCTTCTCTATCCACTCCCAGCGAGCAGTTCCCTGGTAGCCCTGAGCGCGGGTACGACCATGCAGGGTGATCATCTGCGCCCCCGCCGCTTCCATTTGCTGAGAAAATTCGACAGCGTTGATCGCCTCGTCTGACCAGCCGATGCGCGTTTTGACGGTGACGGGAACGTCTACAGCTAAGCAGACGGCTTCAACGATTTTGATGGCGGTTGCCGGGTCGCGCAGGAGAGCAGAGCCGCCGCCGTTTTTAGTGATTTTATTCACCGGGCAGCCCATGTTGATATCAATGGTGACAGCGCCTTGATCGACCGCCTTACGAGCCGCTTCTGCTAAAAAACCAGGCCGACAGTCAAAGAGCTGAATGCTCACCGGGCGCTCATCGGGGTCGATGTCCATCACCGCTGGGCACTGGCGCAGATGCTTGAGCTCGGCGGCGCTGACCATTTCGGTGTACAGCATCGATTCGGGCGCGTGGCGACGGACGAGCCGCCTGAACACTTTGTCGGTGACGCCAGAGAGGGGAGACTGCAACACTCGGCTATTGATCGTGACGTTTCCAATGTGTAGCGGCGTCTTTAAGCGCGGCAGCAGCGATCGCCTGATCGCTCGGAGCGTATCTATAGCGTCTGATAGGCTATGGGATTCAGTGGCTGGTGCAGCGGCAAGGGTATTAACCGACATACTTAAATCCGATCAGCGATGATGCTTACAGCCCTATTCTAGGACGGCAATGGATCTATCAAGAATGAACGACGGTGGCTATATCGGCGAGATCGCCGCCCTAACGGCAGCTTTCCTATGGGCAGCCGCAACGCTCATGTTTGGCAAGATGGGACGGCAGCTAGCGCCGGTCGTACTGAATGTGGTGAAAGGCATATTTGCCACTGTTTTTATTCTGATCACGCTGGCAATCCAAGGGGCGGCGATGGGGGGAGGAAGCATCCCCGCTCTACCAGTTACTTCTACCGTCTATTTGCTGCTGAGTGGTGGCATTGGCATTGGGCTGGGAGATACGGCTTACTTTTCAGCCATTAATGCCTTGGGAGCCCGCCGCGCGCTGCTGCTAGAAACCCTCGCCCCGCCGATGGCCGCAGTCCTCGCCTGGGTATTTATTGCAGAGCAGCTATCGCTGTTAGCAGTGGTGGGCATTCTCCTGACGTTGTTAGGGATTGCCTGGGTGATCAGCGAACGGGTGCCGGGAACCGATAAGCCAACCTGGGGCAATGGGATCAAAGTCGCGCTGCTCGCCACGTTTTGCCAAGCGTCAGGGGCCGTGCTGTCTCGGGCCGCCCTCGTTGATAATTCGGTCGATCCGCTGTGGAGCAGTTTACTCAGGCTCTTGGCGGGGCTGGTGGTGATGGGCTGCTTGATTGGGCTACGGCCTCAGCGTCTGGGAAATTATCGGCGGCAGATGACGGTTGGGCAAGATACCTGGCAGGCCCGCTGGCAAGATAGTCTGATGGCCATGAAGACACCGAAAGTGCTTGTGGCGATCGCTGTTGCCGCTTTCTTTGCCACTTACCTGGGGATTTGGCTACAGCAAGTTGCCCTCAAGTACACGGCTACCGGGATTGCGCAGTCACTGCTGGCGACAAGTCCGCTGTTTGTGCTGCCGATGGCGGCGCTGCTGGGCGATCGCATTAGCTGGCGAGCGACTGTCGGGGCAGTGATCGCATTAGCTGGGGTATGGCTACTGCTCTCGGTCGGTTAAGGTCTATTGGATATCTTTTCAGGAGATATTGCTTCAGGCAACTTCTTTGGTCGCAGAGGATTTCTCCCGGCGTCTGCAGCTGGCCGAGCGCTTTTTGGTGCCCTCGTCTGCTTGAGGGGGTGAAGATAAGACGGCTGTAGATTGAGCATTAGACGGATACTTAACCTTCCACTGGCCCGTGAGGGGATCTCGGTAGGTTTCAAAAGGATTAGGCGTTAGCGGTTTAGCACAGGGCTTCGGCATGACTCTCCTCTAAGTGAGCTATCTCATTGGAGCTGATATAAATATTACATGAAGCCCCTCAGTGTCTACGTAGGCGACGTGTGTATTCCGGTGATGCCAGGTAGGGATCGGGAGAAAGCAGGCGTCTATTCTTTCAACAAAAGGTAGTAGAGCTTTCCGGAATCATTGATCAGCCCGGCGACTTCGCCAGCATCTGTGCCTGTCCCCACAAAAAGATCGACGCGCCCGGCTCCTTTGATCGCCCCGCCAGTGTCCTGATCTAGGACAAAGCGACTGGTAGGACTTTTGACTAACGCGCCCGCTGCATTTTTTTGCGGTAGCGGTAGGGTGATGAGAGCCAGTGCGCCCGGCGGCATGACGGATTTGTCAGTGGCGATGGAGCGACCTGCTGTCACCGGAAAGCCCAGACTCCCAGTAGCGGCAGCGCCATTGGTTTCTCGAAAAAAGACAAAGCGATTGTTGCGCGGCAGATAGCGATCTAGCGCGGCAGGGTTTTGCTCAAAGTAGTCAATTAGCACAGGTAGAGATAGCGCGTCTTCGGCGATAATGTCGTCGTCAATCAGGGCGCGACCGATGCTGCTGTAGGGGTAATTGGTGCGGCCATCGTAGCCCACCGACAGGGTGCTGCCATTGTCTAATTCAAGCCGCGCTGAGCCCTGCACCTGGATCAAAAAGGCTTCTAGTCGGTCGGGTAACCACGCTAGCTCCAGTCCGTTGAGCGGTCCTTGGGCGGCTTGCAGACCATCCGCGCCTTCTAGCGCTAGCCGGGTAGGATGCGGCTCGGGCCAACGATCTAGGTCGGGCGGGCTTTGGTAAATAGGGTAGCGGTATTCGGCAGTGGGCGTACGGCTAGCGGCATAGGTCGGCTCGAAGTAGCCCGTGAACGCGACAGTGCCTGCTTCGTCCTGCCCAACTGCCTGATACAGATCAAATTCGGCAGCGACGGCTTGCTGGAGAGCCTGAGCAGAGTCGCTCTGATGTACCAGGGTGCGAAAGCGCACTAGGCTGCGCTGTACCCGGCTGTGGGTGATACCGGGGACTGCGTAGTTGCGGTAGGCGGTGACTGATCCTGGGGTGCGTAGATAGGCGAGGCTGTTGTCGATAGCTGTCAGGAGTGACGAGCGATCGCCTGTAAACCCTTCATTAGCGCCTGCTTCTGAGGGCGAATCAAACAAGCGGATATCTTGGCCGATCAGGGCAGCGGCCTGCTGACCCTCTGCGCAGGACAGACGGGTAAGGGGCAGCGTGTCCACCGCGCGACTGAGTCCGCTAGAAAGGGTGAGGGCGATCGCCAAACCCAGCGCAAAGCCTTTGAGTAAAGTGGAAGAGGAGAGGCGCAAGGGAAGTATCCAGATCTACCTTAGGAATCTTAATAGCTTTGGGGCGATGCCCCTTTTTTGGAGGGACAAGCCCCTTTACTGGCCCGATGTCGACTGTCACAAATCCTGTTTTCTGGTATGGAGAGGGATACCAGGCTGCGGAATCAGGGTGATCGCCCGAATAGTCGCGTTTAACGCTGCAACGGCGCTCGGCCACTTTTAGGAAACGCTATGCTAGAAGCTACTTCAGCTTTTAAGCGTAATAATCTGGCTGCTCAACCCTGTGAGGCACTGCTGATGACCTACACCCTACGCCGCTACCAAAGCTATCAGGACTATCTGGATGACGACCAGCTTCGTCATGAAGATAACTATCGCCTGCTCAGCACGGGAAAACTCATAGAGGTGTCCAGTGAAGATGAAGAGAACCTTTGGTTAGCGAATGTATTAATTGCGGCACTGCTGCAAGTGAGGGGCATTCCCTTTCTAAAGCTAATTCGGCCTGGTAACAAAGAGCTGCAGGTCAATCCCGTTGGCGATAAGCGAGTAAATCGTAAACCCGATGTATTAGTGATGCGGCCTGAACACCGCCAAGCGGCTAGACAGGCAGTCAAGCTAGGGATGGCAGCGCCTGAGTTTGTCGCTGAAGTGGTGAGCCCGGGCAATGAGTCTAGCGATAACTATCTGCGGGATTACGTTTGGAAGCGTCAGCAGTATCAGGAATGGCAGATTCCTGAATACTGGATTATCGACCCTCATAGAGCGCAGATAACGGTGCTAACCCTCACAGATCAGGTGTATCGAGAAACAGTCTATCAAGGGGATACGAGAATTGTCTCTAGTGTTTTTCCATCGCTGGAATTGACAGCTAACAAGTTGCTTTCTGGAGACATTTAAGCCATCTACAGCATAGCCC
>JBARVU010000443.1:0-5459 GCA_049646425.1 Phormidesmis sp. | reverse complement strand
TCAAAGGCGTTCCCAAAAAAGAGATTAGACAGCGCGTCGAGGATGCGGCCAAGCAGCTCGGAATTGAGCAGCTACTGGATCGTAAGCCTAAGCAGCTTTCGGGCGGGCAGCGGCAGCGGGTGGCGTTGGGGCGGGCGATTGTGCGATCGCCTGCCGTCTTCCTGATGGACGAACCGCTCTCCAACCTCGATGCCAAGCTGCGCGTACAGGCCCGCGCCGAACTCAGCCAGCTCCACAAGAAAGTTGGCACCACCTTCGTCTATGTCACCCACGACCAGGCCGAAGCGATGACGATGGGTAGCCGCATCGCCGTCATGAACAAAGGCATTCTGCAACAGATCGACACGCCGCAAAACGTTTACGAGCATCCCAATAATATCTTCGTAGCGGGCTTTCTCGGCAGCCCCTCGATGAACTTTTTTGAGGCGCAGCTCGTCGAGCAAAATGGTGTCCCCGTAATTAAAGCAGGTGGACTCAATGTCCCGGTTCCAACCGACCGACAGCAGCGCTACCGTGAATTTATCGGTCGCCCGGTCGTCTTTGGCATTCGCCCCGAAGGCATCTATCATCCTCAGTATGTCCCTCCCGGCATTGAGCCTGTAGGCGTAAAAGCAACCGCTACGGTAGTAGAGCTAATGGGCCACGAAGAGATTGTCTACTTCACGCTGCCTGACAATACCGAGTTTATTGCCCGCGTAGATCCCCGCGCCAAGATCAGCCCCGGCGAAGCTTTAGAACTTCAGTTCGACCTCACCCGCTTTCATCTGTTTGATAAGGAAAGCGAGCAGGTGATTTAGCAGTGTCACAATATGAAGACGCAAACCAGGCAACGCTCTGCTCAGAAAGCGTAAACCTGATGCTGACACCGGCTGCTTGAAGTTTCGCAGCTCATAATCGCCATCACCAACGCTTCGGCAGTCTCCGAAGTCACCTGACCGAACTCGGTCACTTCTCTGCAAGAGCCGCGTAGCTACACGCTTGTCTTTAAGACTCCGAATCTACTCTTCAAAAGGCGATTTCACTTCTGAAGTGACATAGATTTTTATGATTTACCGGTTTCCGTCCATCAAAAAAGTTTTCTTGAACAGCCTTGTTGTTCCAGCATTACAGCCTGAGTAGGTACGAACAAGGACTAATTTATCTTGTCGCATAGTCGAATAGGAGCTTGCCGACAAGCGCGGTGGTGACAGCGAGAAAGATAGGTTTGATTAGTCTTGCGCCCTTTTTGGTAGCGAAAGTAGCGCTTACAAAAGAGCCAATAATGACGCCCGAAGCCCCGCAGATACCTTTTGAGTAGTCGATGTTGCCGGTTGCGACAAAGGTGATGAGCGCTGTCATATTGGCCAAGAAATTAAGGATTTTGGTGGTGCCGGTGGCTCGTAAGAAGTTGATAGGCCAAAGAGAGAGAAGTATAAACACTAAGAAGACGCCGGTTCCTGGGCAGAAAAAGCCGTCGTGAAAGCCAATGATGCCGCCTGCGAGAATACTTCCGAAGGTTTGTCTGGGGCTTGGCTTTGAGGAGGGGCGATCTAGCCGTGGGCTCTCGATTTTAGCCATCCCAAAGCCGGGATTGAAAACGACAAAGAGCGTAATGGCTACCATCAAAGCAATGACCAGCGGCTCGGCCCAGGCGGAAGGTAGCCGATCAATGCTGCGGCTGCCCGTATAGGCACCTAGCACAACCGGCAGGCCCATCAGCCCGCAGGCACGCCAGTCAATTTGCTTCGACTGGGCAAACTTGAGGGTGCTGGTGAGTGCGCCGAAGGTGCCGCAGAGCTTGTTCGTAGCGATCGCACTACTTACTGGCAGTCCGGTAAATAGTAGTCCGGGCAGCATAATTAGGCCGCCGCCACCGGCGATCGCATCGACACATCCGGCCACTAAACCGACTGCAAAAATTAGCAGCAGTATCACGCTAGCGCTGCCTCAGGCTGGATAGATCCGCTGTCTCTAGGCCGCTGAGCACGAAAGCACAACATCTATCCACTGTAGTCAGTCAACCTGTATATCTTTTGATCTTGGAATATGAAGTCTGAATGACCGGTAAGCTGAAGAGTCTCCCCTGCTTTCATACCGTTGGGCAGATCGACCGCTAGGACGGCAGTGTAGTCTATGTCTATTGATGCCTGATCGCCTGCTGCCTCAAACGTTTTGATGGTCTGCTGACGCGACGAAAACATCTTTTCGGTTTGCTCTACTAATACCTGAAACTGTTCTATGCCAGAGGCGATCGCACTCACCTTTCCACCAGAAACGTTCTTAAACTCAATATCTGGATGAAAGGCCGCTATCATCCGTTTGACATCAAAGCTGTTGTAAGCATCGAGATAGTATTCAATTAAGGCTCGCTTTTCGTGAGACTCCATAGAACAAACTGCACCTCTGGGTGAACGCTGGCAACCTCAGTATACAAGAGGCTGCGGCTACTATTAACGAACAGCCTCTGAAGTGCACAGATTAAATTTTCAGCTCAACAGTTAGGCTTCGGGTTCTATTCCCAACTCTCTTAGCTGTGCTGCAAGTCTAGCTGCTTTCGTTTCGGCTTCTTGAGCTTTCGTTTCGGCTTCTTGAACTTTCGTTTCAGCTGCTTGAGCTTGGGCACTGGCAGCTTCGGCTTGAACGGTCATCACTTCGGCTTGGTCAGTAGCTGCTTGAGCTTGAGCGATCGCCGCCGCTGTCGCCTCCGGTAAAGTCGGGACTAGATCGCCACTCTCAAGAAAATACCTGAGCTGCCTCTGGTGTACACCTAGAAACAGACCCAACACTCGGCTGTAGCGCTGACCGGCTCCGTTGGGGGCGATCACCTCGTAACGCTGGTTGACCAACTGGTACCCTTCAAATTCCATTGTTTCTGGCGAGAACCAAAAATACTCAGGCGTCCGAAAGCGGTTTTGATAGAGATCTTTTTTAAAGTTCCTGTCTACCCGTGCGGTTGAGTCCGAAAGCAGTTCGATAATCATATCGGGATACTTGCCGCCTTCTTCCCAGGTCACCCAAGATCGGCGATCACGTCTTTCAGTATCTTTGACCACAAAAAAGTCAGGGCCTCTAAAATCTTTGGTTTTGAGCTGCTCCCGGCTGAAGTAAACGGTTAGGTTAGCGCCGATAAAGAAGTCATCGCGACCGCGCCACAGCCACTCTAAGCAAGCTACTAATAGCGCAAGCTGAGCATAGTGCAGCGAACTTTCCATTTCTGGCTCGTCACTCTCCAAGTAAGTGGCATTGGGCATCAAATCTGCCAGTTCTCGGGCGCTCATTACCATAGTTTATTTACCCTTTGGCACAAGTTGTCTATGATATTGTAGCTTCTATCCTACTTCAGAGTGATGGACAGCATCTCTGCTAGTCGCACTAGGATTGTAAGGTTTTCTCGCTCTCTTGCAGCAATTCATTCAAGGATTGTGGAAAATCACCTCGTTCTACCATTTTTTTGAAACCCCTATAGCAGTCCTTCTTATCGCCTTCCTTACACGGATAGCCCAACCATAAAATAAAAATAGACTTTTGCTCAGCTATTTGAAAGACCTTGAAGAACAGGCGATACCGACTAGGGATGCCCATCTTTTTGACCCTGCTATACTGCTTTAGCGATCCAGTTAAAGCAAACCGAGAAGCTAGCGGATCTGCCGGAATACTTTCCCGAATGGATCGCATAATAGCTGCGTACAGCTTTACTGTAGGGTGACGAACGTAGTCTTCACGAGGCAGCTTTGCCTTCAAGCGCTGAACTTCTTCTCGCAAGTCTCTCCGCTGCTGCCCAAATAGCCGCTTTAGAAAATAAATTCGCCACCCGTTAATCAGCATCTAGCATCACGTCTGCAATCAGCGCGTCATCTTCTTGTGACATTTGAGCGGTGTATTCTTCTAACTCGTTCGGATTTGCGAGCGCCTGCTTTGTCAAAAAATTAAGGTAGAGTCTCATCATCAGATCTGCTTCAGCTTTCTCTTCTTCCTCACCCCGAGATAGAGAAAATACAACCGTATCGGGGGCAATTACCTGTACCACCCCTTCTGCTCCGACAAAGTTCGGATTCTCCTTGAAAAACTCACTCGCTAGTCGGTAGCCCGATGAGTTACCAATCTTGGCCCACGAGGCTTTATAGCTTTTCCCAGACATAACCTTTGACCATTACTTGTTTGTGACGACGTTTAACCTCATAGCTTCAGTTATAACATCATGTTATAACGCTTGACAGTAGCTATAGAAGTTGCTACTCAATCGCTTTGAGAGTATCGCCTAAAATCTGGAGACCGCGCTCTGCTTGTTCGGGTGGTAGGGAGAAGTTTAGCCGTAGGGCTGGGTAGCCTTGACCGGTTGGGAAAAAGGCAGCGCCTGAGCCAACGAGGACTTTTTGCTCAGCGGCGGCAGCGCAGACATCCGCGACTGAGGCGGTATCTGGTAATTGAATCCATAGGAAGGTGCCGCCGTTGGGCACTGTCCAGGTGACGCTGGCAGGCAGATGACGGATCAGGGCTTGCACGGTGTAGTCGCGGCGATCGCGATGCAATGCCCTCATTTGGTTGAGCCGACGGCGATAGTGCCCTGACGACAGGTATTCTTTAACAATCGCCTGCGACGCCGCCGAGGTGCGAAAATCGTGAAGCAGCTTGCGGTCGGTCAGGGCGCTGTTTTCCTTGCCGGTTACCGCCATGTAGCCCACCCTCAGACCGGGCATCAGCGTTTTAGAAAAAGTGCCCACGTAAATCACCCGGTCAGTCGTGTCGAAGGCTTTGATTGGCGGCGGGGTGATGTCGAAGCTGAGCGGCTCATAGGCGTTGTCTTCGATCACCAAACAGTCATATTGTTCAGCGAGCGCCAGCAGCTTGCGGCGGTGCGCCGTACAGGTGGTGATACCAGTGGGATTGTGCAATGTGCTAATGGTGTAAATCAGCTTGGGGCGATGGCTTTCTAAATACTGGGCGAGCAGCGCTAGATTCATGCCCTGGGAGGTCATGGGGATGCCGATGATCTTGGCGCTACGCTGCTGGAGGATGGAAAGGAAACCGTGATAGGTGGGTGCTTCTACAATCACCCAGTCGCCTGCTGAAATAAAATGTTCTATCAGAAGTGAAAGAGACTGCATTGACCCATTAGTGACAATCAGATTTTCAGGAGAAGTCTCTAACCCCTGCTGAATTAAAAGCTGGGCGATTTGACTGCGCAGATCCACCTCGCCTTGTGGGTGACCCGGATGGAAGAAAGTGGCCGCTTCTTTCATCGCCCGCCGCGCAATCCGCTGGAGGTCGTCAATGCCGGTGGGCAGCGGAAACCCTTGGCTGAAGTTGATATAGTCGGGCTGATTGTGAGGTTGCAGGGTGGCGTGGTAGAGCGCATGGAACGAGGGCGTGCTTTGGCGAGGGATGAGCACCTCTTGAGCCGGGTTAAACGAAGCAGGTGGCAGCGGTGACGATAGTTTTGCGGTGCTGAGCTCGGGCGAATTGATGAAGTAGCCCGATCC
>JBARVU010000442.1:0-2039 GCA_049646425.1 Phormidesmis sp. | reverse complement strand
CACTCGCTAGAGTCGATTGTGCGAAATGAGAACAACAGTTTGGATGAGCGTCGAGTCGCCGCTTCGGCACTAGCACTCATGGGGCAGGATGTTACTGGCTTTTTTGCACAAAATGATCTCGTCAGCCCTCAAAATGCTGTTTGCCCTGTCCGTATCGGCATAACTGAGGCGGAGTTTGATATCTACACAGGGCAATGTCTGATGTCTTATGAAGAACAGTTCCTCTTAGCCGGCGGTGGCGGTCTGATTGAGGCACTCTGTGGCTTTTTTAGCTGCCGGTAATTGTCCTGTTTTACTGTATTTATCAGTCCCTAGGGTATGGTTTCACTTCAAGATTTTAGCCATCAAAAGCTCAGCGGCCACTCCTTTAGAGGGCAGGACTTAGCCGGCGCGAATTTTAGGGGGGCCGATATTCGTGGGGCCGATTTTTCCCATGCTAATCTGACCGGGGCAGATTTCACCACAGCCCGATCTGGTCAGCAGCGCTACAGTTTTGGGCTGATCTGGGTCGCTTTGCTGGGCTTGATGCTGCTGTCAGGGCTGATATCGGGCTATGCGGGCGGGCTCATTGGCCATCTGCTGTTTGGAAAAGATCCTTCGTCCGCCTACGATCAGCCGATTTTCTTTGTGATATCGGGCGTCCTGAGCCTGATCGTGCTGGGGGGGTTCAGCTGGCTGGCAATTCGGCAAAGCTTAGGAACCGCGTTTGGTGGCTTGTCGTTTGTCATTGCTGTCACCATCGCGGCGGCAGCCGTTGTCGGCAGCGCTGAATCTGAAGCCCTGATAGGCACTATCTTGCAACTTTTGATCCTGGCCGCCGCGATCGCCGGTGCCTTTGTCGGCGAGATTGTCACTGCTGCGGGGCTGATACTATGGGGCCCCAAGGCGATCGCCCCAACTGGATTCGTCTATATCGCGGCGGCAATTCCGGGCGCATTAGAGGGGGCCGATCTAGAGAGAGTACCGCCCTCTCTCAGGGGTCTGGCTTTGCTGGTGGCGGGTGTGGTTGCTTTTGGCATTTTAGGACTGAGCCTATATATCGGTCGGGCGGCGATCGTGCGACAAGACAATCGCTATATCGCGATCCAGAAGATCAGCTTAGTGATCGCTTCGTTTGGCGGGACTCGATTTCGCCACGCAAATTTGACCGACGCCGACTTTACTGAAGCCACCCTCAAGAGCGTAGACTTCAGGGCAGCGAGGCTCACCCGAACCTACTGGTTTCGAGCCCGGCAGCTTCACTGTGCCCGTTTAGAAGGCACCTGCCTGGAAAGCACTGCTATCCAGCGCTTGGTGGTAACCCAAAACGGCCAGGACCAAAATCACGACTACTCAAACCTCAGAGGAATCAACTTACAGAACGCACAGCTTTCAGGGATCAGCTTGATCGGGGCAGATTTGAGCGAATCGAGTTTACACCATGCCGATCTCTCAAGAGCTAAGCTGGTCAAAACACAGCTCTACGGGGCCAACCTAACCGGCGCTTGCCTGACCGGGGCGTTTATCCAGGACTGGGCGATCGCCACCGACACCCTCCTCAACCAAGTGGACTGTGAATATGTCTACATGCGATTGCCGACAACCGACAACCCGGATGCCTGGCGTAAACCCGACAACCGCAACGAGACCTTCAAAGCAGGAGATTTTTCAGACTTCATTGCCCCCATCGTCAAAACGCTCGATCTCTATCGGCATCAAAATGTGGATCCCAGACAAATGGCGAGCACGTTCAAAACATTGGATTTCTACCATTATCAGGGCATTGACCCTGGCGCTGCTGCGGTCGCTTTGAAGCAACTCGCTGAGCAATATCCTGAAGCTGGCCTAGAAGTCGTGGCCCTAGAGGGTCGGGGGGAGGAGAAAGTGAGATTGCAGGCGGTCGTGGCCGACGACGCCAATCAGTCACAGCTCAGTTCTGAATACTTTGAAAGATACCGGCAGATCTCCGCTTTGCCCTACAGCGACATTCAGGCATTGCTGTCCGGCATGGCGGAAAAAGACAAGCGCATCCGCAGCTTAGAGCAGATGGTAGAGTCTGC
>JBARVU010000441.1:0-8399 GCA_049646425.1 Phormidesmis sp. | reverse complement strand
CAGTGGGATCACCCGATGGCCGCCTGCTTTCAGACAAAAGGGCGTCAGGCCGCTTCTAGCATTGACCAAATCAGCAAGCTTCGTGACATTGCCGCTCACGTAGAAAGCTTTCTCTACTGCTGGCAATATGAACTACTTCATCAGCTAGTGGCGGGAAAGGCAGGCAAAGGCGGTCTGCTCAGGCAGATTTTTTCTTAGCTCAAAGCCTGCAATTCCCTATTCCCCGCTGAGTCTAGGGTGCTTTGTGGCATCTGAGCGGTATTGTTCAAAAGCGGGCGTCTCAATCTTTCATCATAACTTGACCTTTCTACGGATGTTCATAGCAAACACTTCACTTATGTTGGCTAGAACCCTATAGTAAAATTGCTGATGGTTACAGATAAGCACTGGTCGTTTCCTTCAGCCACGTGAAAAGCCTATGCACGTTGAGAGTAAGAGCGGGTACAGTCCTTTAAAGTACCAAAAGGCATTGGTGACCTACGACCGAGCTTTGGTGACTCAAGCTGATAATTGTAAGCTTTGGCATGATCGAGGCCGGGTGCTGGCTCACTTGCACCGTTTAGATGAGGCAGTAGCTAGCTTCAACCGCTCCATTAGTCTCGATCCTCGTTTCGCAAAGGCGCGGATTTGTCTAGGCCGGGTATTGATGTACCAGCAAAAAGACGAAGCAGCGCTGGAGCAGTTCGACCAGGTGCTGAAGATATTTTCGCAAGAGGCTTCAGTCTGGGTTTATAAGGGCTTTGTGCTCAGTCGGTTAGGCCAATACCCATTGGCCTTAAGCTGCTTTGACCGGGCCATCGACCTCGCACCTGAAATGAAGGGTGCATGGTATCATCGCGGGCTGACGCTGATGAAGCTACAGCGCTATGAGGACGGGTACGAGAGCTTTCGAGCGGCTTTGCGGTGCCAGGCATATGACTATAAGGGCTGGCTGTGCTTGGGCTGGTCACTGGAGAAACTAGGCAACTTTGCACTGGCGATTGAGGCTTACAACAAGTCACTGGCAATTGAGCCCGATCAGTCTTTTGCCTTTTACCGGCAGGCTCGCTGCTATGTCCTACGGCAAGATCCGCATTCGGCGATGGAGCATTTGAGACGGGCGATCGCCCTAAATCCCAAACACTATCGGCAGCGTGTCCTGGTAGACCCGGTCTTAAAGAAAATACAGGCTCAAGCCCTATTAGTAGAAGCACCAGCGATCGCAATTGCCAGCTAGCTAATGACTGCTGTTACGCGCTGACTGGCGGACTTTTTGGGCGACTACAGCGCCACCGAGCAGGATCACGAGATAGGGACTGTAGGCTAGCAGCCATAGACCAATCTGCAGTAGGTCTGTCGTAAAGGCGCCGACAGAGTGAGTGGCCTGCTTCCAGGCGTTGGTCAGCTGATGGGCAGCGGCAGGCTGATTGGGAGATGAGGCGATCACACTCTGCAAGCTCACGCCAATCGTGGAATAGCTCACCTGAGCCTGCAAGTTCTTTTGCGCAGCGGCCATTTGCTCAATGCTTTGCCTCACATTGCTCAGCTCACGTGAGACTTCTAGCACATCAGAAATATCGCCGGAGCGTTCCATCAGCTGCTGGAGCGCTGCTTCCGACTTACGCGCGTTGCTCAGCCGTGCCTGCAAATCGACCAGCTGGCTAGAGACATCTTCAGTCGTGATAGAGCGGTTCAAAACAGTGCCGACTTCGGTAAGCGCGTCCAGGGTAGCGTCAAGCTTTTCGGCAGGAACGCGCAGTTCGGCGGTGATACTCCGCTGACGCTCACCTGAATCGTTCAAAGACAACAAGTCTCCCTGTTGAGCATTGACAATCTCTCTTACCCGCTCAAAGCCTGCGTCGACAGACTCGACCCGAAGAGAGAGATGAGCCCGCTTAATCAGCTGAGGGCGTTGCGCAGGACTGTTGTTCACAGGTGGCTCTCCCGGCTGCACCTCGCCCTGTGCTTGATCGGTACCTGTTTCAGCGACTGGCGTCTCCATCTCGGCCATTTCCTGAGAAGAAGGGACTGAAGCGCAACCGGTAAGCGCAGAAACCGCCATTACTGAGCCGATGAAGAGTGAAAGCCAGAGACGCTTCATGATATTTCCTTTGTAATGATGAGCCGCAATTCAATATTGCCAGTGTGGCAACAGATCAGGCCAAAAGTCGTTAGGTTTCAGGAACTGAAACTCAGACTCCATCATCACCGCCATTTATCTCAGTTTTGCAACAGTTCGGATGACCGTTTTGTAATGTGTAGGTTTACAACAACATTTGCAAGACTGCTCTACAGTTTGCTTACAGGCGTATTTGTAGACGAGAGGAAGGACAAAACAAAGCCCCAAACCAATTTGGTTCAGGGTTTCTTTCAAAGCTGCGATGCCAGGAGGCGGACTTGAACCGCCGACACGAGGATTTTCAGTCCACTGCTCTACCAGCTGAGCTATCCCGGCTTGGGCTGCGTTTGCGCTTAACCAAGGTAACAAAATAGGGTAACCGTAGCAAGATTTTTTTTTGCCAGAATCAATCAGGCAAAAGGCGTTCCCGACTGACTCTGGCCTCGCGTATGCGGAGCAGCGGCTCAGATCTCACGTAGACGAGCTAGCTTAACCGTAAAAGGGCCAGCGCCTTCACCCGCGTAAGAGCGAATGCGGATCGTGTATTTGCCGCCTTCGCTGATCCGGGCAAATAGCAGAGAGTTCGTGCTGCCATCGGGGCCGTCGTCGTTTTCGCTGACGGTTGCGCCTGTGGCATCCATCAGCGTCACCAGCGTATCGAACTCACTGGAGATAGCGTCGATTGTAATTTGATCACCCGCCTCTAGCGTGACCACGTAGTCCTTGGCAAAGCCCCCGAAGCCGGTCGGAATATCGGCAGGAGAAAGGGTGTCGCTGACTTCCTGAGAGCCCAGAGCAATGGGGTTGTACAGTTGAGCGGCAGCTTTGTGGGTGCTCAGGGCAGTCGTAAGCCCGGTAGAAAGTAAAGTCGCTGGCAGCAAAAGCGATATAAATCGAGTCAATTTCATAGAAGTTAAGGAGATAGGGTTGGAGAGTAGACAAGACAGCAGCTTAAGAAGAGACAGGGAATAGATAGCCTCGACGCGGGTCGGCACGGTCAGCATCAATTGTCAGCTATTATGACCTACCTGTGATCAGGCGTCACTGCTAGGCATATCGGGCTTGTAGTAGTCATCGGCAGTGATGGTTTCGGTTTTGCCTTGCTCGTTGATGCACCCGGGCTGCTTGGTGAACTGGCAGACCCTAGCCCAGAGCTTGGCTCGATTGCCCTGAGGGCCAGAGGAAAAGAGGACGCGATCGCCCCCTGCGGCCCCTGCAATAATCTGGACACTGCAAATCGGACAAGTTTGGGTAGTTGGTGCTGCCATGGTGATATGTCTAATTTCTGAAGATCGTTAGCGGCGATCGCCACAAGAATAATGGTCACTAGCCTATCAAAACACCGGCCCGCCACCATTAAAATTCCTTTTAAAATCTTTGCGCTTAGCCAGGGCGATCATAGCCCCTATCTGATTCCCTCTCATCAGGCTGAGTTCAAGCCTCTCAGCAGCTTGCTATGTTTGGGTATATTTCTGTTTTTCTGCGGCGCTTTATGTCTCGTCCTTCGGTACCGGCTTCGGCCTCACTCAAACGCCTGCGGCAAATCAGCCACGTGCTGGACAATGCGATCGGCCTCCCCGGCACTGACTTTCGCATTGGCCTGGATCCCATCTTGGGCATTTTGCCGGGCGGCGGCGATGTCATCACCGGGCTAATGAGCGTTTATATCGTCTTTGAAGGGGCTAGGATGGGCCTGCCTGCAACTACCTTAGGGCGCATGGGATTCAATATTTTGCTCGATACCCTGACGGGCACCATTCCGATAATCGGCGATTTCTTCGACGTTACCTGGAAAGCAAATAGCCTGAACGTCGCGCTGCTGGAGAAACACATGGCTAACCCGGAGCCGAGCCGGGCTACTGACCGGCTGTTTGCGGTCGTGCTGGTGGTGGCTCTGTTGGGGCTGATCTTAGCGGCGGCGTCGCTGTCGGTGTGGGTGTTGGTTCAGTTGGTGGGGCTGGCGCAGGCGTCGTGAGGGAGACAGGAGACAGGAGACAGGAGACAGGAGGAGCTGTGGCATAATGGGTCGGCTCCTTGCCGCTGGGTTTTAGATGACAGCTATGCAGTTTACTGCGGATATTTCTGGGCCAGATCAAACGGTTGAGTTTGAGGTTGCAGTGCCGGAGGTGGATAGTGACCTCTCGGACTATGAGTTTCAGCAGCAGGTGGAGGTGGCCTGGCAGGTGTGCGATCGCTTCGATCTGCAAACCGATATCTGGCGCGGGCGAATACTGCGGACGGTGCGCGATCGCGAAAAGCGCAGCGGGACTAACGCAGCGACCAATGGCGATAATGGCAGCAGCAAGGGCGTAGGCTTTCTCAATTGGCTCAAAGATCGAGATGTCAGTAAAAGTCAGGCTTATGTGCTGATTGATTTAGCCAATAGCGCTGACCAAATGCTCGAAGATGGATTGCTCGAAACCAAAGACGTGAACTGCTTCAGTAAGCGAGCTTTTATAGAAACTGCTCAGGCATCTCCAGAGGTACAGCAAATCGTCAGTGAAGCGGCTCGCCGAGGGGAGCAAATTACTCGCAAGGAAGTCAAGACGCTATCTGACGACTGGACGGCGATGAATTCTGAGCTGATTCCGCCTTCTGTGCGGCAAAAAGCAGCCGACAACACCATCCCGACTCGCTACCTGACGCCACTGGTCAAAGAGATGGAAAAGCTGCCACCTTCCCACCAGCAGACGCTGAGGAACGAAGTCGATGAAAATCCGGATGTCGATACGCTCAAGCAGGTGACCGCCGAGGCCAAATATCTCTCTCGCTATATTGAAGCGGCCAACCAAGTGCAAAGCCTGGATGCTGAGCAGGTCAATCTGGAGCTAGCGCTGGACGAAGCTCTGCGCGTGGGTTGCCTCAACTCAGCCGCCGATCTGGTCAATCAAGCGACTCAGCTAGAGCAGGCCGCCGTCAAGCTATACACTGCCTGGAAGCGTCTCAACAAGCTCTCCGACCGGGTATATGTCGATAGCGGTGAGAGTACGCCACATTTGCGATCGCTGCTCAATGCCCTCTCCCCCCTATGCAGTGAACGGATCGAAGTGCAGTTAGGCGATGCCAGCAGTGCAAATGCCAGGCGAATTCGGCTACAGGTACTGCCCGATGAAATTCTAGAGCAGGCGAACTAGACAATTTTGTTGCTACTGACAACGCCTTCGCTGACGCTTTACAAGCCGTATGACCTGGGTCACACGGCCATTATCTATACCCGGCACACTGTCTTTAAGACGTCTGTGGGGGGATGTCAGGCAGGCGCAAAATAAGTGTCAATAAGATTTACCGATGGATCACGCACCAATTGATTCGATTGCTCAGGCTCACTTTCTCAAAGCGAGTCTGATACGCTATAAGGAAAGACAAATTGGTAAGAACTGTTAAGTCCATCAAGATCGATCAGTAAAATCCACTATCAGGATCGATCATCATCAGGGTTCTCAAATAGCAAAGCCAATTTACCGTAACTCAGGATAATACAACTATGCCAACCCTTGAAGCCAACCCAGTGATGGACTTCCAGAGTGAAACCTACAAGGATGCCTACAGCCGTATCAATGCGATTGTGATCGAAGGAGAGCTAGAAGCTAACGGCAACTACAACCAGTTAGCCGAGCACCTCAACGACCATGCCGAGGATCTAATGAAACTGGCTCGCATGGAAAATCGCCACATGAAGGGGTTTCAAGCTTGCGGCAAAAACCTGAGCGTTACGCCCGATATGCCGTTTGCCAAAGAGTTTTTCTCGCAGCTGCACAACAATTTTCAAACGGCTTTGGCTGAAGGTAATATCGTCACCTGCCTGCTGATCCAGTCTTTGATTATTGAGACCTTCGCGATCGCCGCTTACAACATCTACATCCCCGTCGCCGACGACTTTGCTCGCAAGATCACCGAAGGCGTCGTCAAAGACGAATATCTGCACCTCAACTTTGGGGAAGAGTGGCTCAAGGCCAACTTCGAGACTGCCAGAGTAGAGCTAGAAGCCGCTAACCGGGCGAATCTGCCCCTAGTGTGGAAAATGCTTAACGAAGTCGAAGCCGATGCAGCAGTGCTAGGCATGGAAAAGGATGCCCTTGTCGAAGACTTTATGATCACCTACGGCGAAGCATTGGCAAACATTGGCTTTAGCCCTCGCGAAGTGATGAAGCTATCGGCACAAGGGCTGGCTTCTGTATAGGTTCATCTGGCGACCCCCAACTAATAGCGGGGTCGCTTTCGATTTTTCTCGATTTCTCATTCCTAACGCTGACCTTGGAGAGGTGAGCGTCAGCACGTATACAAAGTGTCAGGCATGAAGTGTCAGGTCGATAGAGCTCCTGTAGCGAGGCTCTCTAGCGGCTGCGCTATAGCCTGTCAGCAGCCCCTCAACTTTTGAATGAATTCTCCATCCCGTTTCTTTTAACGCATTACGACGTTAGTAACCCCGAATGTTTGGTTTAATTGGTCACCTCACAAGCTTAGAACATGCCAAATCTGTCGCTCACGACTTAGGCTATCCCGAGTATGCAGATCAAGGTTTAGATTTTTGGTGCAGCGCGCCGCCGCAAATCGTCGATCACTTCAAAGTGGTCAGCGCCACCGGCCAAACGATTGAAGGGAAATATGTCGAATCCTGCTTTTTACCAGAAATGCTGGCCAACCGTCGAATTAAAGCGGCCACTCGCAAAATTCTCAACGCGATGGCCCACGCTCAAAAGAACGGCATCAACATCACTGCGCTGGGTGGATTCTCGTCCATCATTTTTGAAAACTTCAAGCTTGAGCAAATCAAGCGCGTGCGCAATCTAGATCTGGACTTCAAGAAGTTCACTACGGGTAACACGCACACGGCCTACGTAATTTGCAAGCAGGTAGAAGAAGCCGCACCTGACTATGGCATTGACCTATCTCAGGCGACTGTGGCGGTGTGCGGGGCGACAGGCGATATTGGCAGCGCGGTGTGCCGGTGGCTAACGGCGCGTACGGGGGTGAAAGAGCTGCTGCTGGTCGCGCGTAATCAAGAGCGGCTGAACGATTTGCAAGCGGAGCTCAAATTTGGCCGGGTAATGCCGATGGATGAAGCGCTACCTCAGGCCGACGTTGTGGTGTGGGTCGCCAGCTTACCTAAGGGATTAGATGTCGATGCTACTCAGCTCAGACAGCCTTGTCTAATGGTAGACGGTGGCTATCCTAAGAACATTGATATCACCTTTGATCGTCCCGGCATTCACGTGCTCAAAGGCGGCATTGTCGAGCACTCGCTCGATATCGACTGGCACATTATGAACATCGTCAATATGGACGTGCCGGGCCGTCAGCTCTTTGCCTGCTTTGCAGAATCGATGCTGCTGGAATTTGAGAAGCTGCACACCAATTTTTCGTGGGGCCGCAATCAGATCACGTTGGAGAAGATGGACCTGATTGGTGAAGCTTCAAGGCGACATGGGTTTAGGCCGCTGCTCACTTGAAGACTAGAGTCCCTACATCTTTTGCAGGCTGGCTTGGGTGTGCAACCACACCAATTCTCTGAGACCCTCAATTGCGGTAATCTATGAGTTACCCTTCACTGAGCTTTGTATCCTCTCATGGCGACGACTGAACGTAAGCCAATTCTGCTGGACTTTGAGAAGCCCTTAGCTGAGCTAGAGTCTCGAATTACGCAGATTCGCGAACTGGCTGAGGACAACGATGTCGATGTTTCTGACCAGATCTATCAGTTAGAGTCGCGAGCCCAGCAGCTACGTCAGGAAATTTTTACCAGCCTGTCGCCCTCTCAGCGCATTCAGGTAGCGCGCCATCCGCGTCGGCCCAGCACGCTGGACTACATTCAGGCTATCAGCGATGAGTGGATAGAGCTGCATGGTGATCGCCGCTCGGGTAAAGACGATCTTGCCTTAGTAGGCGGCATTGCCCGCTTTGAAGGTAGACCCGTGGTGATGCTGGGTCATCAAAAAGGGCGAGACACCAAAGACAACGTTGCGCGTAACTTTGGCATGCCGGTGCCGGGTGGCTATCGCAAGGCCATGCGGCTGATGAAGCACGCCAATCGGTTTGGGATGCCGATTATGACGTTTATTGATACGCCAGGAGCTTGGCCTGGGTTTGAAGCGGAAGAGATGGGTCAGGGAGAGGCGATCGCCTATAACCTGCGAGAAATGTTTAGCTTGGATGTGCCGATTATTTGTACCGTAATTGGCGAAGGTGGTTCGGGTGGGGCGCTCGGGATTGGCGTGGGCGATCGCCTGCTGATGTTCGAGCATTCGGTTTACTACGTAGCTAGCCCGGAAGCCTGCGCGTCTATTTTGTGGAAAGATGCGGC
>JBARVU010000440.1:0-35580 GCA_049646425.1 Phormidesmis sp. | reverse complement strand
TTATCAAAGTCGAAGCGCATCCGATTCCTGAGCATCCTAGACCACGCCGCGTGGTGGGCCGGGTGGCTCTAGTCGGTGATGCGGCGGGTACGGTGACCAAGTCATCGGGTGAAGGCATTTACTTTGCGGCCAAGTCGGCTCGCATGTGCGCCGAGACCATTGTGAAATATTCCAACAGCGGCGAACGCGCCCTCACTGAAGATGAGCTGAAGCTGTACATCAAGCAGTGGGATAAGGAATACGGCCTCACCTACAAAGTGCTCGACATTTTGCAGCGCGTCTTCTACCGCAGCGACGCTTCCCGCGAAGCCTTTGTCGAAATGTGCTCTGACATCGATGTGCAAAAGCTGACCTTCGACAGCTACCTGTACAAAACGGTCGTTCCGGCTAATCCCGTGACGCAGATGAAAATTACTGCGAAGACGGTCGGCAGCTTGCTGCGAGGCTATGCGCTAGCTCCCTAGTTTCCAACTGGCTGCGTTATTCTCTTTGTCTTCAGCGCCTTCTGCTTTTTGCAGAGGGCGCTTTTTTGCAGACTTTTGAGGAATTCAGAAAAAGCGTAGCGCGATAGGATTGGTCAGATGCCATAGCCCATCTTGCAACGTGGGTAAAATACGGAGCGAAAGCTGATAACCGCAGCGATATTTACTTTCTTACTTGAAAATGAAATTCATATCCAAGGGTTACGGATTCGTTATTTTTCTGATATTTGTATTCGTAAGCATTCTATTTGGTGGATATTGCACAGTATGGGTGTTTGTCCCGTGGCTAGATCGATTCATGTTCGACACTGGGATGGCTGTCTTTTGGTTCGTGGGTTTTCTTGTTTGTGGTGCAGTAGGTTGGCTTACGACTGCAGGTGATGGGCACACCCAGAAGCCAGGTTGCGGTGCGCTAATATTCTGGTTGTCTTTTATAGGCACACTAACCACTCTAGTGATTGGGCCTATCGTCATGATTGTCATGATCTTTCTTCTCCTGTGGCATTCACTCACTGCCTGTGCTTCTGGCCGATATTGGACAAAGCTGGAGCTTCCTCAATACAGAAAAACGCTATATCAAAGACCTGAAGATTGCTCGGGTGGTGTTCAATCGGGCAGAGAAATTTACGTAGGCAAAGACGGAAGTCCATGGCTGCGACCACTTCTGATCAGCAAATCGGGTGACCACAAAAGCTTTGACGTACAGATAGATGATGGTGTGGTTAGGATTGCCGGATGGAGTGGTGGCACTGGCGAAGACAGCTTTCGTACAACTATTTACTACAATCTCAAGACTGGAGAAACAGAAGGATTTCCTATAAAACGGGGCTCCGAAAATTACGGCACTGAGTTCTGATGCGGCGATACAATAAAAAGTAGACAAAGAAAAAATGATAGGTAGGCATGGCAGATCAGTTAATTCGAGCAACGGCGGCGAATGGCGGTATTCGAGTGGTGGGGGTGACCACGACGCGCCTGACAGAAGTTGCTCGGCAGCGCCACGAATTATCGTATGTAGCGACGGCAGCTTTGGGTCGGGCGATGACGGCAGGGCTGCTGCTGGCGTCGAGTATGAAGCAGCCTCAGTCGCGGGTGAATATTCGGGTCAAAGGGAACGGGCCTTTGGGCGGGCTGCTGGTGGATGCCGGGCTCGATGGGACGGTGCGCGGCTATGTAGAACACCCGCAGGTGGAGCTGCCGCCCAGTGAGAACGGCAAGCTGGATGTCGGCGCGGCGATTGGCGAAGAGGGCTACCTCTATGTGGTACGCGATATCGGCTATGGCTATCCCTACTCCAGCACGGTGGAGCTAGTTTCTGGCGAAATTGGCGACGACCTGACTCACTACCTGGCAACCTCCGAGCAAACGCCGTCAGCGCTAGTGCTTGGCGTGTTCGTCGGCGCCGATGGCGTGGAAGTCGCAGGCGGGCTGCTGCTTCAAGTGCTGCCCAAGGCGGCGCGAGATGAGGCGCTGATTTCTCTATTGGAAGAGCGGTTGGGTTCGCTGAGTGGGTTTACGCCTTTGCTGAGAGCGGGTAAATCGCTGCCGCAGATTTTTGAGGAGCTGGTCGGCGACGTTGGGCTAGAAATGCTGTCCGGTTCGCAGATTGTGCAGTTTAGCTGTAAGTGCACGCGCGATCGCATGCTCGGCGCCCTCAAGCTGCTCGGTGTCGATGAACTCAAAGACATGATCGCAGTGGACAATGGGGCTGAAGCGGTCTGTCACTTCTGCAATGAAAAGTACCATGCAGACAGCGGACAGCTGCAGGATCTGATTGACGAGCTGGAGACGCAGGCGAGTCGGGCCTGAGGAGGTGACCGCCTGCCGCCAGATAGCGACTACATAGGTCTTGCCGTCGCCTGCGGTTACCGCTGACTTTTTCAGCCAGCCCTACTTATATAGTTCACGATCTAGAACTGTTTAAGCGACTAACAGACGATTCATTTGCTCTTTTAAGGCGGGGGACACTGCAAGCGGTCTGTAAATTTCGCCTGCATAAGGTTGCCAGCAATATCCTGGGCTAAAGGGCCTTAGCGCCGAGGAAGATGCGACTGACTGACAAATGGCATCAGATAAAACTAACCCTGGCAAATCGAGAGCAGCCTCACAGGTCAGTTCGCTATATGTTCTAAATTCATCCACTTCTAATCCAACTATCGCATAGCGAAAGCTAGGAGCAGATCGTAGACGCTGATAAAGTGCAATGCCTAACTCCGTCATCAGGTAGGCTGAGTCTGGTGCTTCAATACCAAGTTCGCTGACGCCGTCTGGGCAAACTCTGCACCACCAAGTCTCATCAATGTCCTGAAAAATTGTAGTAAACCATCGAAATGAAACATCCCCTGATGAAGCCAAAGTAGTATTCTCGAAGTATCTTGTGAATTGCTGCGCGGCAATTTGTTCTGGCCCACATTCTACTGATAAACTAAACGCCCATGTCATTGCTGTCCACCTTTTTCCAATTTTCTTGAGTTTTCTCCAGTGCTGCTTCGTACCGCTTTAGAAGCATTGTAGCTTTTGGTCGAATACTGACGTGAGCAGTTGCGTCTTGGACTGCCTCCACATCCCCAGTAACGCTGCTGTCTTCAATTTGCCACAGCGGACTTTGCCTATACCTCCAAAGGCTTCAGGCTTACGGAAAGGCGGCAAGCCTTCGATAGACAAGGAAGTAGACATTCCCTTCGTGTTTCTGAGGGCTATTTCTACCTTAGCTCCTGAGCTGTTACGTTCTGCTTCCGGTCTCAAATAGCCTCGCTCGTCTAACCACCCTTCCGGAACCTGGGCAACGTCAATGTCCACGCCAAGTCTAATCCCTAATAAACGAGCGCTGCGGCCCACTTTAGGCTTATTGCCTTTCTCTACCATTCCTCGATAGTAAAGCAACGCCATCAGGGTATGTCTGGCGTCGCGAGGCGTTGGTAGGCGATCGCCAAAGCGTCTTCCCCGCCCACATTGCCCGGAAAAACCACTACTGGCAGATCGGCAAACTGAGGATGATCAGAATCGGTGGTGACAACAGATACGCCAGGGATAACCTGTCCCAGGAGTCTAGCTGAGGTGAGCGCCAGGCCCTTACTCAGCGTATCGTTAGAAGTGATGCCACCTTTGCTGATCAGGAACCCAATGTCTTTAGGCAGTCCTCTAACGATATCCATCAACAACGTGGAGACGGCTTCCCCAAAGGCTAAACGGGTTTGGGTGTTGGAGAAGGTAAGTTCCTGCCGGCTGGTATAGATGGCAGGTGTTTTACCCTCAGCGTGAATTTGTTCTATCTTGCTCAGTGCCTGCTGCAACAGAGTATCGTGCGCATCATCGGGACTGTCTTTAAGCTGGGCGACATCAATATCTACGCCGACAATGCCGGGTGCTTCTAACAGTTGCTTCAGCTGCTGAGTGGTCTTTCTAACGTGAGATCCTACAATTACCGCACCTAAAGAAGAGCGGGTGGTGAGATCCATCGCTTCAGGCGAATAAGGCTGGGGCGGCAGGTTGGCTAGGGAGGTGAGTAGGCTAGCGGCACTGCGAAATAGAAATTTTTTGCCTTGAGCGGCAGCGGCGGTAAGGTCTTCTGCAAACTTATCTAGGTCACTTTGCTGTTCGCCATCAACCGCAACACATTGATTGTTCTTCAGCTTCATCAGCCGATCTAATGTGCCCTGACGAATGTCTTCAAGCAGAAAACGCTCTACCTGGCTAGCCGGAATCTCTCCTTTTGTCTTTTCCTCTACATAGTCCGGCAGGTAGCTGGTACTGTAGCCAAAAACAGAATCTTTGGCAAATTCGGTGTCGTGAGTCGCAGTGCGTTTGCCGTCTGCTTGGATGTAGTGAGTGCTATCAATCGTGACCCGACCACCTTCAAAGAATTCGGGCGTGAGGAAGTGCGCATCGAAGGGGCCGAGGTGATCGGCGATCACATCCGTCTCCACTGGATAGTGACCGCGCAGGGTAGAGTCAGAGCGGCTAACCAGCAGAAAGTTTTCAGTCTGAGTATTTTTAAGCGCAACCTTCAGGTTCTCGCAGACTTCGGTGGTGACGGCTTTGGCGGCGGCGGGGTTGAGCGATCGCGTATTAGTCAGCACAAAGAAAATTGGCGAGTCATCTTCCAGTCCTAACGTCAGCGTTTCAACATCCCACTTCAGCAGCAGCAGGCAGCTATGAACCGTTTGCGATCCGGTGGGGTCATCATCTAGCACGATAATTTTGGGCTGGCTAGGGGACGTGTTCATGGGGGCTACTCGGTAGGAAAGAGGGCAAACGTGATCAGATAGCTCACCAGAGCGCAAATGACAATCGAGGCCGTGTTAGAGAGGGCGGCAACATTTTTGCGAAATTTGGGATTGTACTCTAGCGCGTCACCAACAATCTCTAGAGTAGGACGAAAGCTTTTATCGTCAGTCATTTCAGCGTCGGCGTGAAGCTTTTGAGTGTGCTGGGCCAGGTCGTTGAGTAAGCGGCGCGTCCAAAAGGTCAGCGCGATGGCGGCGATAAAAGTGACGGTCGCGATCATCAGCGGATCGACTAAGGTATTGATGATGGCGATCGCCCGGTCAGACAGCTCGTAGCGAGAGAGTCGTAGCACAGCCCAGACCAGGCCAGAGATACCCGTCTTATAGAGCAGTGAGAGGTAGGCGCGGCGATCTTCTTCGGTAAATCGCCAGTCAATCACCGGCTCTGGGGTGTCTGTCTGGGTTTTAGCGGATTTGGTCTGTCTAGGCTTTTTGCTCTTGCGGTTGGCGGTTTTAGCAGTAGATTTGCGGTTGGGCGATCGCGATTTACGGCTGCTCGTAGAGACCGGACTGCTCGCAGTTGTGCTGACTGCCTCTACAGGAATGGCTGGAGCGACCGCAGCAGATTCTGGAGAACGCTTCGTTGGAACCGTTGGAAATTTATCTGCTAAGGGCTGAATTTCTAAGACGTCAGGCTGACTACTATCGGGGGCAACCGGACTCTCTGGCGGCTTAGCACTGCTGGAGCTCGCATCGTCTGGTTTTAGTCCAAACGGACTTTGGCCATAGGTTTTAGAATCGTATGCCATCGGTCTGCCGTCATTGAGTGAGCTACTGTGCCGCTGCTTCCGCCTTTAGCCGGGTAACGGCTTCATCATAAAATTCTAAAGGAAGGCCAGCCGGGAGCAGCAAATTGTTCATTAAATAGGTGGGCGTGCCTCGCAGTTCTAGCTTTCGCGCCAGGTCGAGGTCGGCGTCCACGGCGGCTTGGGCTTGGGGACTATTGCGATCACGGTTGAACTTCTCTACATCTAACCCAATTTGCTCAGCAAGCTCTACATAGTACTCTTCACCAAGCTTATCCTGATAGGCAAACAGGCCGTCGTGATACAGCCAAAACTGATCTTGCTGTCCAGCCGCCCAGGCAGCTTTGGCTGCTGGCATCGCTTCTGGGTGAATATTCACTAGGGGAAAGTGCTTATATACGTAGAGCACATCGTCCGCGTGAGTTTGAGTAAAGGTCTTCATGTCGGCGGCGGCGATCGCGCAATACGGACACTGAAAATCTGAAAACTTCATCATCACGACTTCTGCATCTAACGGCCCTTTCGTGGCCGCAGAGCCAATCAGCTCCTCACGACTCATCGAGTCTACGACGGCCTTAACAAGCTGACTTTGCACCTCCCACTCGGCCTGCCGAGCCGCTTCATCTGCCGCATCAGGAGCTGGCTGCACCTCAGCCTGGGGTGCAGGAACCGGCTCAACCTGGGCAGGGTTCGAGCGGTCGCTACAGCTGAATAGCCCTAGGGCGATCACCCATAGCAGCCCAATTCGCTGATGCTTTGCTTTTTTACGTAAAGTCATGAGAGTTTCAATGATCTGAAGATACAGCAGGAACAGCAGTTGGACTGAGCTAGTCAACCCAACCGAGGTCGTCATCGTTCATCATGCTGTTGTTTTGCCCGCCGGTAGGGGTACCCCGCTGAATAGCGTATTCAGGGATAGATTTGTAGCTGGAGTAAGGCGATCGCTGCTGGAGTTTGAGCGACTGGCGCTGAGCGGCTTGGGGCTCTTCTTTCTCGGGGGCCGGTTCAGGGGTAGGCTCAGGCGCTGACTCATGGGCCTCAGTGAGCTTGACGATGACCTGCTTAGCGTCTGCCAGTTCGGCAGTAAGTTTTTCTAGCTGGGCCTCCTTTTCTGTACTCGCACTTTCAGCGGATTGAAGCGCATCCTTCAGTTCGAAAATGCGGTTCTGGTGAGTGTCTACATCTGCTTGTAAGGCATCGACGTGATCGGCGCTTTTCTTCAGTGCGGTTTCTAGTTCGGCAATCTTCCGAGTCAGCGCATCGGCCTCAGCGGCGGCTGGAGACGTTGAGGCAGCTTTAGTGGCAGTTTTGGTGGCGGTTTTGGTGGCGGTGGTCTTGGCCTCGGCAGGCTTAGCTTTCACAGCGGTCGTTTTCGCGGTACTGGTTTTTGCCGCAGACTTTGTGGCTTTAGGCTTCGCCTCGGCTGACTTACGGGTCTTGGTCTCGCTGTCCTGCTCCTGGCTAGCTGGGTCGTCGTCGCCAGTCCTCTCGGTGGGTCTTGCGATTTCTTCTTTAAGCAGGTCAGCGATGCGCTTTTTAGTCATAAGTTTTTCCAATCTGTTTGAATTTCTTTGGCAACTTGGGTGTAGTCAGCTCTGGCTTCGGCAGCGTTTCTCCCTTTCCACTGAGTGATGGCCACGCCTTCTAGGGCAGCTCGCTCGTGGGCCTTGTAGGTTCTTACAAAGGCGCAGCAGGCAGGAATATCCAGCGCCATCAGCATACTTTGAGCTTCTTTAGCTTCTCCTAAGCTGCGCGAGTCTACTTTGGTAAGGAGCACCCGATGCAGGATACCTGAGGGGACGATGGCTTTTCTAACCGTTTGTACCAGCGCGGCAATGTCCATCGGGGCAGGGGGGGTTGGCAGGAGTAGATAGTCGGCAAGGGGAATCACGGCGGCCAGGGCTTGTGAGCTTAGAGCGGGCGGAGTATCGACCACGATCAGGTCATAGCCCTCTATCTTCTTTAGTTTACCAAGCAATGACGGATTGGCTTCCTGACTGACATCGAAGCCGATGGAACGCTCTGAGCGGTCGGCCCACCAGCTCGCTGACCCCTGAGTGTCAGCATCTACCAATAATACAGATTGCGTTTCGGCAAAAATGGCGGCTAAGTTGACGGCTGTCGTCGTTTTACCAACGCCGCCTTTGCCGTTGAAGACTACAAGAATTTTGGGGGCCATGAGGGAGCGATCGCCAGGGAAAAAGCAGCCAATGCGATTAAGAATAAGGGCTATTGACCCCAATGGGTTGGGTTTGTGTATTTCCTGTTACGCCGTTGGTTTCATTCCCCACTCTCCAGCCTAAAAGTCCAAATTGTCCGGCGTACGTGGGAATGGGATGACATCGCGGATATTGGTCATGCCGGTGATGAACTGTACCAGCCGCTCAAAGCCTAAGCCAAACCCCGCATGGGGAACGGTGCCATAGCGCCGTAAGTCCAGATACCACCAGTAGTCTTCTATGGGGAGTCCGGCTTCGACGATGCGTCGCTCCAGCACGTCGAGGCGTTCCTCTCGCTGCGCGCCGCCAATGATTTCACCAATGCCAGGCGCGAGGACGTCCATCGCCGCCACGGTTTCGCCGCCGTCATTCAGACGCATGTAAAAGGCTTTTATCCCAGTGGGGTAGTCAGTGACGATGACAGGCTTTTTGAAGTGTTCTTCAGCCAGGTAGCGCTCATGCTCAGACTGTAGGTCGATGCCCCAGGAGACAGGGTATTCAAACGCTTTGCCTTTGGCAATCGCAGTTTCTAATAGGGAAATGGCTTCTGTATAGGTAATTCGAGCAAATTCACTATTAATGATGTTCTCAGCGGTTTCGAGCACGGTTTGATTAATTCGCTGATTGAAGAACGCCATGTCATCGGCACAGTTTTCTAGGACATAGACAAAAATATGTTTGAGAAAAGCCTCAGCCAGATCCATATTGCCTGCCAGGTTACAGAAGGCCATTTCGGGCTCTACCATCCAAAACTCAGCCAGGTGGCGAGACGTATTTGAGTTTTCGGCCCGGAAAGTGGGGCCAAAGGTATAGACATTGCGAAAAGCCATCGCCATGATTTCGGCTTCGAGCTGACCGCTGACGGTGAGATAGGCCGGTTTGCCAAAGAAATCCTGGCTGTAGTCAGCCTTGCCGCCTTTGTCAGTCGGAATGTCGTCGAGGTTGAAGCGAGTCACGGTAAACATTTCTCCTGCCCCTTCACAGTCGCTAGCGGTGAGAATGGGCGTGTGCATCCATAAAAAGTCCCGCTCCTGAAAAAACTGATGAATAGCGGTGGCGCAGGCGTTGCGCACTCGAAAGACAGCCCCCAAAGTGTTCGTGCGGCTGCGCAAATGACCGATGCCGCGCAAAAACTCAAAAGAATGGCGCTTTTTCTGCAAGGGATAGGTCTCGCCGTCTGATTCGCCAAACACTTCGATATGGCTGGCCTGCAGCTCTACCCGCTGACCTTTGCCAGGAGAGTCGGCCAACGTCCCGCTCACTTCTATCGAGGCGCCTGTGCTAACGCGCTCCATACTAGCGGCATAGTCAGGAATATCTTCCGGTGCAATCACCTGAATGCCGCTCATCGAAGAGCCGTCGTTGACTTCGATAAAGGTAAACTTTTTGGCGGCGCGCTTTGTCCTCACCCAGCCTTGAATGGTGAGTTGTTCACCGGGCTGACCGGTTTCGAGAATGTGCTTAATACGCTGTGAAGTTGTCATATCAGGTCTGAGTGCTGGGTCTGAGGCTGATCGCTCTATTTCTATCTTGCCGCCATTGTGGAATATTAGCCCTGGGATATTGTCTGGGATATTGCTTGACAGCTAGTGCAGCGCAAGTCCAAGGCTTTGGGGTATCGGAAGAGGGGGGAGGCTGGCACGACCTTAGCTAACCCAACCCCGCAGAATCCAACCCAAAACCAGCCCAAGCCCGACAAAGCGGACAATCTGCCAGAAGGGTTCTTGCCGTTCACGCCAGCTCAGCAGGTGGCTTTCCAGGGTCAGCTTCAAGGCTTCAATGTGATCTTGCATCTGAGCGAGTTCTTCGGTGGGTAAGGCGCTGAGATCTCGGGAGATGGCTTGCTTGTATTTGGCTTTAGCGCGGCGAATGGCGAAGAAGCGATCGCGTAGCAATAAAAACTCATCTGCCGTTTCCTTGAGCGTTCTCTCGAAACTCGTCAGTTCTTCGTCGCTAGGTAGGTGCGGCTCGCGCTTGGCCGGTCTCCGAAATAATTGCATAAGCAGTAAAGTATAAATGGCCATTACTGTATCGGGAGATTACCGCCTTGGCAAATCCTTCATCTGCGCCTGCTCGCCAACCCACGTCTACCCTTGATCCCAGTGTCGCCGCTGAGCGCTCAGTGCTGAAGTCTTTTAGCCCCGAAGTACTGGCTCAGGCATTGGCCGAGCAGCTGGCAATCCCCTCCCAAGACTGGCACCGACTGAGCGCCAACCGTACTGTCCGTGCCCGCGAACAGGCCGCTGCCGCCCTAGTATACCTGCTCAAAGATAGACCGGAAGAGGCGCTGCCTAGACTGTCCCAAGCGGTTGGCTGGCTGGATCGAACCCTCAAGGCTCCGCCCTGCCCGACTCATGGTGAGAAGCGTCGAGTAGGGGAAAAGTGAGGGTTCTGGGGATATTGCTTTGGGGTCAGCTAATGGGGGGAGGGGGAGAGAGGGAGATTAGGCGCTGTGAATAGAGGTCATTGATCGTCTGCGCCACCAGCTCTCAACGGCCTTCAAGACAAAAACGGGGCTGATGAGGTTGGCGATCAATGAAGGGCTTAGCTGTTTTGCCAGGTAAACCTCTCTCCCATCATCGCTCCAGCAAACCTGATCGAAAACCTGATGAAGAATATATAGACCCCGACCGCATTCGCTGACAAAAGGGCTATCGGCGGTAGGACAGCTGACCGATTGAGCCAGCTCTTCTCCCTGAAATCCTTCTCCTTGATCGGCCACGATCCACCAGTAATAGCCATTTGCCTTGGCATGACGAACCGAGACGATCTTCTGGGGATCGAGGCGATTACCGTGCTTGGCCGCGTTAACCAGTGCTTCCTGCAGGCCAAGCCTCAGCTCATCGTGCAGCAGGTTAGGGGTGGGCTCTAAAAGCGCATCCAGAATAGGACAAAGATACAAAGTGGATGTAAAGCTGAGGCTTTCCCATTTCTTTACCGATGGCGATCCCATAGACAACTTCCTGGTGCACCGTAAACGACTCAAGCGACTCTCCTGTCAAACGCGTACTCAGCGAAATCGCTTCTGGCTAGCTAGTCTGCTCACTGCTAGTTTGCTCACTGGGCGATCGCTCAGGAAGAGCCCATCATCCGAGGAGTACGACGGTTGAAAAACTGGATTAAACAGTACAAATTTATTGAGGGCTTGGAGATTGATCTGCTTTTATATATCTTTAGTCTATCAGAATATTCAAGCAGATAAAAATTGTATAAAAAATCTTGATCCTCCGTAATGTCCGCTAGGCGAGTGTGATATTTGAAGGTTAGCTGAAGGACTCATGAGAACGGTCGTTGTTGCAGACGCTGCATTTGGTTTGGAATCCCGTACAGAATCCTATTCACAAGACTCCTATTAGAACTTGCACCGCTTGTGAATAGAGAGATTCAGGTCGTCAAAAAGAGCATTATCAGCTTGTAAAACATATTTACAAGCTGATGACTCACGGCATCTAAGTGTCGGTTCTCAAAGACAGTCGTGAAAAACTGTTGCGAGAATTAGAAACTTCTATAGTACAGATACAGGTGCCGACCTAGATTGAATGTTACGACTGCTTTTAAGTCTGAAAGAGAATGTTTTAGCTGGGAGTTAGTTTGTACTTAGGTAGCTATTTGTTTGATTGAATACAGGGTGATTACGATAACTATTGCGGCAAACATTTAGACAGCTGAAAGAATTTTTGAAAAATTGCGTAAAACTACAGTTGCAAAAAGCGGCTATTCAAATTCCTTTTCGATATATCTACTAGCCATCTCGTCAGGCAGTCACACCTATTAAGAATTGTAACGAGAAGAAAGTAATTTCCCATCCATCCGTCCAGCGTGATGATTCAACTGCTCACGCTAGAAACTGCCAGCTTGTCTGTGAGGGTTAGGAGGCAGGCTGATGACTCCGGGCAGTTTCAGCGACCAGTGCCGACTTGTCTTGAGCCAGCGCTTGTAGTGCCTGGGCAGCTTCGGCGCGATCGCTGAAATGACCCAGTGCCTGAGCAACTCGATGACGGATCTGCCAGTCTTCACTGCTGGCGTAGGGCAGCAGCAGCGGCAGAGCGCGGTCGTCTTTGAGTTCACCCAAAGCGCCAATCGCAGCGACGGAGACTAGCGAATTTTCGGAGGTTAGCGCCGATTCCAGCAGCTCGAAGGCCCGGTGATCGCCCATTTCTCCCAGGCAGGCAACGATGCTCATTTGCACGAGCCATTCGGTCGTTGTCTCATACAGCTCTTTGAGATCGTCTAGGGAGTCGGTCAGCCTGAGCGCGCCTAAAGAATCGGCGGCGGCGGCCTGAACATCCGGCTCCGGATCGCCCAGTGAGGCCGTCAGCACTTCAAACGCTTTAGATTTATCCTGCTCACCCAGGGTCGAGATCTGGCTGACAGCGGCATAGCGCACGCGCGTGTTGGGGTCGTCGCAGAGCGGTTGAATCAGGGCAAAGGCAGTGGCAGGATCGATATCGCGGAGCTGATTGATGGCCTTGATGCGATCGCCAGAACTCTCTGAACTCAGCATTTGCTGAATCTGCTCAGCAGAGGAACCAGAAGTTTGATCAGACGGACCGGAGCTAGAAGTCATGGTTTTACGAGGGGTCTCGGCTACCTTATTTTAAGGGCAGCAGCTGAACTAACCCGCTTTTGGAAAATATAGAAACATATGGGTGTATTGATATCGGCAGTGTTGCCCATCGCCTTTGTGGTGCTATGTGGGGTATGGGTGGGCCGAACGTTTCCGCTCGATCTGAAAACACTGTCTCGGCTGACGATTTATGCACTGCTGCCTGCGCTAGTGCTGACTGGGGTTTATGGGTCTACCCTTGCGCTCAGCAGTACAGTCGGTATTGTGGTTGGATTCTTGCTCAACTGCGGCGTGCTGTATGTGTTGTCTAGAACACTTGGCTACGCCTTTAAGCTGCCGCCTGAGCGTCGCAAAAGCTTGGTTGCTACCACCCTACTGGCCAATTCAGGAAATATTGGCTTGCCCTTTGTACTGTTTGCCTTAGGCGAAGCGGCACTGGAGCGAGCTGTCGTTTATCTGATTGCCTCGGCCATCTTCATCGCGAGCATTGGGCCGATTTTCCTAAAGGGAGAAGGCGTGCGCGCCGGACTGAAAGTCACTTTCAATCTGCCGGTATTCTGGGCAACACTAGCGGGTATTGCGCTGCAGGGCTTGGCTTGGCAGGTGCCGGTACCGATAGATCGGTCGCTAGAACTGCTCAGTGGCGCCGCGATCCCAATGGCGCTGCTGACCTTAGGCATTCAGCTATCGCGCACTCACCTGAACTTTGGCCTCTATGAGCTATTTGCAGCCTGCCTGAGGCTACTGGTATCCCCTGTGAGTGCCTACGGAATTGGTCGACTGTTGGGATTGCAGGGACTTGATCTAGCTGTGCTGGTGATGCAGTCAGCGATGCCGGTAGCGGTGAATACTTTAATTTGGGTAACAGAATTTGGGGGAGACACGGTGCGAGTCGCCAAAACAATTGTGCTTTCGACGGTGATGAGCCTAGCTAGTCTGCCGCTGGTGCTGTGGTTGGTAACACAACAAACCCAATGAAAATAGGCTGCTTTTGTGGGGCTATCTGGGAAAAACGGAAGGTTAGATAACTAGAACCTGCCTCCTTATCAAATGTCCAGCTTGTCATAGCGCACCGCTTCATCGTTCAACAATACTTACAGTTCTTCGTGAACTCTAAAAATGATCCTAGAGATATTTACCAGTTTCTCAGAGAACGTGCCCCCAAGAGTTTTGGTAGCAAGGAACCCTGTTTAATTCTCGATTCTTGTTGTCTCTCTGACCGAAGCACTGCTTGGTCAACATTCTTTATTGTACTTTGCTCAATGAGCAGGGGTCAGCGACAACTTGCTCACCAGTTTGATAAACATAGAACCCGATGTCGCCGCCATAGTTTGTCAATACATATTCGTAGAATTCGTCGCCAGTCGCCTGATCAAAGCTGTAGCGCAGGCCCTGGGCCGGATCTCGGACGACCAGCGGCTGGTTTAAGTTGGGGTCGATATCGTCGTAAACAATATCGCTCGACAGGGTCAGGCCGTCGGCGCTGAACAGGAGACGATCTGCAGTGGGTCGGCTGAGCGTCACTTCGTAGGGGCGATCGCCGCACGTATAGCGAGTACTCGAACCCACATCCGGCAGCAGCGCGTAAAAGGCAGCGGCTGTCGGAATATCGGTTTGCTCAAAAGGCGGTTCGGGAATGTCTGCGGGACTGGCCACACAGCTATCGGCAACGCCATCGCCGTCAAAGTCTATGCTGGCATCGTTGCGAATGCCGTCGCCATCGCAGTCGATATCGGATTCGAGATAGGTACCCTGTTCTGCTTCGGTTTTAGGGCGAACGGTGGGCACAGTGACTGCACGCTTTACCACCCGGCTAGCGACCTTTGGAGCTGTGACCTCTGGAGCTGTGACGCTAGAGGCAGGCTTACCCACTGTCAGCAGCCCTGCCAGCAGGGCAAAGTACGCGCAAAACCTGAGCTGACTGGCGATTTTCATAGGTCTTATAAAGATGCTAGCCAAAACCTAGCATTGCCTTTCTTATGCTCCCTCAAGAGTGGTCAGCTTCCCCAACTGTACCTTCATCCGTAAGGATCATTCCGGGTCGCCCGGTATTGCAAGAAGCTGAGTCGACTGCCGATACTCAGCGCAGACAGCAGGCTACCCACACTCATAAAGCTCAAAATACCGCCCGCACTGCCGATGCTTAAAATGCTGCCTGCACTGGCAATGCTCAGAATGCTGCCTGCACTGGCAATACTCAAAATGCTGCGGTAGCTAACCATGCTCAAAACGCCCTCTGCTGGCAGCCACTCTAATGGTGCAATCGTACCCATGTTGGTATCAGTCTGGTTCGTAAACAGTCTCATCTTCCGCCTGCCAGGCTGGGTCTACAATGGCTAGAAAAACCAGCGGTTCTTCTCCGCAGCTATGGATGTATTGCCTGGCGTTAGGAGGAATGTATATCGTGTCTCCAGGGCCAACGCGCTGCGACTCACCATCTATGTGCATTTCGCCATTGCCCGCTAAGATGTAGTACACCTCAGAGGTTGTCAGGGAATGCGGGTCGGAAGTTTGGCCGACCGGTAGCTGGGCATGGGCAAGGCTATAGCGCAGATCTAGCGGCTGCTTGTCCGGATGAAGCAGCTCTCGCAGCAGAGTACTGTCTCCAGCTACAAATTCTTCACAGTCGTTGAGCTGTCTTACAAGCATGAAAGCGGGTTTTGTCGGTAACAGCGCCGGTAGCGGTACAGATGTTTAGCGCAGCAAAGCTGTCTGCTGAGATCTGTCTTGGAAACCAGTTTACCAGCTGCTGAAGCTGTGGATTCAGCGCTCTTTGACCAAATTTGCCAGTCAAAATTTGCGTAAATTCTGCTTCGGCCCCTGATAGATCAAGCAAGGGCGGTAGAAAGTATCGGTACCTGCTTTTGATGCTGTCAAAATCGCAAACTGTTTGCCTCGCAATTTCACAAGGCCCTCTTCCCATGTCTATTGCCGTTTCCTCGGACCTGAAGGTGCTTATCCCCGGTTCTAAAGGCCCGTCCGTCCGCCAGCTTCAGCGCGGCCTGAATCTGCGATTTCAACAGCTTGAAGCCTCTGCCGAAGCGTTTGTCCTGGTCGACGGCGTATTTGGCACAAACACATTGACCAGCGTGAAATATCTTCAGTGCATTGGCGGCTTGCCGGTCGATGGGCGGGTGGGCGATCGCACCTGGGCACTCGTCACACAGGGCGCAGTCGGCCTGCCGGTGCTGTCGGTGGGTAGCGCTGGCACTGAGGTCTTGGCTGTACAGCAGGTCATTGCTAAAGTCGGTATTCAGCTGCCGCAAAGCAGTCAGTTCGACCTGGCGACCGCAAAGGCGGTTTCTGCCTATCAGCGAAGGCTAGGATTGCCGATTACCGGGGTGGTAGGGCCGAGAACGTGGGATAGGATTGTGCGATCGCGCTTACGCAATCTCCCTTGTATAGCTCTGTTGCCTCAATAGAAAGGGAGAGGGGGAGCAGGGGACAGGGAGAGATTAGGAGAAACTTTTAAACAGGGCTCGCCATACTGCGCCAGCGCCGCCGCCCTTAAACACCCACAGCGTCGTTTCCCAGCAGAAAAAGACCACCCCCTGATAGCCCGCTGTCTGTACCGCCTGAATTTCTTTAGTTAGAACGCGGATCGGTTTAGCCCGCAGAAACGGCCCGGTGTAAAGGCCAATTGCAATTGGCACCTGATCGCGTAAGTCGTAAAAGCCGCTGTTGTAGAGGTCGTTCTCTAGGACAGCGAGATCGTCTCGGTAAACTTGAACAACTACCTCATCGACTAAGCCCAGATCAACCCAGCGCCGCCAGTCCTGCAAATATTTGCTGTACGCGAAGCTGGGCGGGTTCGGCGAAATAGATACAACAGCCTCTGGATCGGCCTGCTTGACTGCCAGGCTAATCTTTTCCATGAGCTGGGTAATCCCATTTGCTCGCCATGCCACCCACTCTGCGCTGCTAAAGTCTTCAGGCGGGGCTGCGCCGTTGTGGTCAGCTTGGTAAAGCGCCGTGGTGTAAGGGTCGTAGCCAAAGATCACCGGCAGGCCAAAGTGATCGTCAAGCTGAATGCCGTCGACGGGGTAGCGCTCTACGACTTCCACAATCAGGTCAGTGAGGAACTGCTGTACCGCCGGGTGAAAGGGATTGAGCCAGGCTAAGTTGCCGCCAGCGATTTCTAGCTGAAAGTTCTGCAGCGGTTTTGGAAAGAGAGGAAATGGCCTTAGCGGGTCTTGCACGCTGTTGCCGAAGCGGGTAGTGGTGAGCCAGTCGGGGTGGGCCAGGGCGATCGCCGCCGTCTCCGGTATCATCAGCCCGTATTCGAACCAGGGCAAAATTCGCAAGTGCTGCCGATGCGCCTGATACACAAATCCCTTGAGGACATCGTCTCCGGGCAGGAGCGGGATATCGGTGGTGACATCTCGCAGGATGCCGCCAGCAGCCTTGGCAACTTGACTGGGGTGCAGCGTATAGCCGCGATTCCAAACGCAGGGATACAGCGTATTTAGCCGGTGTTTGGCCAGAGTTGCAGTCACCTCGTCGGTGCGTGCGGCATAGTACATCCAGGCCGCACCGAGATTGGTCATCCACACGCCTCGAATTTGGTCGGTGGCTACAGGGGAGACGACTGGGGCTTGCCAGAGGGCGATCACCCCCCACAAAGCCACCAAAAATAAAGCTAATTGCCGCCAAAAGCGTTTACGGTCAAGTTTCGCTACGATCATCCCCTTACAGCTACCGGCGTTCTGAGCAAATACCTTTGCCTTCTTCAAGCGATCGCTTCTCAATTCCGGTTAGCTCATAAGCTACACCATTTGAGGGCCGACCAGATATCGCTCAACCAGATATCGCTCAAATTCAACGCCCTGTCGTACGACCACCTCAGTATCGTAGCGGCGAAACCCAAACTTTTTGAACAGGCCCAGACTAAACTCGCTGGCTTCCGCGTGGAGCCGCCCGATGTTGTGGCTTTGAGCGTAACCGAGCACAGCCCGCATTAGCGCCGAGCCAACGCCCTGGCGAATACAGTCGTGCCGAACGTAGACCGACGCCACATGCCCATCCGCTTTGATACCGGCAAATCCCAAAATATCCGTGTCTTTTTTCGCAACAAAGGTAGTTGCCGCCAAAACAAACTGATGAAAATGCTCGGCATCTGTGGGGGCAGCGGCCCACATTTGCGTTTGAGCAGGGCTGTAGTACTGCGGCGCATTCACGAGCACCGTTTGGCGATACAGCTCCGCGAGGGCTGGCAAATCGGCTGCGCTGGCAAGTTGGATGTTCATAAGCTGGATCGAGATGTCAGGATTCTGTATTAAAGGAGAAAAGAGATGTTTTAGGGAAGAGAAGACACCCGTAACAGCGGATACTTACCCCCACCGGAAAGTCAGTGGTCGCCTGTTATCATGCGGTCAGGATGTATCTCGCCCCACTGTTTCTATGCTTCTCGATTTACCGCGTTTCTATCGCGCTGCGAATCCCAGCCGTCCGCTCAAAGTGGTTCAGCCGGAAGATCGTCGCTATTACGTTAACTTTTCAGCGGTGCGCGGGGGGGATATCGTCAGCGAAATTGGTCGCACCATTGTCAGGCTCTCGCCGCAAGAGCCAACGACTCAGCTCTTTACCGGGCATATCGGCTGCGGCAAATCGACAGAGCTATTTCGGCTCAAGGCTGGACTGGAACAACAGAATTTTCACGTCGTGTATTTTGAATCGGATCGCGATTTGGAAATGGCCGACGTGGATGTCAGCGATATTTTGCTGATGATCGCCCATCAGGTGAGCGAGAGTATGGAAACAGCCGGCATTCGCCTGCGGCCAACTTACCTGGAGAAGCTGTTTCGCAATTTAATGGAGTCTTTGAGATCGCCTTTGGAAGTGAGCGATGTCAGCTTCTCAGTCGGCATTGCTGCGATCACCGCTCGAGCCAAAGAAAGCCCCGAAATGCGCAGCCAGCTCAGGCAATATCTGGAGCCCCGGACGAAGAGTATCATTGACGCTATCAATGAAGAGATCTTAGCGGCGGCGATCGCGCAGCTCAAGGCTCAGGGCAAACAAGGACTGGTCGTGATTGCCGACAATCTAGACCGGATCGATCCCGTTAGCCGGGCAGACGGTCGCAGCCAATCCGAATATCTATTTGTAGATCGCGGTGAACAGCTCAAGCGCCTCAACTGCCACGTGGTGTACACCATTCCGCTGGCGCTGATCTTTTCTGACGAGCTGCCCCGCCTAGCCAATCGCTTTGGCATTGCCCCAAAGCTCCTGGCGATGATACCGGTGGTCACTCGCACGGGCGACCCCTTTGAACAGGGCCGAGAACTTTTACAAAGAGCCGTGTTGGCCAGGGCCTTTCCAATGCTGAAAGCGAGCGATCGCGCCCAGCACCTCGACCTGGTTTTCGACTCTGCCGATACCCTCCTACGGCTGGTCACCATCAGCGGCGGCCACATGCGCAACTTGATGAGGCTCCTGTACGGCTGTCTTCAAAAAATCGACCCGCCCATTACCCGAACCGTCCTAGAGGCCGTGATTCGCGATGAGCGCGACGCCCTGATGGGCCTGATCAACGCCAAAGAATGGCAGCTCCTCTTCGAAGCTATCAGTGAAGGCGACGAGCAAGGCAACGAAGCCTACAACCCGCTGCTACGCAGCCTATTTCTATACGAATACCGTGATCGCGACGGACGCTGGCTCGGACTCAACCCCGTTCTCGCCGAAACCAAACGCTACCAGCTCTGGCAGACCAGCTATCCCTAACCCCCCATCCCCTACTCCCCCTAACCCCCAGAGCGGTAGAATACACCCACCAGCAATCACCCTCTCAAAAAAACAGGCCCTATTCAAAAATCGAGATTTGACAGATCAAACAATCGCGGCTCAAACCCTAGACATCATCATCTACAACAAAAACGCGCTGAACAATCTGCGCCGCGCGGTGGTGCTCGGGCAGGGCCAATTTTCGCTGATATTGGCTCGGGTAAACTATCGGCACCTGCAAGAGCTGCTGCTACAGGAACTGAGCGATGCACTCCGGCTGAAAACGCTGCAGCTACCGCCTGGCACCAAGAGCCTGCGAGAAGCGCTAGCCGCTGCCATGCAACGCCCGCCTGATTTGACTCAGGCACTGATGGTCACTGGCTTGGCGTCTATACAGCAGCTAGGCCCTTTGCTCAAAGCCGCGAACTTAGGTCGAGATGAGCTGCCCAAAATCTGCCAGTGCCCGGTCGTGCTATGGATCAATGACACCGATCTTCAGCAGCTCAACCGCTGTGCGCCCGACCTCAAAAGCTTTGCAGCCACACCGATCCGATTTGAATATCCGATTCACTCGCTGGTGTCGGTACTGAGCGCGCAGGCGAACGATACCTATCGGCGGATCCTGGAGACCGATCAGGCGATCGCTCTGAGCCTGGATACCCTCGCTGCCGAGCCCATGGCAGATCAAGAGCTATCGTTTGCCCTAGCCCAGCTAGAACAGCTGCCGGAGCGCCAAGAGCAGGCCGTCAGCCATAAGCTGATCGCCGATTTACTGTTTTTACAGGGCCGCCATTTGCAGCAGCAGGGCGATCTCATACGGGCCCGCAGCTATTACGAAAACAGTCTGACCTACTGGCAAAGCGACCGAGCTAGCAGCGTCGATCAGGGGCCGACTAGCCCGCTGGATAAACAGGCGGTTTTGCTGTTCTACCTGGGTCTGTGGTGGCGTAGCCAGGCGGTTTTACAAAAGCGTGGCTATATTGCCGCCTGCGAGCGAGCCCAGCAGTACTTTCAAGCCTGTTTGAATATTTTTCGGCAGCAAAACCGGCCTGATCGGCTAGGCCGCTTCATCCTGGCTCAGGCAGAAGTTTTGCAAAAGCTAGAAGATTGGCCAGCGCTCTCGGCGATCGCTCAGTCAGGCATTCGCCTTCACCAAAGCGATCCGGCCCGTTTAGCGCGTGACTACGGCTATCTGGCAGAAGTGGCGATTACTCGCTACAAAGTCGATCCGCATCCCCACTATCTTAGCGAAGCACAAGGCTTTGCCCAGCAAGCACTAGAGATTTCTGAGCAAGCCATTGCAACAGCACAGACAGCCTTTGAATCCTCTGCTGAAAGCAGCTCAGGAATAGCAATAGAAGAGAATCTGCTACCGCTGCCTTTAGAAAACGCTGAGGATGAACTGCGAGCGGACAACAGGCTAGTCGTAACAGCAGAATCAGTCACCGTCAGCTATCGCCAGACGGCTCGCCAGACGGCTTTGCGCTACCATCGCGGCAGCTACTGGTATTTGCTGGCGATCGCCCAGCAGCTACAGGGACAGCCCGAAGCCGCCCTCTCTAACCTGGAAAAAGCCAGAGAACTGACCAATCCTCACTACGATCTCTCGCTTTATCGTCGTATTCTTAACTGCCTGTGGCAGCTCTACTATGATCGCCGACACTATGCCGAAGCCTTTGAAGTCAAGCTCGCCCTGCGCCGGGTCGAAAATCTCTTTGGACTGCGAGCCTTTATCGGTGCGGGTCAAATCCAGCTGCCTACCCAAAGATCGGATTTACCTTTTTCGCCAGCCGCCGTTGCCACCTCAATAGTCACCGCCCAAGTTGCAGAACAAATGCTGGCGGCTGAAATCAAAGCGTCGGGGCGCGAACAAGATATCGACGCGCTGATCAACCGCCTGGCTCAGCCCCGCTATCCGATTGTGGTAATTCACGGTCAGTCGGGCGTGGGCAAAAGCTCTATTCTCAGTGCTGGCCTCATTCCTCGACTCAAAGATCTGATCGCCGAAGGCCGCACGACGCTACCGTTGATGATTGCGAGCTACAGCAATTGGCCGCTACAAATTGCCTCGGCTATATCAGCAACTGCTTCTGCTGATGCAGCGGCTCCTAGCGAGGATGAGACTCTTTTTGAGGGGAGGCCAATCGACCAATTAGCCCTGCTCACCCGCGAAAAGTACCAGCAGATTGTGCTGATATTCGATCAGTTTGAAGACTTCTTTTATGAGCACCCGGCGGTGGAGCAGCGGCGGAGCCTCTATGCCTTCCTGCGTGACTGCTTGAATTTACCCTATATAAAAGTGGTGCTGGCGCTTCGAGAAGATTTTCTTCACTACCTGTTGGAATGGGATCGCTATGCCGATCTGAGCATTGTTGAAAACGACGTTCTCAGTAAAGAGATCCGCTACTACCTAGGTAATTTTATGCCCAAGGCTGCTGAAAAGGTGATTCGCCAGCTTACAGAGGCTGCTGGTTTTCATTTGGAAGCGGGCTTAGTTACCGCACTAGTAGATGATTTGGCAGGCGAAACAGGTGAGATTCGCCCGATTGAACTACAGGTGGTGGGAGCTCAGCTCCAGCGGCAGAACATCACCACGCTAGAGGCGTATCAGGGGTTGGGGCGATCGCCCAAAAACCAGCTGCTCAAAAGCTTTTTAGAGAACGTCATGCACGACTGCGGTCCTGAAAACAGCAGCATCGCCCAGTCTGTTCTCTATCTGCTGAGCGAAGGCAACCGCCCGCTCAAAAGTCACTCCGAGCTGATAGAAGCCTTAGCCGCTGTCAACATTCATCCAGAACTCCAGCAGCTTCAGCTCGTGCTCGATATCCTGATCGGCTCTGGCTTAGTCTTTGAAGTGCCAGAAGTCTCAGGCGTGCGCTATCAGCTCGTGCATGAGTACTTAGCCAGCCTGGTCCAGCAGCAGCCGATTGACCTGGTAGAAGCCCTACAAACCGAGCGTCACCGCCGCCAGCTCACCGAGGAACAGCTCCAGCAAGCCCTGGCAGCACAGTCAGATTCTCTCGTCCAAACCACGCTGGCTCGTCAGAAAACAGAAATTGCCGAAATCAAAGCGCTAATCTCAGTCGCCGGATCGCTACGACTCTCTGGCAGCGGTCTAGACGCCCTGGCAAAAGCCCTACGCGCTGCCAGACAGCTCAGCCGCACCCACGCTGACCCTTACCTGAAAATGCAGACGGCGCTCTGCCTGGACGCCTCAGTTCGCGATATTCGAGAGAAGAATGAGCTGACAGGCCACCGCAACTGGGTGCTCGCTGTTCACTGCCAGGCGCTCCCAGTAGCCGCCTCGGTCGACGAGAGAATCGCCTCGGCCAGTGAAGACGGCACCCTCAAGCTTTGGAACGGGCGGGGAGAACTGCTGCGCACCTTGACCGGCCATCAGGCCGGCGTGTTAGATGTCTGCTTCAGTCCGGACGGCCAGCATCTTGCCAGCGCCAGTCTCGACCATACTGTGCGCCTCTATCAGAGCGATGGTGAGTTTATTCGGGCGATAGAACATGCCTCAGCCAGCATTACGGCGATCAGTTTCAGCCCGAGTGCTCCTGTCTTAGCGGCGACCTACAGTGATGCTTTCATCCGCATCTGGAGCTTAGCAGGAGACTTGATCCAAGCCTGGGAGGGCCACGAAGACTGGGCGCGAACGGTGGCCTTTAGCCCCGATGGACAAACGCTGGTAACCGGCGGCGAAGATCAAAACGTGCGGCTGTGGACGGTGGATGGTGAGCCCTTGCGCACGTGGCAAGGTCACCAGGGCTGGGTACGCAGCGTCGCTTTTAGCCCCAATGGGCAAACGATTATCTCGGCAGGAGATGCCAATACGCTGCGGCTATGGAGCCTCGATGGGCGCAAGCTCAGGACATTTTACGGTCATGAGGACTGGGTACGCAGCGTCGCTTTTAGTCCCGATGGCCAGCGGATTGCCTCAGGCAGCGATGACCAGACGATCAAAATATGGACGCTGAATGCCACCGTTGAGCAGACCTTTCAGCAGCGCAGCAGTGTTCATAGCGTAGCCTGGAGCGCGGACGGCCAGTCGGTGGTTTCAGGCGGGGATGACGACCAGGTGCATATCTGGCGGCTAGCGGGGCCGTTAGAGGCCGTTTGCCAGCGCCATGCTGGGATTGTCTGGAGTGTTTGCTGGCAGCCGCAGGCTCAGGGGCAAGCTGAATCGTCAAGGCTACTGTCGGCGGGGGGCGATGACCTGATTAAACTGTGGAGCGATCGCGGTGAACTGCTGAACACTATTGTGGGGCATCAGCGCGGCGTGCACAGTGTAGATTGGCAACCGGACGGTCAGTTTTTCGCGTCGGCGAGTGCCGATCAGTCGGTGCGCATCTGGAGCGCTGACGGCGAGCTAATCAAGGAGCTATTAGGCCATGAGGGAGCGGTTTGGCAAGTGCGCTACAGTCCGGGCGGCAGTCGATTGGCGTCGGTGAGCAGCGATCGCACCCTCCGCCTGTGGCACACCAGCGGCAAACTGCTCAAGGTCTGGAGCGATCATACCGACCCGGTCTGGCACGTCAGCTTTAGCCCTAACGGTCACCACCTGGTCACCGCCAGTGAAGACAACACGCTGCGCCTGTGGCATCACCAAACTGGGCTGATCCAAACGATTAACGGTCATGAGGGCGGCGTGTGGTGCGCGGCTTTTAGCCCGGATGGACGGTTTGTGGCTTCTGGCGGAGCCGATGGGGTAATTCACCTGTGGCCGGTACGCTGGCAGTCTCAACAACAGCTCACCCTGGGGCTAGAACCGTTGATTCTCAGGGGCCATCGGGACTGGGTCAGAAGCCTGAGCTTTAGCTCAAAAGGTGAGTTTTTGGCCTCGGCGAGTGACGATGGTACCGTGCGGCTGTGGTCTCTGTTGTCTGAGGCGCTGAACGCCCTACAGTCAGTTGATCTGGCTAACAGTCAAGTTTTGTCGCCGCTGACCGGCCATGGAGGCGTGATCTGGGCAGTGGATTTTGATCGGGGGCGTGATCGGCTGGTAACAGCGAGCGCCGATGGCACAGTTAGAATTTGGGATTTGCGGCTAGATACCTTGATAGAGAAAGGCTGCGACTGGTTGAGCGACTGGCTGATCGCTCGCCCTGACCTAGCCCAACAGCTATGTACGCCGTCTCGAATCGGCAATACAGATAGACAGGATGCATAGTTTTTACCTTGACAATCATTAACTGTTTTCTATGCGACCTAGGAAACATCCCTTATTAAGCTACAGTCTGCTATGGAGCTAGACCGCTACGTCATCATCGGGTAGCTCAACTTGGTAGCAGAGGAAACATCATGGCAGTAGACCTATCAGGCGCTTGGCAGCGGCTGCAAAACGGTTCAGATATTCGCGGGGTGGCGCTAGCAGGTGTGGCTGGAGAAGAGGTAAATCTGACCCCAGAAGTGGCCTGTCTGTTAGGACAAGGCTTTGTTAGCTGGCTGGCAAACAAGCTCAGTAAAGCCGCTGAGGATCTGGTAATTTCAGTCGGACGCGACAGCCGAATTTCTGGCCCTGCCCTCAGAGACGGCTTGACGAGCGGGATGACAGACTCAGGGGCGAGGGTGTTTGATTTTGCGATCGCCTCCACCCCTGCCATGTTCATGAGCACCGTCACCCCCGGCTACGACTGCGACGGCGCGATCATGCTCACCGCTAGCCACCTCCCCTTCAACCGTAACGGCCTCAAGTTTTTCACGGCCCAGGGCGGCTTAAACAAGCCTGACATCACCGAGATTTTGACCCTCGCCAGTGAGAACACCTTTTCGCCCGCCACCAACAAAGGAGAACTCGAAGCCAGAGACTTCATCTCGGTGTACTCAGACGGACTGGTGCAGAAAATTCGCCAGTCGGTAAACCACCCTGAACACTATGAACAACCTTTAAAGGGCCTGCATATTATTGTCGACGCGGGCAACGGGGCAGGCGGCTTTTACGCCAGTAAAGTACTGGCCCCACTAGGTGCTGATACCAGCGGCAGTCAGTTCTTAGAGCCAGATGGACATTTCCCTAACCATGTTCCCAACCCAGAAAACGCAGAGGCGATGGCGGCGATCGCTCAGGCAGTGCTGTGGCATCGGGCTGACTTTGGCATCATCTTCGACACTGACGTAGACCGGTCGGCAGCGGTCGATTCTCAGGGCCATGAGCTCAACCGCAACCGCTTGATTGCCCTAATTTCGGCGGTGGTACTGCGCGAACATCCCGGCTCCACGATTGTCACCGACTCGATCACTTCAGACGGGCTGACCCAGTTCATTACCGACCTGGGCGGCGTGCACCATCGGTTTAAGCGCGGCTATAAAAACGTCATCAACGAGTCAATGCGGCTAGATGCGGCAGGGCAAGCCTCCTGGCTGGCAATTGAGACCTCGGGCCACGGGGCGATGAAAGAGAATTATTTTCTGGATGACGGTGCCTACTTGGTCAGCAAACTGCTGGTCGAACTGGCTCGCGTTCGGCAGTCTGGAAAGCTCCTCACCGATTTGATTGCACCGCTGACTGAGCCCACCGAAAGCAAAGAGTATCGCCTCAAAATCTTAGCCAAAGACTTCAAATCTCACGGCAACGCCGTCATTGAAAAGCTGCAAGCCTATGTCGATGAACGAGACCGTTGGCAGGCTGTGCCAAAAAACTATGAGGGTATTCGCGTTGCCTGCTCCGCCCCCGAGGAAGACGGCTGGTTTTTACTGCGGCTATCGCTCCACGATCCGGCACTGCCCCTGAATATCGAATCCAACGTTGCCGGAGGCGTGGAGAGAATAAAGGGCCAGCTAGCCAAATTCTTTAAAGACATTGGCCAGCTAGAGGCTTCGTCCTTGGCAGTAACTCGACGATAGAGCCAATCCTTAGATACCTCAGGGCCTAATCATGGAATTTACAGAAAGTATCAATTTCTTCAGGGCTACCAAGGCAGATTTCAAACATGGGTGTCAATGCATCGTACCGGTAAATACCGGTGCTGCCGCCAGCGCTCCGCCGGTAGGTACCTTTACGAGCGAACGGGACGGACTATCTCCCTCTTGTGACAGATTTATCTAAATTCCCTGGAAAAATTGCGCGTAGTTTGTTATATTACTTAACATAAGTTCATTTAGAGTTTAGTATGCGATATACAGAAGACGAAACCGGCCTGATGAATAACTTTGCGGTCGAGCCAAAGATGTACGAAGCAGAGCCCCCCACGGGCAATGAGAAGCGGAACTATATTATCTTGGGTAGCATTGCCGCTAGTTTGGTAGTCGGCCTATTCGCCGTAGCTGCAGCTGTTTCGTAGACTAAGCTTTGACTTTTGACCGCACGAGAAGCTTTCAGGTGTAGGCTCTCCCCTAGACATTTTCTGAAAACTTTTGTGAGCAAAGCCCGCCATTGAGCGGGCTTTCTTGTGTTTATTTGCACGAACTGTATCAACGAATACGGTTTCTTCACAGTTTCCACAAGATCGCTGTCTATCTTAGGAAACGATAGGAGCCGAGGCGGTAAGACGCGATAAGGGGGCAATCGGAGAAGGCAATGAACGCGACAACCTACAAAGAGATCTACGACATAGAGATGCTGCGAGATGAAGCCAGAAACCTGATCGCTCAGGGACGAGTGAATCGTCAGCAGCCAATTTACGCGCTGTGCCAATACATTTCTGAGAGAGAGTGGGCTTGCATTGAGATCAATTTAACGGAAAACGAATTTCTGATGCGCGATCGCATCATCGATCTGCTCAGCCGGGAGCAGTGGCATGAAGACTGAGTAGAGAACATCAGAAACCTCAGAAGAAGCTCTATGGCCAGGCCAGCAGCGTTTTGATTTGGCCGGCGATCGCCGTGGGCTCAAACGGTTTTAAGATTATCCCTGCGCCTAGCGCTTCTAGTACCTTGTGCTCTGCTACTCTGGCCTCCGCAGTGAGGAAAATTATAGGGATATCGCGAGTGCGGGCGTGAGCTTGGAGCTGATGAAATAGGGACACACCATCTAGCTCCGGCATCCGCACATCTAACAAGATGACGTCGGGCTGCTCAGCGGTGGCCATGTGAATGCCCACGTCGGCAGACGGCGCGAGTAGAACGCTCCACCCGGCTGTCATCTCTAACGATGCTTGGAGGATAATCCGAATGGCTTCTTCATCGTCAACCACTAAAATGCGTCGGGTCATTTTCTCACTGGCTAGCTTCATAGACTCGGTTACGGCCCGCTGCTTTGGCTTTGTATAGCGCCTCATCGGCAACTCGATACAGCCCCTGTAAGTCTGTGGCATCCTCGGGGTATGCGGCCACGCCCGCTGTAAACGTGACGCTGAGGCTACTATCTGGGCTGTCGGACTGGCTATCAGCCTGGCTATTCAGGGCAGGGGCAAAAGTAACCTCGAACTGCTCCTGCTGCCAGCGCTGCAAAAATTGTCGTAGCCGCTGCGTTCCTTCCTGTCGGCTGACGCCATAGAGACCCACGACAAATTCTTCACCACCCCAGCGACCCGTTACATCTTCAGTGCGAAACGTTGCGCGCAGGCTTTCGCCAAAGTGTCTTAAGAGGCGATCGCCCATCGGATGGCCGTACTCATCATTAATGCGTTTGAAATGGTCAAAATCAATCACTGCGAAGCACAGCGTTTCTTCCTGCCGCTGTGCCAACCTCAATAAGCGCGTGAGCAGCTGTGTAGACTTGCGTCGATTGGCTACCCCAGTAAGATTGTCGACATCTGCTCGGAGTCGCTGAATGCGGCCTCGCTCCAGCCAGCCCAGCACCCTAGCCACTAGCTCAGGGGCCACAATTGGTTTGCGAATATAGTCGTCAGCACCCACTGCAAACACCTGCTGAATAGTGTCCGCATCGGTATAGCCCGACATAAACACCACCGGCAAATCGTGCCAGCGGGGGGCACTGCGCAGCACCTGGCAGATCTCAAAGCCACTGATCTGAGGCATCTTAGCATCCAGCACCACCAGGTCGGGCTCAAACTGTTCTAGCACTCGCCAAAAGTGTTGCGGGTCGCTCAGTAGCTCTAGTCGAAAGCCCCAGGGCTGCAACAAAACTTGCAATAGCGTCAGGATAGCTGGATCGTCATCGACCATGAGCAGTTTGCCAGCAGGTGGCGCACCCTTTTGCAATATCTGTACAGCCACTTCTAAGACTTCTGTTGGCGAGACGGGTGCCTGCAGCAGCCCGCTCACTCCCATGCGCGCGACCCTCACCCGATTTTCGAAGCTCGCTGCCGCCGTTAAAATCAAAACCGGAACTGAGGGCTGCGAGGACCGAAATTCAGCTAGCCAGCGAAACTCAGTGCTGTCACTATCGGGCAATTCAATAGCGCCGTCTAGATCAAAGACGACGATTCCCGGCTGCTGCTGGGCAATCATCTGCTTCGCCTCAGCAGTATTTTCGGCAATGCTTACCTGCATTTGGTTACGCGGGCCGAGGGCCGACAGTGATCGCAGCCAGCCTAGGTCGCAGTTTTCGTGGCCCTTCACAACCAGTACCGAGTAGAGCTGTCCTAACGGTAATTCGTCCGATAGCAGCGTGAAATCTGGCGCTGAGGGTGGGGCTGCCTGGTCGCTTAGCTGAGTCTCAAGTCGCCGATCTGCCTGGCTGTCTAGCGGAGTTTCGGGCGCAGCTTCAGGGAAGCTTTCTAGCACCTGCTGCAACCGCATCGCCAGCGTCTTGAGCTGGCTGACCTGCTGCGCACTGAGAGAGACGAGGTCACTTAAAATGCTTTCTATCTGCCGGCAGTGTGCTGTCGCTTCACTAAAGCCAAAGCTTCCTAAAGACCCCGCTAGTGCATGGGCTTCGGTTAAAATTTGCGCTTGAGTAGCGCTATCTACTGGCCCTGGCTGCAAGACGCGTAAGGTAGTCGCCAAATTGACTACTCGCTGGACATAGCCTGCGCTGACGCTTTGCCACAGCGAGGCCATATTTAGCGGCCCTTCACCAGTGGTTTCTGTAGAAACAGAGTCTGTAGAAGTGACTTGGGATGCTTCAACTTCGCTTTCGCTGTCTGACTCAGGAGGCTTCAGCCGATATCCCAGTCCGTAAACGGTGGCAATCATATCGGGGAGCCCTGCTTTTTTGAGCTTTTGGCGGAGCCCTTTAATATGCGTTCGAACCGATCCGACCGTAGGAGAATCCTCAAACGGCCACACCTTATCTAACAGCGTATCTAAGCTGAAAATGCGGTTGGGATTGCGCAAGAACAGCTCTAACAGCGCATACTCCTTGGGGGTGATCGCAATCGGCAGGTCGTGGCAGGTTACCTCGCTACTGCGCGGATCGAGGCGCAGCTCCCCCCATTGCAAAATCGGTGAGGTCAGCCCCTCAGCGCGGCGCAGGAGGGCACGAATGCGAGCCAGCAGTTCTTCAAATTCGAACGGCTTGACGAGGTAGTCGTCAGCGCCGGCATCAAGTCCGGCCACTTTGTCAGTGCTGGCCTCACGAGCGGTCATCAAAATAATTGGCGTATCGTTGCCCTTGTTTCTCAGGCGCTTACATAGCTGCATACCATCGAGCTGAGGCAGCATCCAGTCGAGCAAAATCAGATCGTAGGAAAAAGCCTCAGCCATCTCCTGGCCCATAATCCCGTCTGTCGCTAAATCCATGACGTAATGATGCTCTGACAGCAGCTGTTCGATGGCGTCTGCCAGCATCTGATCGTCTTCTACTAGCAAGAACTTCATACCGACCCACCCAGCTGAGATATCAACAGCTTATTACAGGTTAAGCCGATCTAATGTCTTGAATGAACGCTCAATGGGGAGATTTCCACGAAATGCTCTAGTAAGAGACGATGAACAAAGATGTATCCACCGCCTACTTTTTGCAAGAAAATGCGATCCGCAGCGTAGTCAAGGAAGCGAGCATAGTTCCAAGGAATTTGGCCCTGGCAAATCAGTAAAAACCGTAAGATACCGTGTTTGATAACAGCTTCGCCGCCGCCTAACACCAGCCCAAAGGAAAGGCCGGAGGCCGCCCAAAAAGCAGCGTTAGTAACGTTGTTGTTTTACCCGCACCGGGCTCCCCTAAAATCAGCAGTGATCGCCCTTCTCCCAGCTGCTGAAAGACCTCAAATACGCGCGTGCCAGCATCGAGTGGCTGCACTGGCTGAGCCGCCGTTTGCCAGCTAATACTCCAGGGCAACGCGATCGCTTGCTAAAAACGTCTGCCCAAACCCGCCTCGGGCCAGCGGCTGAATAATTTGATAGCGTTCTGCCAAAATCACAGGGAAAAGCTCAAGAAATGCCTTTGCAAGAATGTAGATGATAGTCGAGATACCCACAGGCTGCTAGCGGGCCGCAGAGCGCAGTGGCCGGGCGCAATCGAGTGATCGCTACACAAATATCTGGTTGAGATAGGGAATTGCGCGGTATGCTTATGGTTTGAGCAAGAGTTGCGGCAGATACCTGATACGCTTACCGCTGCTCATTTTAGTCGACTGCCTACTTTAGCGACCGCTGCTTTAGCGACCGCTAGCGCGAGTTCCCTTTGCAGGTGCCTTTGCAGAAAGTGTGACGATTTCCCGACGCCCCGGCTGCCAGTACTGCTTTTTTCAGCGGTATGCTGCCGGATTTTGACTGAGCGTTGCGATCGCCACTGCTGCTACCGCACTTTTTGCAAAATCCGCCTGTTGTTTCTGCTGTATATCTCTGATGCCTTTTCCCCTGGTATCTGCGGCTTTTAGTCCCAGATGCATCCGCTTTCCCGATTGGATAGTCTGCTTTTAGATTCCCTACGTTTCAGCGGCACTTTTGCCCCAGCTTTTTGTATTGTTTGATGTTTTCAATGTTTAGCTAACTTTAGCAACCGGGCGAGCTGACCTGTCAGCGCGCTGGCGCAAGCCCTCCTTCTGAGCCGCGCCCATTGCTTCTCAGTGCCCCTTTGGTTGCCATTCCACTGTCCTTATTTTTTGCACTGCCGAGGTGCGCGTAGCGATCGCTGGCTAGCCGCTCACCGCCTCAGCTTCCTAGGTAATTTTGATGTCCGATTCCGTACAGTCCTTTCAAGATCTCGCCCTGATTGATCCGGTGCTCAGAGCGCTAGACGATGCTGGCTATGAGACCCCCACCCCCATTCAGGCGCTCACCATTCCGCCGCTAATCGCAGGCCAGGATATTATTGGTCAGGCCCAGACCGGTACTGGCAAAACAGCCGCCTTTGCCCTGCCCATCCTGTCCCATATTGATACTACGAACAATCGACCTCAGGCGCTGGTGCTAGCCCCGACTCGGGAGCTAGCGCTACAAGTCGCTGAAGCCTTTCAGGGCTATGGAAAGTATATCGATGACTTCCACGTGCTGCCAATTTACGGCGGGCAGAGCTACCAAATTCAGCTCAAGCAGCTCAGGCGGGCGGCCCATGTCGTGGTCGGCACACCGGGCCGGGTGATTGACCATATCAAGCGCGGCACGCTCGACCTCAAGCATCTCAAATTTTTGGTGCTTGATGAAGCCGATGAAATGCTGCGGATGGGCTTTATTGACGATGTGGAATGGGTGATCGGCCAAACGCCTAAGGATCGGCAAGTAGCCCTGTTTTCGGCGACGATGCCGCAGGTGATTCGCAAAATTGCCCAGCAGCACCTCACCAACCCGGCCGAAATTTCTATTCAAAACAAGTCTAAGACTGCCGATACGATTCGCCAGCGCTTCTGGTCGGTAAGCGGCTATCACAAGCTTGACGCCCTCACCCGGATCTTAGAAGTCGAGGCTTTTGACGGCATGATCGTGTTTGTGCGGACTAAAGTCGCCACCGTAGAACTCTCTGAAAAGTTGGAGGCACGCGGCTATAACGCTGCCCCTTTAAGCGGAGACGTACCGCAAAATCAGCGCGAGCGCACCGTAGACAGATTGAAAAAGGGCAAGTTAGACATTTTAGTGGCAACCGATGTCGCCGCTCGCGGGCTAGACGTCGAGCGCATCAGCCATGTGATCAATTACGACATGCCCTACGATCCGGAAGCCTATGTTCACCGGATTGGTCGCACCGGGCGAGCCGGGCGATCTGGCGAAGCCATTTTGTTTGTCACCCCGCGCGAAAAGCGGCTGCTCAGCTCTATTGAGCGCTCTACTAAGCAGAGAATTGAGCGCATGGAGATGCCCTCTACTGAGACTGTGAACAATCAGCGGATTGCTCGCTTCACCCAAAAGATCAGCGATACGCTAGCCGAGGAAGATTCGGACTTTTTCGTGCGGATGCTGGAGCAGTACGAGCAGGAGCACAATATTCCCGCAATTGAAATTGCGGGAGCGCTGGCCAACTTACTACAGGGGGACGAACCTCTACTGATAGAGGAGAAGGCAACGCCTCAGCGGCGGGACGGTCGTGACCAGAATAGCGGTGTGGGTGAAGGCGTAGGGATGGAGCGCTTCCGCGTGGAGGTGGGCCGCAACCACAGCGTGAAGCCAGGGCATATTGTCGGCGCGATCGCCAACGAAACCGGCCTCGCCAACCGCCACATCGGCAAAATCACTATCAACGATGACCACAGCACTATCGATTTACCCGTCGGCATTCCTCCCGAGACCTTTGAGTTGCTCAAGCAGGTATCGGTACTGGGCCACCCGATGAATATTTCTAGCCTGGGTAAGACTCGGGACGATGGTGGCTGGCGCGAGGGGCGCCCTGCGGCGAAGCGGCGGCGCAGGAGTGGTGCGGCGAGCCCGCCGTTGAAGAAGAAGCGGCGGAGTAAGGAAAAGCCGAAGGTCTAAGAAATAGGGGATAGGGCATGGGCGGCTCTCTACCCCCCCCATTCCCCGACGCTTTCTCACCGGGCAAGGCTGAGCGCATTTACTGCCAATCTCTGCCCCTGCGGCTCCATACCCGCCATCGCCAAAATCTGAGGAATCAAGTCCTCCCGCTTCACAGCCATCATATGAACGCCCTGACAGAGCTGGCGGGCGGCTCGAACTTGCTCAGCAGCGATCACCATTCCCTCTTGCAGCGGATCGGTGGCAGCGGCGAGGCGGTCGATAGTGGACTGGGGAATGGTGACGCCCGGCACGCAGCGGTTGATAAAAGCGGCATTTTTGGCAGACTTAAGCAGGAAGATGCCGGCAAGGATGGGGCGATCGCTCCCTGCCGCGATCTGATCCATAAATTTCTCTAGCCGGTCAAAGTCAGAAATAAGCTGGCTCTGAAAGAACTGGGCCCCGGCGGCAACCTTTTTCTCGAAGCGACCCTGTAGCCCCGACCAGCTCGGCGACTGCGGGTCGACAGCCGCGCCTGGGAATATATCCAAGCTGCCGTCACCCAGACACTGGTCGTGATAGTCTACACCGCTGTTGAGCTGGCGAATGACTTTCAGCAGCCGAATAGACTCTAGCTCATGGACTGATTTGGAGCTAGCGTGGTCGCCCGCTTTGAGCGGATCACCGGTCAGGGCCAGCACATTGCGAATGCCTAGCGCGTGGGCACCCATGAGGTCGGCCTGAAGAGCAATGGCATTGCGATCACGCCCCGTCATCTGACAAATCGGCTCAATCCCGGACTGCTTCAACAGCACCGCGCAGGCCAATGAAGACATTCGCAGAACGGCCCGGCTGCCATCGGTGACATTGACCGCGTGCACCCAATCTTTGAGGTGGGCAGCCATTTCTAGCATATGGCTAGGATCACCGCCTTTTGGAGGCATAACTTCAGCGGTAACGATAAACTCCCCGGAGCGAACCGCCGACCGCAAACGACCTTCGCCCCGGTCAAAATTACTTTTCGAGCTGCCGGTCAAGTCAGCCTGAGGTCGGTCAAATCTTCCATTCGCTGAAGCATTCATAAATCAAGCTGACTCGTTTCTTATGAGGCTATGTTACCAATTTCTCCTATCGAAGGCGGCAATACACCCTGATTCAATCTGCTCATCAGAATGCCCGCGCTGATGTTTGAGTGCTTTTGATGCCAGTACGCTTAAGCTCTCTCTAATTATGCTGGCTGTTTAACCCTGTAGGTAGAGCGACCCCTTGAGAATCTCTCCTACTATGACAGCCTACTGTTTACTCCGACCATCCGCTCAGCGAGCACAAGCGACATGGAAACATCACCGACTCCCTTTGAGCAACCCACCTCAGGAACGCCCTATCCTAGCGTTCCTCCCCTGATCGATAGCCGTGAGACCGAATATCGGGGGACTGGCATTACTAGCTCAGTCGCCATTTTGGGCCATCCTATCCACCCGGTTGTCGTTACTTTCCCGATTGCTTTTCTCAGCGGAGCGGCAGGGAGTGACTTGGGTTACTGGCTAACCAGGAGTGAATTTTGGTCAGAAGCCTCTATGTGGCTGTTGGGCGTGGGCTTACTCTCAGGGATTGTGGCAGGCGTGGTCGGCATGTTCGATTTCGTTCGCATCCCCAGAGTGCGAAATCGCCGGGCCGGGTGGGCGCACATGATTCTAAACATCGCCCTACTGGTGCTGACGGTGGCCAATTTCACACTGCGACTTTCTGGCTCGGACGCCGTTATCTTACCAACCGGACTAGTCCTTTCTTTGATAGTGGCGACGCTCCTAATGGTCAGTGGTTGGTATGGTGGCGAGCTGACGTTTCGGCATAAAGTTGGCATTGTTGGACCGGGTGAAACTGAAGTACCCCTAGGGTAACCAGGGTCAGCAGGCTGTCAACGGCATGAATCAACGCCAGGTAGCCTACTCCTGTTGACTAAAGATCAATTAGCGTTGCCAATATCTCCTCGTAGTGGTTCACGTAAAGCGAGATATGTCCCTCTTCTGGGAAGAAACGAGCAGAGCAGTTTGGAATTGAGCCTGCCATATATCGGCCCCTGGTGATTGGGCAGAGCTTATAAAGTTCGCCGTAGTTGAAGTCTGAGCGCGTAATACCTGGACGATCTGGAAAGATCAGCCAAATCCCAAGCTGTTTGGCATTCACCACAGAAACGGTACCCCCTATGCTGACCTGTGAAGCAGTCATATCTGAGGCTTGGTTTCTATTGCAGCGCGCTAACCGTGGGCAGGAAGGGTTGATTCTCCTGTTGCGAAGAGGGCAGTTAGAAGTTCGATTCGATTTATCTACTGTTCTCGGTACTTCTCCAAAAGCGTCAGTAGGCTGTCATACCCCTCCATACTCATAATCGGTGCTAGCTGGCGGCGATACTGTTCTAAAGTCTGTTGGAACTTCTCTTCACCGAGCTGTCCCTGCAAAATCGCGGCTAGTCCAGCCGCCTGTCGCCAGTCTTCTGAGCCAATTCGCTCTAGTAAATACATCGCTAAAGCGCTATAAAAAACAGCCTCTTCCGTATGCTTCAGGGCGTGATGAGCTTCTGCGGTATAAAGGCTGTATAGTCCTTGCAGATAGATGTTGCCAGAGCCTTTGACTGCCTCTGCACCCTCTGTGAGGATATCAAGACCGGCTTGGGGGCGATCGCACATCACATAGCCAATTCCCAAGCTGTTGTAGGCCAGTGCCTGAGACTGAAAGTCCGCCTGCTTGACCGCGAGCTTGAGTCCCTGGTTGAGGTAGGCGATCGCCCCATCGTAAAGCTCCGCATTCACCACGTCATTCGCTCTTCCTTGCAACACCTGCGCGTAGCCCAGATTGACCAAAGCATTCGCCTCACCCACTCTATCCCCC
>JBARVU010000439.1:0-5637 GCA_049646425.1 Phormidesmis sp. | reverse complement strand
GCGCAGTACTTTGATTCTGCCGGTTTCGGTATCGACTTCTACCGCTTCGCCCATGAAAGCAAAGGTGAGAGAGGCGCGATCGCTCGTATGCGCTAGCTCTACTGATAGCGGTTCTCCTGCTGCCAGTTTCTCCAGCGTTGTTTCTGCTGTAGAACTCCACACTTTGTCTCCAGTAAGATCCAAAGCGTCGGCAGTCACGTCTAACGATTGGGCAGCGGTTTCGAGAATCTGTGATCGCAGCTTTTGAGCCGCTAAGTTAACTGCTTGGCCGGTGATAAACAGCGTTGCGGAGGCATAGGAACCCGCATCGAAGGGCGTTTGCTGCGTATCAGCGGTGATAATGCTGATCTTCTCGACGGTTGTTCCGAGGACCTGCGCTGCGATCTGACGCAGGGTCGTGTCTGAACCGGTGCCCACGTCTACCGACCCTGTTCGCAGTTCGTACAGTCCATCTGGCAATAGAGAGAGCTTGACGGTTGCCAAGTGAATTTTGGCCAGGCCACTCGCCTGCATGGTAGCGGCAAACCCGATGCCGCGTTTGATATGACTGTCTTTAGACGGTGTTTCGGGCTGATAGTCCAATGCCTGAGTGACTTTCTCAATGCAATCATCTAACGCATAGCTGCCAATAATATGAAAATGTTCTTCTCTGCCGATGAGAATCTCATCTTCAGCCGTGATGAGGTTGTGCTGTCGCAGTTTAACTGGATCAATGTTTAATTTACTCGCAATTTCGTCAAGCTGAGACTCCATGGCAAATGTTCCCTGCGTGGCGCCGTAGCCTCGAAACGCGCCCGCAGGCATCGTATTGGTATAGACAACGGTGCCCCGATAGGACTGGTTGGCACAGCGGTAGAGGCCCAGCGGAAAGCAACCGGTTAAGAACGTGACCGTTTCCCCATGGTTGCCATAAGCGCCCGTGTTTGAAACGGCCTTCATTTCCTGAGCGACCAGCGTCCCGTCATTTTTTACGCCTGTCTTCAGCCGAATCTTCATGGAATGACGGCTGTTGGTAGCGGTAAATTCTTCTTCTCGGGTAAGTCTCCACTGGACGGGCTTTCCGGTCTTGAGCGTGGCTAATACGCACAGGTCTTCGGTGAGGATTTCTTGCTTGTTGCCAAAGCCACCGCCAAGCTGTGGCTTATAGACCCGAATTTTGTCTTTGGGTAAGTCGAACAGCTCAGATAACAGTCTCTGACAGTGAAAGGGTACCTGGGTCGCAGAACGGACTACTAGCGTGCCCTCTTCATCGATCCAGCTAATACTGACATGAGGTTCTAGATGAACGTGCTGGACGGCGGGCAGAATGTAGGTATTTTCAACAATCGCATCGGCGGCGGCAAAGCCTGCTGCCAGGTCGCCTTTTTCTAGGACGATTTCGCCGGCGATGTTGTGGGCCGCGTCGTGTATTTGACTCGATTCGGGCTCGTCGTGAATCACCACTGCTCCCCGCATCGCTTCTACCGGGTCGACCGCGTGAGGTAAGATCTCGTAATCTACCTCGATTTGCTCGCAGGCGATCGCCGCAACCGCTTCAGTCTCGGCCACCACTGCCGCTATGCGATCGCCGATAAACCGCACTTTGGTGTCAAGCAGGTAATGGTCTAACGGGTCGGGTACCGGGGCGCCGTGTCCGGCAGTGCTGTAGGCGCGTCGGGTGACGTCTTTGTGGGTGAAGACGGCCTCGACGCCGTCTATGGCTTCGGCTTTTGTCGTGTCGATGCTGCGAATGCGAGCGTGGGGGTGGGGCGATCGCAACACTTTTAAATGCAGCAGTCCTGGCGGTGCCCAGTCGGCAGTATATACGGGCTTCCCAGTGACCAAATCTGGCCCGTCCTGTTTGGGAATGTCCTGGCCAACCTGTTCCGTTGAAGTCACGATGGTTGAAACGGAACTTTTATCGCAGTCGAGCACACTGTCGATGATGGACTCATACCCGGTACAGCGACAGAGATTTCCTTCTAGCTCTGCTCTGAGATCTGCTTCTGACGCCACATCTAGCTTGCTAGCGGTCATGATCATTCCAGGTGTGCAGTACCCGCACTGAAATCCCTGCTTATCTAAAAAAGCCTGCTGCATTGGCGACAGCTTACCGCCGTCCATACCACTGGTGAGCCCTTCGATGGTGGTGATCTGATGGCCCTCTGCCCGCATCGCCGGACAAATGCAGCTATGAATGGGCTGATCGTCGAGCCACACCGTACAGCTACCGCAGTCTCCTGACTCACATACGCGGTGCACGCCCGCATAGCCTAATTCTCGCAGCAAGCTCAACAAACTTGTGCCGGGGCGACAGTCGGCTTGGTGATCTTGATGGTTGACTTGAAACTTCAAATGACCCTGCACAAAGCGCTCTCCCATTAGTATCGACGTGCTCCTACCGTCCCGGCGGTCAATTCTGTGATGCCGCGCTGCATCAAGACCTGCGTGATGTGCCTTCGGTAAGCAGCGCTGCCCCGTTCGTCATCGAGAAAAGACTGTTCCTGAAAAGCCGCTGCGATTTGTTCGGCGGTAGGAACAGAGTCAAATTCGACCAGGCATGGCGCCGGCACGCTACCCCCCACGCCGAATCTTACCTGCTGGGTTTGAGGATGATAGGCAGTGATGACGATAGCGATCGCATAGCCCGCCGTACAGACTGCCATCCGCTTGAACTGAGTTTGCCACTGAGTCAAATTTTCCGCCGGAATCTTAATACTGCGTAAAACTTCTCCCGGCTTTAATATCGTTTGCTGAGGGGCAGTTTGAAAGTCAGCCGCCCGGACAAAATAGGGGTCGCCATTGGGCCGCCAGATTTCGTATGTTGACTGGAGGGCCACCATCGCCGGGGCAAAGGTACTGGCGCTCAGGGCCAGACAAATGTTCCCCCCGACAGTCGCCGCATGAGAGAGCTTAAAAGAAGCGAGTTCTCTGACGGCATCTTTGAGCGCCTCAGTTGCCTGCCAGTCAGCGGGAAAAGAGAAGTCGAGCAGGTCGTTTTGAACGCAGGTGGCACCAATTGAGAGCCCTTCTGAGGTCACTTCTATCTCTGACCAATCGAGCTGCTGCATGTCTACCAGGGTCTTAACCTGGGGCTGAGCTTCATTAAAAATCCAGGTGCCGCCAGCCAGCCAGTTCCAGTCTGAGTGCCAATCGGTAACTTCCGCTAGCGACTGCGGTCGCAGATAGGTTTCAACGCTGTACAAGTCCATTAAGTAAGCAGAGTCCCTCGCGTACGCATTCGCTTATCCTGCGGTGAGCTTTATATCCATACTGTACGCAATGTTGCAGAACGAGTACTTTCTTTCAAGATAAATTTACTCAGTTAGACCGTCAGTAACGAGGTATCTACCATGAGTCGGAAGCCATCCCCCCCTACTCAAGAGACGCCCCATTCTGGCCCAGTCGAAGGTACCCCCGAGGCTAATGGCTCATCTGGTAGCTCAGGCGCGATCGCTGGTTTCTTCGATTTTGAACAGTTGGGAACGAACTTTCGGACCGAAGTCCTCGCTGGTGTGACGACTTTCGTCACCATGGCCTATATCCTGGCGGTGAATCCCGACATTCTCTCGAACGCTATTTTCTTGCAAGAGGCGGGGGATCTCTTTGGCGAGCTGGTGTTTGCGACGGCGATTTCGTCGGCGATCGCCACCCTGATCATGGGCCTCTATGCCAAATACCCGTTTGCCCTCGCGCCGGGGATGGGTATCAACGCCTACTTTGCCTTTTCGGTTGTGCTGGGGCTAGGCATCGAATGGCGCGTAGCCCTGGCAGCGGTGTTTATCGAGGGGCTGATTTTCATCGCCATGTCTCTCACCAAAATGCGCAGCCGCATCGTTGCAGCCATTCCCGACTGTCTTAAGCACGCTACCGCTGCGGGTATCGGCCTGTTTATTGCCTACATCGCCCTGACTAGCAATTCAGGCATTATCGTCACCAGCGAAACCACGACGACCACCTTGGGAAATTTAGCCGATCCGAATACGCTAATGGCAGTGGTCGGAATTTTGATCACCGGCGCCTTTGTCGCCAGGCGAATCAAAGGGGCGCTGCTGATTGGGATTTTGGCGACGGCTTTACTGGGCTGGATTGTCGGGGTGGCGCCCTGGCCTCAAGGCATTGTGGGGTGGCCTGCGGTGCCGGTTCATATTGCGGGGCAGGCGTTTGTCGGCTTGGCTCAGGTCTTTAATAACAATGTTTGGAATCTGCTGGCGGTCATCTTTGTCTTTCTGTTTGTAGATACTTTTGACACGGTCGGTACGCTGACGGGGGTCGGTGTGAAGGCGGGCTTTGTCGATGAGCAAGGAGAATTGCCTCGGGCGAGCAAAGCTTTTATGGCTGACGCGATCGGGACAACGGCGGGGGCGGCCCTGGGCACTTCGACGGTCGCGACTTTTATTGAATCTGCCTCGGGCGTTTCAGAGGGGGGGCGCAGCGGGTTTACTGCCGTTGTGACGTCAATTCTATTTACCCTGGCTATCTTCTTTACGCCGCTGCTGTCAGCAATTCCGCCTTTTGCGACTGCGCCCGTGCTGCTGATCGTCGGCGTTTTGATGGTGGGCAGCATCACCGCCATTAACTGGGACGACCCGGCTGAATCGATTCCTTCTTTTTTGACGATCTTATTTATTCCACTCAGCTTCTCAATCGCTGAAGGGTTGGCGGTGGGCTTTATTAGCTACCCGCTGCTCAAAACTTTTCAGGGAAAGGCGCATGAGATCGATCTAACGGTTTGGATCTTAGCAGCGGTCTTTCTACTCAGGTTTGTCTTCCTTGCTTTAGAAATTGGTGCGTAATGGAACAGTTTATTCAGGGCTTACCGAAAGCCGAGCTTCACCTGCATATAGAAGGGACGCTAGAGCCAGAGATGATGTTTGAACTGGCTCAGCGTAATGATATAGAGCTGCCCTACAAATCTGTATCGGAGGTCAAAGAAGCCTATAATTTTGAGGATCTACAATCCTTCCTGGATATTTACTATCAAGGCTCAGAAGTTTTACAGAAAGAGCAAGACTTCTACGATCTGACCTGGGCCTACTTGCAAAAGGCTGCTGACCAGAACGTGCGTCACACCGAAATCTTTTTTGACCCCCAGACGCATACAAATAGGGGGCTCGCCTTTGAGACGGCCTATGAGGGAATTAGCCAAGCCTTAAAGGATGGTGAAGCTAAGCTAGGTATCTCCAGTCAGCTCATTCTCTCTTTCTTGCGCGATCTCAGTGCCGAACAAGCCCTCGCCACTTTAGAACAGGCTCTCCCTTATAAAGAGAGTCTGGTCGCGGTAGGCTTAGATTCGGCTGAAATGGGCAACCCCCCTTCTAAGTTTAAATCGGTTTTCGACCGGGCCAGAGAAGAGGGCTTTTTGACCGTCGCCCATGCTGGTGAAGAAGGGCCACCGGAGTATATTTGGGAGGCTATCAACCTGCTCGATGTCTCCCGGATCGACCATGGCGTGCGCTCTATGGAAGACCCCAGGCTGATTGACTATTTAACAGACAAGCAAATCCCTCTGACCGTCTGCCCGCTGTCTAATGTTGAGCTTCAGGTGTTCGATTCGATGGCAGAACACAACCTCAAGCAGCTTTTGAGCTTGGGTCTCTGTGCAACGGTGAATTCTGACGATCCTGCTTATTTTGGTGGCTATGTTGCCGAGAATTA
>JBARVU010000438.1:0-3929 GCA_049646425.1 Phormidesmis sp. | reverse complement strand
AGGCACCGGAGTAATATGGTCAGGCGCATATTCAATGATGCGACGGATGCCGGTGGCTGGCAGGGCGAATTCCTCACCTTCAGCAATAAAAAAACGCAGATGAAGTTCACCTTCTGGCGTTTCAATTTCCTGAAGTTCAGGAGCCTGATCCTGTCCCGATATTGTTTGAAAGTCAGGGTTTCCTATCATAGCTTTAATCGATCATTGCCCTTTCAGTGATTACCCTTGTAGCAGCTGCTTGACGGTACCGACGAGTTCGGTTGGTTGGAAAGGTTTGGCAATATAGGCATCTGCCCCTTGCTTCATTCCCCAGTAGCGATCAAATTCTTCCCCTTTAGCGGAACACATCACCACCGGGAGATTTTGGGTGGTCGGATCTGACTTGATTCGGCGACAGACTTCATAGCCGTTCATTTTTGGCATCACTATATCTAATAGAACCAAATCAGGGGGATGACCTTGAATGAATTTCAACGCTTCAATCCCATCGTTGGCAATCGTGACGTCTAATCCACTATCTTTGAGCAGATCTCTAATCATTTCCCGCTGGGCTACGCTGTCTTCGACGATCAAAACTGTGCTCATAATCCAAACCTACAGCTGTTAGATCTGCCCAATGAGTTCAGCTTAGTCCGACTAAACCTGAAGCAGCGATTGCCTAAGCAGCGATTGACTGGGTCAATCATTCCCCGAGCAATCGCGAATAGCGCACCTTTGAACGATGGTATCTGGCCTGTCAACGGCTGATGCTGTGTTATCAAAGTACCCTTACCTGTTTTGTTTGTTAAACATTAGTTGATAAATACTGGACTGAGTCTTTCATTTTATTGCTGATAGCTGCTTCTAAGCGGATGGTTCAGAACGTTTGCAGCAGACTGTTAGTCTACATCTGCTAGAGGGGAACTTATAGAGCACAGCGATCTATTTTGCAGTAGATCAAGCGTGACATCCGGGCATACTGAGAGCCCTACCCAGCCTGCACAAATAGAGGGAATGCCAGCGTGCTTTATCTAGCCGAGACACAGCGAAAAAGCGGATTTATAGGTAGCGGCAAAGCAGAATTTAAGCTGCTTGCTTGCCAGCGTTCTGAGCACGACTGGAGTGCTGTGCCTAGCGATGAAGTCATCCCAGCGCCTGACGATGCCCCCTACGGTGCAGATACGCTAGTGATGATTGAGCTCAATAACAGCCGTCAGGTACAGCGCCATCAAGAAGCCGGGCGCACCTTAGTGAGCATTTTGCAGAATTTCTCTAGTTTGAGTAAAAAGTCCAAGGCTCAAAGCGAAGAAATTGAGCAGTGGAAGGAGTCTTTGACCTATCAGAGCCAGGCGCTGAATCGCCGGGAGATGGAGATAGAGGCCCGGCAAGAGCAAATTGAGCAGGTTGAGGTAGATCTGGAGCAGGTGGAAGCTCAGCGACAAGCGGTCGAACAGCAGCAGGGCGAAGTTGAGCAGCAGCGCGAAGAGCTCGCCCGTAAGAATAGCGAGTTAGAAGGTGCTTGGGCCCATCTAAATGGAGAGATTCAGCGGTTTGAGGAGCGACAGGAAGAGTCCAAAGGGGGGCTCAGCGACGACCAAGCTGAGCAAATTCGCACAGTGCTCACCCGGCTAGGAGAGGAGACGGTTTCAGCGACGGCTGCAGGCAACGAGCTAACAGTGGCTTTTGAACTCATTGCTCACTACAGAGCAGAGGTTGCTGAAAATCAACAGGTTTTAGAGCAGAAGCGTGCTGAAGTCGGTACCGGTCAGGAGACGCTAGCAGGTCAGATGGCAGCTTTGAGTGAGGCAAAGAAATCGCTTTCTGAGGCTGAAACCGCGCTTTGTACGACTCAGTCAGTACTGCAACAGCAGCAGACGCTACTCGGTGCTAAGCAAGCCCAGAATCAGCTGCTTACTGAGCAGCTAGAAAACCAGTCTACGCTGCATCAGCAGGTATACAAACTGCTCAACGCCACGGACAAAGTACGGTTGAGCAAGAAGGTAGATGTCGCGGCTTTAGAGGCGATGTCTGAAGATGACCTGCGAGGGCTGGTTTCGGATCTTGAGCGCGATCTCGATAAGATGTCCCGGTTTGTCAATGACCAGGAGGAAGAACTCCGATTGCAGCAGGAAGACATCGACAACCTTCAGGCCAAGATAGAAACTGCCAGCGAATACGAGCGGCTTCAGATAGAGACCGAAATCGCTGAAGAAAATGACCGGCATGTCATGCTGAACCGTACTTTGATCGGGCAACGGCGCAATTTGCTAGAGCGAGAAGAAGTGCTGAGCCAGCACCAGGCTGTGCTGCTGCGCAGACAGGGACTGGCGACAGAAGGGACGGGCGCCGCAGCGGCTGAACTAGAGCCGGTGCTTGACGAGATTGATAAGCTCAGAGCAAAACTAGAGGAGCAAATTCAGCAGGTGGAAACTGAAGGCGCTGAGATTGAGCAAGCGATTGAGACGCTTAAGCAAAACCGTCAGCAGCAGCAAGCAGCGGTTGAGTCTCAGCGCCAGGAGCTGGTTAGCAACGAAGAGCGCTGCATTGCTCAGCAGCAGGCGGTAGGTGAGGTTCAAGGCCAGGTGGCGCTGTATGAGTCGCTGCTACCTTCCGTTTCCGAACGGCTAGATGACTTTCATCAGAAGCTAGAGGCTGTTTTAGGCGTGGTTGGTCAGCTGCAAACGGCAGAGGCACAGCAGCAGGAAGCGATCGCCGAAGCTCAGCAAGTGATCAGCGCCTTGACGGCTGAACCCGCCCTCGTGTAGCAAAAGCGAAAATCGGCTCTGTCCTGAAGCGCTATAGTCAATCAAATACAAAGGTTGACTCCAAGAGGCATCGTGACAGACTTTATTAAGCTCGATCAGTTTTTGAAGGTCACAGAGGTCACTCAATCAGGAGGCGAGGCTAAGCTCCTTATTCGCAGTGGCGAGGTAGCCGTCAACGGCGAGATGGAGCTCAGGCGCGGGCGCAAGCTGTATGACCAGGATATTGTGACGGTAGACGACGTATCGTTTACCGTGCAGTTTTCCGCCAGCGGCGAGGCAGGGTCAGCGTCGTAGCGGGCGTATTTTTTTCGCGAGGATCATGTGCTGACCGCCACCTGAGGTTTACACTTCAGATGAGCTAATTCTCAAAATTCTTAGATTGCTATTCGTTGATTGCTGAGGAGAGGAAGTATGCAGCCCAAAGTCGAAATCTATACGTGGAGCCGCTGTCCGTTTTGTATTCGAGCTAAGTCTCTGCTGGACAAAAAGGGCGCTGACTACACAGAGTACTGCATTGATGGAGATGAGTCGGCCCGTGCCGAAATGGCTGAGCGGGCCGGTAGACGTTCCCTGCCGCAGATTTTTATCGACGATCAGCACATCGGTGGATGCGATGACCTACACGCGCTTGACCGGCAAGGTCGATTAGAGAGTCTGCTAGCCGCTGGCTAGAGAGACCTCTATCTATGAGGCTTTGGGGACAGCCGCCACCCCCGATTCAGATTCTCCATAGCTGCTGTGGGTTGCTCTGCTGTGATTCTGGTCGTGATTTTGACGCGGCTGTAGCAGACCGTAGCCATTGTGATTGCGCTCGTAGATCACATTGATCTCACCGCTGTCAATATTGCGGAACATGTAGAAGTCATGACCCACTAACTCTAAATTTTCTAGCGCTTCTTGAACGCTCATGGGAGGCATGGCGAAATACTTAGTGCGAACGACTGCCGCCGGTAGCGTCGGCGAGTGGCTGAGCACCTCACTGATGTCTGGATTGCGGTCAGGGATGATCTCGGGCGCATTGATAGCGGCATCTAGGTCAGTAGGGCGCACAGAGGTATGGTCTTGATGACGGCGCTTTTCTTTGTACTTACGGAGCTGCCGGGTAATTTTATCAGTGACGAGATCAATGCTGGCGTACAGGTTTTCGCTGCTTTCTTCGGCACGAACAACTGCGGTAGTGAGAAA
>JBARVU010000437.1:0-4149 GCA_049646425.1 Phormidesmis sp. | reverse complement strand
AATTAGTAGCAAGCGACGAAATCCGCTCGGCTGATCTACGTCAATATCGAGCGGTCTCAGATGGCAATAGCTAACCTAACCTGGTTCTCTTTGCACTGTGGTATTGAAAAAATCTTTTAGTAACTATTGACTAGAGCTTATTGAAAGCTTGTCACAGCCTTAATAACGCGTTAACTGAACCAGAAGAAACTAATCAGGTTTGGTTGTTAAGCGGGTTTAAACGGTAAAAGATGGTAAGCATCGGAGAAACGACAGTGCTGATTCCTCAGGCGGGCAGTTCCTACCAGCCTGAAGATTTACAGGACGGAGGAAGCGGTGATACGGCCTTCCCGTATGGAGACTTCAAGGCACTGGCTACGGTAGGCGAGATTGATCCGAACAATGACCACGTGCTGACGGGCTATCCAGACGGTCAGGCAGCTTGGCTGCTAGACGAGGACACTGTGCGTGTAGCGTACCAGTCCGAGTCATACGCGACTATGTCTAGCGAGACGTACCCCTGGGTGATGGACAGCGGGGTAAGCTTTACCGGCTCCCATCTCCACGCCATCGACTATAACCGCGCTGCGTTTGCGGAGTTCCTCAGTAATGACAGCGCTGCCAGCGAGATGTTCGAGGGCGCAGGACATCTTTTCAACACGGTCTACAACGTATTCGGCGAGATCGTAGACGGCAAAAACGCCGACCCGACCGATCTGAGCGCCAAGTGGGGCAATCAATCGCTGGCGGATGGAACGCTTGTCGAGTTCCGCGAGGAGCAGCAGCTCACCCAAGGCGACTTCTTCTTCCACTCCTTCTGTGGAGCTTATTACGAGCAGGCTAATAAATACGGCGACGGCATTGGCTTCGAAGATGACGTGTGGCTGATGGCCGAAGAGTGGAACATCGGCAACGGCATGTTCCCCGATCCCGATGGCGAGGAAGGGCCGCTTACCGGCAATGACTTCTTTACGGGCACGATGGGCCTAGCCTCGATGGTCGTGGACATCGAGAACGAGACAGCTTACACGGTGCCGGTGCTAGGTCAGTCCGGCTACGAGAAGATCATGCCGATCAACGCTGGCCACGAGGACTACGTGGTTATGGTAATGTCGGGCTACAACCTTGAGGTGGAGCCAGCACCGCTGAAAATCTATATCGGTAAGAAGGGTGTAGACGCGAACGGCAGTGCCCTCACAGAGGACGCCAACGAGCGGGATTCGTTCTTGGGTCGCAACGGTCTGCTGTACGGTCAGCTATACGGTATGGCCGCTACTGATGAAACCTACGCCGCCCTGGGCATAGAGGAAGTGGATGCCGACACCAAGATGTTGGATGCGTACGCTGCGGACGGCGACGCTCCCGAAAACTTTAGCGTCCGGTACTACGCTACAGACTATCGATGGGATGGCTTCGACACGCCTGAGAACGCCGACGAAACAGAGGTGTTTCGGTGGCTACAAGATGGTGACGACGGCGAGGCGAACGAGCAGCCGGACGGCTACACGTACTTCAACGGCGACAGCAAGGTGGAGCACCCGGCGGTAGATCCGGACGTCACCAAGCACCGCTACGTCCAAAACCTGACCACACCGGGCGCTCAGTTGGGCATCGACTTCACTAACATTGTCGAAGAACTAACTGGTAACGATGCTGATGGCAACGGTCTACCCGATTATCTGTCGGCAGACGTGACGCGGATATTGGCGGGTGTAGATGGCGCGCTGACGCTGGAGACCGGTGGCAAGGGGAAAGGTCACATTGGTCCAAACAATTCTGATGGGACGAAGACCGCTGCAATCCACCTGGAAGAAGGCGTAGCCAAGCTGGTAGATCCCGATGGTCTGCAGTGGATCAAGACGTCTGACGGCGACTACCTGATTGTGGACGAAGACTCAGGCAACGACTACGGCGAGCGGAAGTACATTCTGCCCATCGATTCTGAGACGTTGCAGCTAACAGAGGACGGTAAGGGCTACTTCCTGGCGCAAGCTGGCGGTGCCCTCAATCCCCGTGCGATCGGACAAGTCGCGGCCATTCCCGACACGTTCTCACGGGCGACGAGTTTGGAGTTCTCAGGCAGTTGGAACGTAACTCACCTCGTGGCGAAAAAGGAAGACGGTAGCTTCTACACCGAGGAAGAGATAGCTGGTATTGGCGCACAAGATATCATCGGCAGCTTACCTTTGTCCGAGCAGACGCTGCTTGGCGTAGTCCAGCACAGCGGTGAATCCGGCGGCATCATTGCCGAGCGCAATGCAGATCAAGGTGGTCAGATCTTTCTGTTCAACGTGACCGGTATTGAGTCTAGTGGTGGTCAAGGCAGTAGTAAGCCCGATATTATCGGGACAGACGGCGCCGACACTTTAGCCGGTGATGAAGGCAACCAGATTATCGACGGTGGCGCCGGTGATGATGTTCTACGGGGTGACCGGAACAACCGTAGCTCCCAAGGCAAAAGCGGGGGCGACGACATTATCTTTGGCGGTGCGGGCAATGACCGCATCGGCGGCAAGGGTGGTAACGATCAGCTGTTCGGCGGCGAGGGCGACGACCTTATTTGGGGTGACGATGGAGACGATTTTCTGCGCGGCGGTCTTGGGAACGATACCCTGACAGGTGATGACTTCTCCGGTGGGCAAGGGGCTGACACCTTTGTGCTGGCGGCGGGCGAAGGCACCGACACCATTGTCGATTTTGAAATCGGCATTGACCTGATTGGCCTAGCGGGTGGCTTGACCTTCGGGCAGCTAACGCTAGTAGCAGATGAAATTCTCTTTGGCGAAGAAGTCCTAGCCAGCTTGAATGGAGTATCTGCGACCGCGTTAACCAGTATCGACTTTACAGCTGTGTAAGTTGTGATGCTAGCACTGAAAATTGCTCAAGAATAAAAGTGCTCGGTAAAGTACAGACCAGCATTAGGTGGTCTGTACTTTACCGAGCTGTTACCCTATCAGATTGAGTGCGCTATGCCGTGGTAACACATGGTTGAGCAAGTCAGACTTGCTAGAGCGGTCTGAATTTCGTATAAGCAAACTGTTATGCCGCCGTGATCGCCACCGTAACGCTCAACTGTCCTAAAAGTTCTAAAGGCATATGCAACTTCAATTTTTCCAGACAGGAGTGACCTCCTGAATTAGTCCACATCTTAAACAATGTCGAGGTTGCTGTAGTTCATTCCGCCCAGTTTTCTAGAGATAGATTGGCAATGCGCGAAAACTCCCGAACGTTATTGCTTACAAGGGTAACTCCGAGGCTTAAGGCATGGGCCGCAATTAGCATATCCATTGCGCCAATGACAAATCCCCTACTTTCCAAATCACTTCTAATAGAACCATAAAGGGTTGCAGCAGCTTGGTCGAATCTGACGATTTCTAGCGGGACTAAAAATTGCATCAAGGCATTACGGTTTCTCTCTTGCTGTTAGCTCTTGCAAATGCCGTATTCCAGTTCCGCTACGGTGATAGAAGAAATCCCGACATCTGATAGGGCAAGGGCTTGAAATCGTGTCAGTACTCTGGGAGGTTTCTGCTTAATCAGGTAAATGCAAATGTTGGTATCAAGCAGGTATTGCCTTTAGAAAGGCTCTCGAACGTCGAGGGGAGGCTGATCTCTGGTGGTCATAAAATCTTCAGAGAATTGATCTAGGCTTTCAAACAAAGATTGCCAGGGATTATTTTTGGCAATCAGCATGATCGCATTCCCGACTTTTTTAATGTAGACCTCGGTACCTGTTATTTGGAAGTCTTCGGGTAATATCACAATTTGATGGGTGCCATCAGTACTAATTTGGGCGGTGTTCATGATGCAGATCCTCTAGGTAAGGTTGGATAAAGGCTTTAAGCTGCTGATCGATTCAAGTCTTCGCCGTCTCTTTTTGTACAGGACAACGGTGAAGCTAAGCGGCGGTCAAACATTTTGGAGTTGTTGACGGACTTGCCAAGCCTGCTCGTCTTCTAATTCAGCGAGGAGTCGGGACGCGATCGCCTCCTGCTCATCCGACAACCTTGAAATCTTTGCAATGGCTCATTGTAAAAGTTCAGTCCTGGTTCCAAGCAAGTTTGTGTGGCGTAAAATAGAGGCATAGCAAGCGAGTGGAGGCCAGAGCTATGGCCAGGAAAAAGCAGCGAGGCATTGCCGGCGATAAGACAATCTGCCTACCGATAGCGG
>JBARVU010000436.1:0-4628 GCA_049646425.1 Phormidesmis sp. | reverse complement strand
AGTCAAGTCGGGCGACGACGCGGTGGCTGATACAGCGTCAGTCGGGTAAGCCGATTCGCAAGACCTACACTGATTTACTGCTAGAGCTGAACGTGCACTCGACGGCCTACGGAAAATGGACGAATGCTGTTTACAAAGGACTGTTTGGAATACCCGCCGCCGAGATGAAGCAGAAATGGCTGCTGATGTCAGGCAATCCCAGAGTCGCTAGAAACTACATCAACGAAGAGGATGGGCTAGCAGCGGTGAAGTACTGCGAGGATATGGTGGTGCGGATGTATATCGATGACCTAGAGGAAGCGCACAGAGATGCGATCGCGCTGACGGTGCGGAAGTACAAGCTGCATCCGCAGTTTTCGGATGGATGAGGTTTCTGCTGAAGCGCGATTCGCTTGGCAGGCTGGGCGATCGCTTTGTCGAGTCACGCCTTCTGTCTGATTTCTGTTGAAAACAGCCAACGAGATTGGGCTATGATTCTCAGTCAGTCCCTTCAGTCGGATTGACATCGATTACCGACCAGCCCAGTGCGTTGAAGGGTTTTTGCGGCAGCGCGCCTCGACTGGACGGCGAAAGCCATTGATAGTGTAAACAGCAATCCTGGTAAGCTTTCCAAAATTTAGGTTTAGCAGGAATAGCGAAGTGAGCGTAGACAGGGGCGTTAAGGAGTAGAGAGACTGTATCGTTAGTCCCCTTAATGGCAGGCAGTATCACCTCAGTCTCTTGTGAAAAGTCATTTGCTTCCAGTGCCGCTATGAGTGCTGTAGGATCGCTTGAGAGATGAACTGCCTTTGGGACTGAGACCTGACAGCAGTACTCGAAGTAGTTGGCCACAGTAATAATGTAGAACTGTCTGCGTAATTCGTCAGTCCAGCCTTTTACAATCCAATCGTATTTAACGCTGACGTATAAGTCAGCATCCTGAGGGAAGTAATCCTGGCCATTGAGATACTGTTTTTGTCTGCTTATTGCTAGCGTTTCCATGGCCCTAAGCTCAAGATATCAATACTTCGTTGGAGCGTCAGTGCTCGTTTCGCAACGCTGACTGGGGACAAAAGGCAAGGCGATCGCCAGTCGCCGAGTTGAGGATTTCCCGTGCTATCCGCTCGTAGCCTTGGCCGGATAGGCGGGCTCGTTAGCTGCCGATGTTACGGTACCGGGCGAATGCTTACCAGTCTACCACCTTTATAGTGTTACTATTGGCGAGCAGAAAAATAATTTACGTATGCAAATACATAATCTAGAAAAGCAGTGGGTTCTCTGGTGGCGGTCTAAGGCGATCTCCGAAGGCTACGTGTATCGTGGCAGAGCGCAGCTCAGAGAGTTTTTCACCGACATCGCCAAAGGAAAATACGAGCTGATTAGAAAAGAAGTTGACAAGCCGGATTAATAGTAATACTATTAGTATAAGTTAAATCAAATAAGTCAGCGATAAAGTTTAGATTTCAGGATAGTTGATCGCAATCTGCGAGGGGGAAACCATGAGCTATCTCAGAGGCGATACCGTTATCTACGGCACAGTGGTAGATGTTGTTGGTACTGGTGTCCAGAAGCCAGTCATTCATTTACGGCTGATTGAGAGTGATAAAGACGATTGCCCGATGGACTGCCCTGCTGACAGTGAAACAGCGATCGCAGTGTCGCAGCGCATTGGTCAGGCAGTTGGTTTGGTTGGGACTGCCGAGTGGGATATTGAGACATTTGAGCTGAAAGCTTTTGAGGCTGAGGGGCTTTCTGAATACGAACAGACTACGCTGTCTGAAGCTTTTCGGGCCATTTCAGAGAAATACGGAGAGAGTATCGATTTTCAGCCAAGGAGATAAAGCTGATGAATTGGAACACAGTTGGCTTAATGCTGGCGATCATATTTGCTGGGTGGTGGGTTGCTTCTGGCATAGAGAACGCACTACGCCGCGTCACCACTGCAATTACGCGACTGGCCGTGGCCGTCGAGAAGAAAAATTTTTAGGGACTATCATCTTTTCAATCGGTTTCAGAGCGTTTGACTGTAAGGAGTGTCGGGCCTTGATTATTGTGTTATCAAAATCAGCACAGGCGGCGATGGCGAAGCCTGCCAAGGGAATCGCAATTGCTGGGCAACTGCGGGGTGCGATCGCCAGGGGGCCGTTCGTTTTCTATCGCTCGAACGACTATGGATGAATGGCTTGGGGTGGTCATTTTGGGACGCCGTTTCGATCCCGTGCGAGCGTAGGGGCAGGCCGAAGACTCAGGATATTGTGGGGTCTCGACGGTTTCTGCCTCGGCGCTGAGCGGCGATTTTCTCTCACACTCTCTTAATCTTGGTAAAACAATGGAAAAAACGCAGATAATAATTCAAGACTTAGAGCCTCTGATTGTTGACTGGGTGATCGCTGAAGGCTTAATCATTCACACTCAAGAGCAGGCGATCGCTCAGCACGGCAAAACCGAGGAGGAGGTTGGTGAGTTGCAGGAAGCGATTGCGGCGTTTGAGCGAAGCCCGTTGTCTAAGCTCAATGCTTCAGAGCAGAACCAACTTGTTGAAGAGATGAAGCTAGAGGCTGGGGACGTATTAGTGACACTGATCATTCAGGCAGCAATCCAAAGAACGACCCTCAAGGATGTGGGTAAGCTGGCTGCTCATTGCGGGCCAATCTCTTTGCCCAACGCTTTGAATAATCTTTCAAATTCTATTCAATGGAATATTGGGTTTTCAGTCGCAGAGGCAATTGCTCGGCTTGCTGTAGCGGTTGAGTATGCGGTTGGCCTCTACGGACTCGACTTTGAGCAGTGCCTAGAGGCAGCTTGGCTGAAAATACGCGATCGCACAGGGAAAACAGGCAGTGAAGAAGGTTGCTAAATGGGTTAGCGCTTTGGGCTTGGCAGTGCTGGGCTTTGGCGACGTAAAAGCTACTTTAGTTTCGGCGGTACCTGCAAGAACCGCTGGTATTTTCACGATGTTTGGATGGATGATCGCGAGTGGTGCTGAAGACGGATGAGGTGCTGCTAGGAGTTGAGGAGACCAACGATGAATAAGAGATCGCCCTGTGGGAACTGCCCATTCCGCACCGATGTGGATTTTCGGTTGAGGGCAGGAAAGGTACAGTCGATTCTAACGGCGCTGGGAGGAGACGGCGACTTTCCGTGCCATAAAACGATTAAGACTACGGGTAACCCGCCAGGGCAAGACAAAGGCTGCATCGGCGCAGCTATTTTCTTAGAGCACATTCGCCCAGGTGGAATGCGAGCGAATTTTGCCTTTCGCCTGCGGGAGGGCTTCCTGGAAGAGTTTCACCGCGATGAGCTGGATATGAGCGCGGCAGTGTTTACTGATGAGGAAACGTTTGTTGCAGCGAAAACGAAACCGTGGCAATAGGAGGGAAGCTGATGAAAAGGAGTGTCGGACATTGATTATTGTGTTATCAAAATCAGCACAGTCGGCGGTCGCAACGGCTGAGCACCTGCGGGGTGCGATCGCCAGGGGGCCGTTTGTCTTCTATCGCTCGAACGACTATCGGGCCGTGAAGCTGGCGGTACGTCTAGCGCGGCGGAAGGCGCTCTTAATCAACACGGTGCTGCTGGTCAGTGGCCTGGTCGGAATTTTTAGCGGAGCCACTGTATTGATGGTTTCCCAAGGCAGCATTCTAGCGATTCAGGCTAGCCAAGTATTTTACCTTGGGGTGATGTGTGGGTTCGGCTTGATCGGCTTAGAAAGCATTAGCTGAGGGCTCATGATTGAGCAATCGCGCCTCTTCCCGCTTTAGATTTCGGCATTAGGAAAGGGCATTCTGAGGGCACTGACCGGTGGTGTGTCCTATGTTTACAGCCCAAATTTACGAGTGGCCGCATCCGCAGATCGATGAGGACTGGGAGCGCGGCGAGCTGCGGTGGCGGGAAATTACGCCTTTGGCCTACCAGGAGTTGAAGGAGATCCCTTTGCTGCACGAAGCGCAGGATGCTTACATGCAGGCAGAGCCGGTAGATATCCTTGCCGACGGGGAAGGGCTGTACGTATGCTGCAAGCGAGAGTTTGGCCGTTATTTCGCACGGCTGCTACCTGAGTCGGATTGGTGGCGGCGAGACTATTTACCGTTGCCCGAGATGGGAGCTTTGTCCTAGATGAGTATTCGCTGGCAGAAGATTCTAGTTGTGCTGGCCCCAGTTGCAGTGGTTGGGGTTTTCCCGCTGGTTTACGAGCGGCTGAATCCCGACTATTTTTCGGGCATTGCTTGCGTGCGGGTGTACCCGGATCAGAGCATCGAAAAGGATAGAGGCGAGAGCTGCTACGACCCGGATTTGCCAGCAGCGATAGTGCTAAGGCAGCGCTGAGGACGAATGACCGCTGGTTGCTCGCCGGTCGGCGCCGTTGGGGTTGAATGCCTGTTAGTTCTAGTGACTTTTACATATAATCTAACTAGAATTAACTGGAAGCTTTCAATCATGGCAGAAAAGCGATGCGGCCTAGGCTTCAGCTGTGCGTCGATGATGCAGCAGGTGGATCTGCGGGTAGAAGACTGCCCGAACTTGAGCGTGTGCGGCGTGGCCCAACGCTTGGAGCCAGAGGCAGAATTTGAACTGGTTTGGCAGGGCAGCTCAGGGCCAGAGCGCATCAGCGTGACGCGCCGGGAAGCAGCGGCGATGATGCTGATGTC
>JBARVU010000435.1:0-8036 GCA_049646425.1 Phormidesmis sp. | reverse complement strand
GCCACAATCTGAGCGATACCCAGATCAAAGTCGCAAAGCCTCCGCCATGGAGGACTGAATTGAAACTTTCATTGCCCGACCTGCACAGACGATAAACCGAGTCGCAAAGCCTCCGCCATGGAGGACTGAATTGAAACTGGAAACGACCCCAATCGCGCTAGATGTAAGGTTGTCGCAAAGCCTCCGCCATGGAGGACTGAATTGAAACAGCGCGATTGAGGGCATCTATAAAAGCTTCCCAAGTCGCAAAGCCTCCGCCATGGAGGACTGAATTGAAACGTTGGTAGTCTGCGGGCCGCTGTCGGCCCCCGGCGTCGCAAAGCCTCCGCCATGGAGGACTGAATTGAAACCTGGCGGGCTATGGGTAGGGCGGCTTGTAAGGCGGTCGCAAAGCCTCCGCCATGGAGGACTGAATTGAAACACTGTTGGCGAGCTCCGGTAATGGTATAGGGCTAGTCGCAAAGCCTCCGCCATGGAGGACTGAATTGAGTTGACTGGAGATCTTTGTGATTGGCGGTTTGCCAAGATATTATCTCTGCTGGCACAAAGCTAAAGGGGAAAGCTGCGATCGCATGAAGCTCGCAACGATTTATGCCTCACGAGCAAGCCAATATAGTTCATTTGAACTATATTGATAAATAATGCATGGCTGGGTTATTTAGAGGTAGCGTTAGACGATGTCAGAGTTGCAGAAGCCTAGTGACGAAACCAGTCTTGACGACGACCTAAGAGCGATCGCTTACAGAATGGCAGAAAAAGGCATCAGACGCATGGAGCTGACGATGTTTGAAAATCAGCAGATTACTATCATGCTCGCCAAAGATGCTGCCTCCCAATTCAGGGATGACTGGGCGGAAGTCTGGCGTATTAGGCGATAGAATACTGCTTGAGCCCGATAGAAAATGTAGCGGGCAGATCTTGCTCTGTGCTGTAAACTTTCGCATTCTATATAGAATTTCAAAATAAACGCCATATCCAAGTAACCGGCTCAGAGCAATAGAGTGGCTCGCAAAGGGGTCGCCGATAACCTCAGCCTGAGAGTAAAACTATCTTTGATTTACCCTCAGGCTGAAGGCTGTTTTTCGATTAATAGGCATAGCTATTTGGCTCGGTGATTTGAATCATGCGATTAAGCGCCAGACACTACACCTTTGGCTCGTTCGCCTGCCGGTTCATCTGACGAGACGAAACCTCGTTGCTGAGTGCCGTTTTTAACCGATCAAAGATAGACTCGACAAATCCGAACAGCGCGCGGACTGACAGCCCGCATACACTTTTCAGGCTCACCATCGTCATGATGGCTCATTGCTATAGGTTGTCGTCGTTCGTCTCTGGCTTACTGATCTTTTCCTTAACTTCCCAGTTGGCGAGCACATCCGGCTCTATCCAACGGGAAGACCCACGTCGCTTTGCCGCGATAGGGGATACCCACCAAAACAAAAGTCAGGCTTCCTCTCTGCTTCAATCTAGCGCTATACTCTGACCAGTTACGGATGCAGTATGGGCACATCAGTTTAGCTTTAGCCCCTATTAGTACAACAACGCCTATCGCGGTACTAATAGGGGCTGAGGACTCTCGACGCCCTACAAATTCTCTGGAGCAGCAGCTCATAGAAGCGATCCGAACGCTTGCTCCTGATAAACAGCGAGCCGTCCTAGATTTTGCCGAACTCCTAAAGAGCTGTCAGAGCCCCCACGATGAAGCGCCTTTGATTAAGCCATCCCCTGTTTTGGTATATGAAACAGGGGAGCTAGCTGAGCGTGACATACAGTCTGAACAGGCTGCTGAGCTGCGATCTTGCTTACAGACCTTTGCCGAAGATTGGAACCGCCCTGAAATGGCTGTCTATGATGAGATTTGACGCTCTCCGGACTGAAAGCGCGAGGAGCTTGACAACAATTTAACTTGTTACCAGATCTTCTGCTCGCAGATAATAGAGCAGCTCCATGCGTTCCTCGTCAGATAACTGAGATGTTCGCCTCCCCTGAAATTTCCCAGCAATGAAAGCGGTAATTTTTTCCGCTGACCAGTTCAACTTCCGAACTGTAGCTTGAGTCGCTACAATTGTTTCGTAGACTTCTTTTGAAATTCCTTTTGCTCCAGCCGTCCTTGCTGGGAAGCCAGGGGTCACCTTTTTCTGTTGGGGAATGGCAGATTGCTTTCCAAAGTGCGATCGCACAGAACTATCAGAACTAGAATTAGCCTGTGGAAAACTTTCCTCTCCCCCCGCACCCCCCTTCCCGGAGTAAAACTTCGTTTTTGCAGAGGAAGAAACTTCAGGTTTGGGGTGGGCACACTTCATTATTTCCCCCTTAGTCCGTAATTTCCCGTTCTCACTAGGCTCCAGCGGTTCGACTACTATTGCTTCTTTCTCAGGCGCACGGCTTGAAACGTCTGCTGCTGCTGTAATTACGGGCGCTTCATCTTGACTTTCTTTATAGAAGTCAGGATGCCAAAGTTTTTTGTTCTCATCTCTGTACAGAGTTTCCAGGCTGCTGGAAGTCGCCCCGGTGTCGGCTTGTGCTCTCCTGATTGCTTGGGCTCTGGCAGTCGGCTGTTCAGGAAGCTGATCTGTAGCCTCAAGATGCCGGACAGCAGCCCGAATATTTGCCTGTGCCTGCTGAGAGCGCAGCTCATTGAATGGCACAATGTCGTTCTTTGCTGTTTTCCGAACATCGCTGTATGAACCGAGCGGCCAGTAGTAGCTCTCGACCGATGCTGCCCAGACGCGCGATCTCATCTCAATCTCGCGCTGGTGCCGACACCATTTACGATAGCCTGGACTAGAGATAGCCTGCTGATGAATGAAGTCCACCAGGTCTTCGCCGCGCAACTCTAGGAATACGACGCCATAGCAACCAAATTCTTTAAGGAGCTGATTGGTCTGACCTAGCCCCGTCCATCCCTCAGACATTAGGGTTTCTAAATCAGCTTTCCACGACTCCGCTTTATTTAGCCGCTTACGTACTTTCTTCCGTCGGTTCTGTCGAGCTATGGGCAGGGCTTTTTGAAGTGTGGTCACGTCTTGCCCAGCCGCCGCCGTATCCCACTGTGCTAGAAAATCGCCAAGTTGGTTGCTGGCAGGATTGAACTCAGCATCTAGCAGGCAGGAGCCGCTTCCTGGCTGTAGGGGGAGGCGGTGTGCCCGGTACTCGATTTTCTGGGTGACACCGTACGCCTTGACATTCGGAAAAATCTCTAGGTCTCCCGGTTTCAGCCGAAATCCCTGCGCCTCAAGGCAGCTTTGCAGGGCCACAGCTAGATCGAAGGTTTTCACTGCTAGCGGCAACGGAACATATAAATGGATGCCCTTGCTCCAGCTACTGCGGATGACGAGCGTTCTCGTAATCCCAATGGTTTCGAGTGCGGCCTGTATTCGGGCGATCGCTTTGACATCCTGAGCGGGATGGTAAGGGCTATTGATGTCGATATCTAGCAGTGCGTAAACGGTATCGTGGCCTGGGCGAACCCCAATCAGATGCGCCGCATCCTGCCACTCCCGCCATAGGACGCGGCTTTTGAGTGGGTATCGCCGTTGGGTATACCATTTCGGCTTTGAAATGTCCTCCGGTGCGTCGGCATAAATCGAGCACCAGAGGTAGCGCCCGAATATTTCGCACAATCGTTGCCCCTGGGGGTCGGCTGGCAGAGGATCTTGATTTTCGAGGGCGAGCGATACTATTGCGCTCTGCTCTCTCTTTGAAGATGGGGGCATGTCTCTATCTCGTAGTGTGGATAGAGAGCCGTAAAAAATTTGCAGTAAAATCTAATATGCTGCTAAAATAGGCATACGGCTCTGAACCCGACTCAGGAGTAGTCCTGGTCTGGCTGGGCAACCTAATACATTGCTGGGGAGCGTTGAATTAGGGATTTAAGTCAATAAAAATGCAAAGACCCTGGCTGTTTCCGCAGTTGGGGTTTTTAATTTCAATGGATTACATGCTTTCCCTCCCCTAGTTACCTAAACCTTACAGAAAAGTATATAACTTCCACCGAAATTTTCGATGGAAAACGAAACTTTTCTCTAATTTCATATGTCAATGGCCTGTTAGTAGAGCAATTACCCAGAGCCAGCGGCAGCAGAGATGAAATTTCTGGCTGTTTCAACAGTGCTACAAATATTGCAAGTACATTTGTTTTGCCACCGCGACAATATCATCAGAAAGCCTATGGTTCAAGGCGTAGAGAATCTTAATACGCCAAATTGGCAGAAGTAAAATACGCCAAAATGGTAGGCAATTCCATACGTCAAATTGGTAGGCCAGAGCAGTTCGAGGACACCAAAATGGTAGGCAGTTCCATACGCCAAATTGGTAGGGTTGTCTCGAAAGTATCCTAAGTTAATAGGTCTTAGAAAGGGCTCTGAAGATTGTCTACGCCAAAATGGTAGGCAATTCCATACGCCAAATTGGTAGGCCAGAGCAGTTCGAGGACGCCAAAATGGTAGGCAGTTCCATACGCCAAATTGGTAGGTAAATGCTGAAAAAACGTACGCTAAATTGGTAGGGGTTCTATTTCAGAAAGAACTCATCTATATTGATGCCATTCATTACTTAAAGCTAAAAAATTTGCTATGGGTGATTCGTGTTCTCAACTAGACCTTTTTGCTGTTGACGGCAGTCTAGTCAAGCTACTTCCTCGGGCTGGAGCCTCGTTCCGGAATCCAGATGTCAGGTTGCCTGTCCTTCGATCCGATCCAGGGGGATACTATCTGGAAATGAGAGTTGACGAAGACCCAGACGATATTAGTGAAGTCGGCGTGACCCGTCGCATCCCACTAGACAACATCTCTGCGGATCAGTGGCAGGAGCTGAAACGCGAATACGATAATTTAGACCTGGAAGCCTGCTTAAGCAAAGGTATAAAGGGGCTAGAAAAAATTGAGGATCTACGCTTTCGACGATTAACTGCAACGTTACTTACTTTCTTGAATCCGCGTCAGGTACAGCTCGTCTTATACCTCTACAGAGCAGCGGCAACAGAAGGAACTGGCTCTATTGTTCAGTTTCGTTCCAATGACCTATTAGAAGTCATGGGCTACCAACGGACGAGTGATGGAGGATTCCATTCAGTTATTAGGTCTCAATTGCATGGTGATATGATGGCCTTACATCGAACAGAGTTGGTCTACGCGGAGCAGACCGCTGTTGAAGGAAGAGTGGAGGCGGATATATTCATCAAGAGCGTTTTGAGGATAATATCCTTTAAAATCGACAATGTTCAGCGTGCCTTCGATCTCGATGAGGCGGCGGATTATACATATGCTTCTGCTGATGCATACACAGTTAATCTAGAGTTTTTTCAAACCCCGACTCGTGATGACGGTGATTACGTTCTCTTCGGTAGCCTTGACATGCATCAGGACGTGGGAAAGAGCACGGATCATGATTATGGTGTGAAGCTGCTAATCTATTTGGCTAGTCGTTTGAAATGGGACTCACCAAAAGATGGTCAGTATTTAACCATTTCGAGGAGGACTCTGCACAAAAATTTAGATCTCTTCGGAAAAAATTCCTCCAGAAACAACAAGATATTTTGGCGAACGGTTAATGAGTTGACACAGAAAGGATTCTTAATTAGCGCACGAGAGCTTCCTGGAAAGCGAAAGAGCAGTGTGCTTGTCGAGTTCCAGCTCAATCCTGAAAAGATTCAGCTACACAGCGGCACTTAATCAAACCTGCGAATAGAACTCCGTGAACGCTCCTGATTGAAAGAAATTTCAGCGACGTTAGCTACCTCTCGAGAAGCCCGGCCTCCTAATCTTTGCTGGGGGCGTCAGGATGATAGCACGTAAGTTGTGCCGATCGATGTGTTTAAAACAAACAGTCTTAGGTAGTTAAACCTTTCGGAGCTAGCAGAGAAAAGCCAAGTTACGGCTTCATTAAAATCTTTGGATGAAAGAAATTGATGGGAGAATCAACCATGTGGGTGACTCTTGCCAGCCTGATACTAAGATTGCTATCGTGCTGTGCTTTTTTGACCGGGGCCTGAAGATAGCGCATAGATAGGCGATCAAGCAACGGACGAGTGATGGCGGTTTTCGGGCAGAATCGCGATCGCAACTCCATTGCGATTTGATGGCCTTACATCGAACAGAGCTGGTTTACGCTGTGGAGACCCGAAGGGGAGGAAAGGTAGAGGCAGAAGTCACTATCAAAAATGTTTTGGCTGATGATGTACAGCGCGACTTTGACACAGAAAAAGCGGCTGACTATTCATCCGGAGCTGCCGACGCATATAGAGTGAACCTCGAATTTTTTCAAAACCCGGATCGCGCTGACGCTGACTATGTCCTCTTCGGCAATATCGACATGCAGCAGCAGGTTGGCAAGAGTGCTAAGCATGACTATGGAACGAAGCTGCTTATGTATCTGGCAAGTCGACTGAAATGGGACTCTCCTAAAGACGGACAGTACCTGACCATTTCTAAGCGACATCTATATAAAAACTTAGACCTTCTCGGACGTAACTCATCTCGTAATGGTCAAATCTTTTGGCGTACTATCGACGAACTAAAAGGGGATCACTTTTTGCTAAGTGCCCGTGAGCTGCCAGGAAAAAGGAAAAGCAGTGTACTGATTGAATTCCAACTTAATCCTGAGAAGGTTCGTATGCATTCGAGCCGCTGATACTGCATACAGTTATCAAGAAGGTGACTGCTAGTTTGACATGCTTTCCTACTCCAGTTTTAACTGTCAGTTCTGAGTCACCGAAATGAGCATCCGCCATCCGGCTGGTAGGCTAGGAGCGATCAGATCATCCCACCGGAACGCTCACGGATTGCCCTCATTACCAAGTGTCTCGTGTCTTACCGCTCCAGCGAAAAACCAGGCTATTGGTCTTCACTATGGCATATATGTTTATGGATTAGATCGACCGCCTTGTCTACTCCATTCTCCTTGACAAGTTGGTGCTTCAACTCTATAGCCCTTCTTTTCATCTGCTGGTTTGATGTAAGCGTCTGTATTGCCTTTATTAGCCTCTCAACCGTCAGTTCTCCCTTAGGAACGGGTGAAGGTCCCACGCCCAGCGCTTCGATCCTCTGTCCCCAAAAAGCCTGATCAGCAAAGGATGGAATAGCAATAGAGGGAATACCTGCTCTCATAGCTGCGGCAGTTGTACCAGCACCACCATGATGAATAGCAGCGGCAAGCTGGGGAAATAACCAGTCATGCGGCACCGAATTCACGTTGATTATATTTTCGGGAAGATGAACATCTCTTAAGTATATTTCGTCGAGCGAAATAACCCCTCTATGCCCGGATTGGCGCAAAGCGCTAATAACTATGCTGGCTACGTGCTTCATATCTTTGTATAGCATTGAACCAAAGCCTATATATATTGGCTTTGTTGGTGAGGATTCAAGGAAATGGATTAGTTGATTGTTGGGTGAGTACGTAGAGCAGGGAAGTCTCCAATATCCAGTAGTAGCGACATTTCCAACCCAATCAGGAGGTTGTGGAACAACCAATGGACTGTAGGCAAGTAGATGTAACTGTTTGTTCCACACCTTAGGTTCTATGAACCTATCAATTTTCTTTGGTAACTTTAGATACTCCACGCGCCACTCATTGATAGTCCTTGCTATCATCTGCCAATAAGAATAGCCAACGATGATGTAAGAAAGCTGGTTCAAAAATCCCAATCTCGGCAAATCTAAAAGAGACGGATGAGGAAATTCTGCGGTAGGAAAAATCGGTTGAAGCGCAGCTAAGATGTGAGGAACTTCCAGTTTTTCAGCAATATCCAATCCCCATAAAGTAGTCCCAGAGCTGATAATAACATCCGAGTCACTTGCCGCTTTCCACATGTCAGGCAGTATGCTTTCTAACAGTGGCTCTAAAATCCCTCTCATAAGCCTGATAGTCGTGAATGGGTTCATCTCCGGCGCATTTATCAAAGGAGCTGTGCATTCTTTCGAGCTTAGCTGAATTGGCGCTATGTTTACTCCATGCTCATTTGCTAAGGGTAAGAAGTCTCTGTGGGTCACTATCTGTACCTCATACCCCTTTGACATCAGCTTCTTAGATAAAGC
>JBARVU010000434.1:0-2424 GCA_049646425.1 Phormidesmis sp. | reverse complement strand
GAAGAAGACTTCTTGTCGCATGGCACCTGGGGCAGGGTAGACTTGGGGACTGAGCGATCGCAATCTATCCTGAAGGTCAGCCGCTATCGGCGCTAGGGCTAGTTTGCTCTCAGAGAGAAATGTTCGCTTCAGGGTCGCAAAGCTTGCCGTCAGGGGAGCCATCGCATCAGCGTCATAAAGAGACTGCGCCTCGGTGATTCCCATCCACTTACCTTTGGAATCGGTCGGATGCGGGACAATCGCCACGGTGTTGTCATCGACTGAAGTCAGCATCAGGGTCAGGCGGTCTTCTAGCGCCATGGCCTCGCGCTCATCCCGGCTCAGGTCTTCCTCATTGAGATCTTTGCGGTGCGCCTCTCGGACGACAGTGCCCAGTGCCTGATTGGTCATCAGCGACTGAAAAGAAAAATACTTTTGATCGGGATCTAGACCGGCGATTTCTTTCAGCGGACGATAGCTGAAGAGAACAAACCGCTCCTCATTCCAGTTGCGATTGTTTAGCCAGAGGGATAAAAAAGTCTCCATGGCGTCTTCTTTCATACCGTCGTGCCGGTAGGTGGTCGCGCCGTGAATTTTGGCGACGGTTTCTTTGGCGATGGTGTCCAGCGGCTTTTTGCGACCGTCTTGCTGCACGACCATCGTTTCTAAGGGGTTTAGCGGAGAGTGCTGAAACTGGTTGAAGGGCAAAGCGATAAGGAGAAATCCCAAGCAGAGACCGACTGTAAATTTGAGAAGTTTCATGGTCGCGCTGTTGTATAGGGTTAAAGCAAGCGGGCTTCGACTACGTTCAGCCCTCGGATGGCACTTTACACGGTGGAAAGAATGGATTTAGCGGCCTGAGAATACATTCAACAGGGGAATAGAGACGGTCTCTTCTTCTACGGGTTCTGGTACGTTGACTAAATTCGTCACTTTCTTGAACTTCTTCGCCACTGAGCGCCCGTAGAACATGGTTGCCACACCCACCGTGACCATCAGTGATCCCAGCCAGGTGAGGCCAGTGACCCACCAGGGCTCGCGCTTTACCTGCAAAGTAGACTGGCTCAGATCGCCCGGATTCCAGGATGCCTGAGCAATTTTCCAACCCTTGAACCAGGTCGGATGGTTCATCCATACTCGCCGATCTACCCGCTCTGCGGTATGCGGATCGAGTAGTGACACCGCACTTGTCCACATCGCCACAGATTCACTCCCCTCGTTGCGCTCAACAATAAAATCATTCAGCTTGAGGCTAAAGGGGAGCTGCAATAGCTTCGGACTAAAGGCAACATACCAGTCTCCCTCAGAGCTGCTCAGTGTGGTCGGTTCGCCCCAGGGAATCCAAACCGGCTGTCCCTGCGTATCTCCTTTGTTTGCAGCTACTAACAGCGCAGGTTCCCCCTGTCCTGGCGATCCCTCTGGTAAGGGCACTGTTTCGCGCATTACCTGCGCTTGAGCAATGTATTCTGCCAGCGTAATCTCAAAGTCGGCCCAGCCAGGGGTGACCGATTCACCTACTGCTAGCGGGCCAGATGTAAATCCTTGAGAAGACTTGGCGGCATAGTGCAGATCGCCACTGGTATCGACTACGACCCGAAAAAACGCATCGGGCTGCGCGATCGCCGCCACCGCATAGTCAATATCCACCGCAATCGGCTCGCCTACAGCCGGACTCCGAATAGCCTCAAACCCAGGATTGCCAAAGACAAACCAGCGCTCGGTAAGGTCTCCTACGGATACGGTGAGCTGTACTGCCGGATTGTTGAGCTGTTGGGTAGCAGTGACGGGTTGGCGATCGCCATTCAGCCGAAAGTCAGGCCAAAAGCCACTCACCTCTACCGTCAGCGTTTTGCCGTTTGCTTTGAATTCAACCGGCTGACGCAAACTCGGCGCGACATCTATCGAATAGGACTCGCCTGACCAAGCGATCGCTAAAGCGCCCCAACGCGCCCTCTCAGCATCTTCAGTCGGTGCAGTTAAGGCCATTGACAATGCCTCAGCCGTCTGCGCTTTGACGATTTGCAGTTCAGCGGGGCCAATATCTAGCTGGGAATAGGCTGTGGGGGCGGCGGCTAGCCACCGCTCCAGGGATTGGTTCATGCGATCGCTCTTCAATACCAAGCGCACCGCCGGATTCTCGACGCTGCCGCCGGGTTCAAAACGTACTGTTTTCATTGTATGGTCGCTATAGCCCAGCAGCGACAGACTGCCGATTCGATTGGGAACAACCGTGCCATCTGCCTTAATAAAAAGAGAAGTCTGCTGAATGTCTTCTCCTGGCGCTGCCACTTCGACGAGATCGCCTTCTACGCGCAGCGTGCTGACTGTGCCCCCGTCTGTGCGAGCAAGCAGCATCCCCTCCACACTCAGGTGAATGACCGCAGCAGACCCGGCAATAATGACGACGAGACCCCAATGCGTAATCGCAAAGCCAATCTTGCGAGC
>JBARVU010000433.1:0-1661 GCA_049646425.1 Phormidesmis sp. | reverse complement strand
GAGTGGGGCTATCCCAGTAGCGATAGTTGCCATCGGGCAGACTGCTAATGGGAGGACGCTGCGGCCTAGAAATGATTTCGGCGTTGGTAATGAGTTCGGCGCGATCGCTATCGCCACAGTCAGGATTGCCCTGGCAGGAAAAGGATTGGACATTCTCAGCGCCATAGGTGAGTCGCACCGTCGCACCGACAATACCCTCCTGCGAGCAAACGCCAAATCTCGAAAGATGGCTGGTAGTTTTGCCATTTTCATCTTTGAGATCTACATAGCAGGCGCGATCACCCGACTGCGCGCTTACAACAGTCGCTACGCTTGGGGGTGCAACCGTGGTTACGTCAGTAATTTCAGCCCGATATTGAATCACTTGGCCAACTAAAACCTGCTCACAAATCTCAGGCGTTGCCTGTAGCGTGGAGAGTTCATTTGCGCCCTCAACAGAAACGATGAGCGAACAAGCAGAGGCTGTGCTGTTGACTGAAATGATTGTGCTGGTAGTAGGCGACTGCGCCCCAGCAGATGTGGCCGTTATCGCGGCCATACCTAGCGCAAATAAGGCAGAAATTCCGATTGTTCTTTTAGTTAGAGAGTTAGCTGAAGCGTCAGTTGAAAACATCCTAGTTATAAATACTCGTTATTGTAGGTAGATATCCGCTCTAAGAGCGTGACAGCGATAGGTAGCTACCGTCAAGCATTCTCATTGAACATTAACAAGAACATAAGACCTCTTGCATAATAGAATTCGGTTTTTTTTGCACAACCCCTTGTATGTTCAATGAAGGAGCGGTAGACCACATACCCCTTGTTCGTGGTGTTCTGCTTCAGGGTCAAGCTGGGTGGTGACCCACAAACGCTGAGAGAGCTAAGGGATCTTGATTGAGCCGAGCCTGGAAGTGTCTCACTTGGGCGATTAGGCCATCTGAGCGGTCATAGCAGGTGTGATAAGTGAGGTCTTCACGCAGCCGCTGCCAAAGATGTTCGACCGGCATAAAGTCAGGACTATAGGCAGGTAAAGGGCATAGCTCAATATCGAGAGTTTGGGCAGCATCGCGCACCCAGAGCGCCCGATGATAGGGCGCACCATCCCAAATCAGCTTAATCGGGAGGGTAGGAAATGCTGCGCGTAAGCGTTCGAGCACATCGATTGAGGTGGTTTGATTAGCCACCTCGTCAGGCCAGATTCTGACTTGGGCCTCATCGTAGATATAGAGACCGTAGAAAGAAACCTTTTTCAAGCCTGGAGAACTAGACGAAACCCAAAACCGCTCGCCTTTGAGCGACCAGCCATAGCCCTCATCGGTATCGAGATGGATGTGAGCCTCATCAATGTAGACCAGCAGAGACCGCTGGTGAAGCGCCTCATCCAGCAGCTCTTGAAGCTGTTCTAAAAACATGGCGCGCTTGGCAGGGTTCGCTTATGTTGAGCAGCTTGCGAGCCTTCTTCCAGGAAAAGCCCAAGTCTTTGAGGGGCGCATCTAGCGATTTGACTCGCTGTTTTCTCAGGCATCTTTGGCCCTGCCTATCATCTCCCCCAACCGCTAGATGCGCCCGAATCAAACAGTACTCGGAGTGCATCCCAGTCTTGCAAGACTTAGCATGAGAATGCGCCGTTAAGGTAAGCGCAGCGGTGCCTCAGTACCTGTGATACATTCTGTTCTTTCCAT
>JBARVU010000432.1:0-6589 GCA_049646425.1 Phormidesmis sp. | reverse complement strand
GCATAGACGTGAGTTGTAGGACTGGATCGACCTCTACGTGGCTACGAATAGCAGTGGTGCCAAAGCCAATCTCACTTTCGAGAACGCTGCTTGCCCGAGTTTGTATGTCTTCGATAGTAAAATTTCGTTTGAGGTTAAAAGTCTCTTCCAGGGCTTCTTGAAAGTTGCCTTTTTGGGCGGGGTGTTGCTCCAACAGAAGTGCTTTGTCCAAGTGCAGGTGAGGATCTACCAGGCCAGGGATGACTAGCTTACCGCCTGCGTTGATGGTTTGTTTAGCAGGTATTGCAAGGGTGGGGGCGACGTGAGTGATGGTGTTGTTTTGGATGGCGATCGCCCAACGTCCTTCTCGTCCCGCTAAGACAGCACCGTCAATTCTAAGATCTAATACCACTCCAAATGCTCCATCGTCTGTTCTAACTTCTGACGCTCGAACGTCTTTCGATTTTTGGGCATATGCTTTCTAAAGCTTTTCGCCTCTGATAGACATGTCTAATAGCTGCATGGGGTGCTTGAGTAAAACAGTCTCTCCCTTTTTCTCTAGTGCCTGTTTTATCTGTAATGAACAACCTGGGTTAGAGGATGCAATCAATGTTGCCCCTGTATTCAGTAGGCTGGTTGCCTTCATTTGCCCTAGTTCCTCCGCGATCTGCGGTTGAAGCATGTTGTACACACCTGCACTGCCACAACAAAGTGCCGCGTCTAGCGGTTCGCGTAGCTGTATGCCTGGAATTTGCTGAAGAATCTCACGAGGCTGGCGGCTGATCTTTTGGCCGTGAAGCAGGTGGCAGGCGTCCTGATACACGGTGACTAGCGGCTCGTCCTGTAGCCGCTGCAAGTTAGCTGTCAGGCCCACCTCGGCGAGAAACTCTTGAACGTCGCGAACTTTGGCGGCAAAGGCTTTGGCGGGTTCGGCATAGTCGGGGTCGTCTGCCAAAATATGACCGTATTCCTTCAGCGTATGGCCGCAGCCCGCCGCATTGATAATCACATAATCTACCGCTGTTCCTTTGAAGCTGTCGATCATTTGGCGAGCGAGGGCCTGCGCCTGCGCCGTTTCCCCCTGATGCGCGGGCAGCGCAGAACAGCATCCCTGCGACCTGGGGACAACAATCTCACAGCCATTGGTACTGAGTACTCGCGCTGTGGCCTCATTCACCCCCGTAAAGAAGACCCGCTGCACGCAGCCTAAAATCATTCCCACTCGATAGCGCTTCGCGCCCTGCGCCGGGATCAGCTCAGGCAGATTGTCACGAAAGCAGCTAGCAGTGACCGGCGGCAATAGGCTTTCCATCGCCGCTAAGTTAGGTGCAAAGCGCTTGAGCAGGCCGCTCGATTGCACCAGTGCCGATAGCCCTAGCTTTTGGTACAGAGCGAGCGGTGTCAGCAGCAGCCGAATGCGATCCGGGTAGGGAAATAAGGAGAAAATCAGCTGGCGGAGCGCTTTTTGGGGGAGCGATCGCGGATGATTGCGCTGAATTTGTGGGCGGACGCTGGCGATCAGCTGGTCGTACTGAACGCCGGAAGGGCAGGCGGTTGTGCAGGCCAGACAGCCCAGGCAGGTGTCGAAGTGCTGTACGGAGGCTGGAGAAAGCGGGGCTTCGCCCTTGTTAATCGCGTCCATCAGATAGATGCGACCACGCGGGGAGTCGTTTTCTTTGCCAATCACCCGGTAGCTGGGGCAGGTGGGCAGGCAAAAGCCACAGTGAACGCAGGCGTCTATCAGGGACTGTTTGGGTGGCTGTAGTGCGTCGAAGCCAGACTCGCCGTCAGCAGCGGTCGAAGCGGCGTTCGTCGCGAGGTCGGTGTCTAGCTTGAGCGGGCTGTTTGCAGTTGTCATGAATCGTCCCGGCGAAATTCCCCTGGCTTTAGCTTAGCGCGTGGGCGAGATAGGGAAAGCGTTTTTGCAGGGCTTTACGGAATGCGATCACCCCGCGCTGTAGCCAGCGAAACAGCGGCGCATCTGTCAATACCCACCGCCCTTTTGGGGATATTTGAGTTAGAAAGATTGAGAGAACCTATGAATCATTTTTCAGTGCTTATTCGGCTGTTACGCGATCGCCGCAAATTCTTAGACGAAGTCCGCAGCACCACCAAGCTAGAAACCAAAATCGCCTCGCTCTTAGTTGCCAGCAGCTTTTTCTTCTCGGTATATGGAGCTATTATCGGCGCCTACAGCGGCGGCTTACAGATTATCTCGTCGGCCATTAAGCTGCCGGCCCTATACTTAGTCACGCTGATTATTTGCCTGCCTACGCTCTACTTTTTTGATATTTTGTTTGGCTCCAAACTGAGCTTCAAGCAGTATGTCACCATGGCGCTGACTTCGGTAGCCGTCATCAGCGTCTTGCTGTTTAGCTTTGCCCCAGTTGTTCTATTCTTTTATATCTCGGTCAAAGGCTACAATTTCTTTTTACTGTTGAATGTACTGGTCATGGCCATTACCGGCGCGGTCGGCATCCGCCTTTTTTACAAAGGCATGCGCGATATGGTGGGCGCAGAAGCCATCGAGCAAAAGATGCGTCGTCGGTTGCTGCAAGGCTGGGTGATTTTATACGGCTTAGTGGGCTCCCAGCTCGGCTGGACTTTGCGCCCCTTTTTCGGAGCGGAAGGAGAACCTTTCCAAATTTTTAGACCCGAAATTGACGGTAACTTTTACGCTCAGGTGATCCGTTCTATCGGCTCCATGCTGGGCTGGTACTAGATTAGAAAAGATATGAACGATGCTTCAGCCAACTTAGCGGGTTTGAGAATCAGTCCGCGAGAGCTAGATAAAATCACCGGGCTCGATATCAGTGAGGTGACGATGGGTTGGGCCTACCGGCAAACAGCCTTTGTCCCCCAGCGGCGGCTGGCCTGGGTGAGCGAGCAACTGCTGACAATCGGTGTGGCGCTGGTATTCTGTATGCCAGTGACGCTGCTGCTGGCCAGGGCAGTTGTCGGCGATAACGTGCAGGCGGTGGGGCGGTGGTTGCCGTTTGGAGGGGTTGGGGCGATCGCGCTCTCTGCCGCCTGGACAACCTACCGCTGGCAAGAGGGCAAACGCCTGAGGGTGCTCAGCCATCTGCTCGACGAAATCGACCGCTTTAACGACATGGTGGCCGCTGTCGAAATCTTGGAAGAATTGGGCGCGACTAAAACCAGCCGTCTGAACTTAGAAAACCGACAGGAGGTGATAGAAGCCTTGCATCTGACGCGAGAAAGCCTGATCTGCGGGCTGATGACCGAGCGCGTCATGCGCAAGCACCAGCAGTTTATGGCTCGCCGCGCCGAAATGTTTTCGAGCATTGAGCGCAATCTAGCAACGCTGCAGCTGCTGCAAGTAAGTGACGACGCCAGTGAATACGGCCGACTGCTCAACGAAGCCATTCAAATCGGCATCAGTGTCCATCAGGAACTCAGCCAGTCACCAGATGCTATCCGCCCCAGGAAACGCTGAAAGTTAACCTACAAGGTTGCCCAACACACGGCTATAGCCATGCTTAAAGCTCTGCTTCGATTGCTATCGCTGGCTTCCTTCGCGCTCTAAACGACTGAGAAAGGAATTGACTCCTAAGAGCTGAATTCCTCGGGAAACCATTGCCGCTCTCAACTCATCATCTGCCCGTAGGTCGTCGTCTCCAGACACAATGATGTCAGCTTTTCCATCAATAGCAGTTGCTAAAACGGGGAAATCCTTAGGGTCTCGGCAGTTGGGCGGTACTGTTACGACTGCAACCCAGTCGGCGCGGCCTTTTAGCTGAGTCTCAAGTCGAATAGCCTGGCTGAGATCGATGCGCCTGTAGAGGCGAGGTCGACGCCATACCTCGTGAAGTTCATCGAATAGAAACTGGCTCATAACCAACTGAAATTGCCCTTGGTTGAATGTCTGTAGAATAGGCAATGTAATCCGCCCTCTGAGCAGAATCCGAATCCAGATGTTTGTATCAATCACCACACGCAACATCAAAATCAGCGAGGCTGTTGACGCACAGCTTTAATCTCAGCCGTGATGTCCTCATCACTAACGTCATCGGCTGGAGGGTCAGTGTATAGCTCTTGAATCAAAGCTGTCAGCTCTGAAGCTAGCGCCGACTGTATGAGCGCTCTGGCTACTTGCGTCCGCTCTTCTGGCTGTAAATTTTGGACAGCTAGAATGAGCTGCTCTAAGGTAATGGGAACAGATATCATATAAACTCGATCCCTCGTAGCAGGACTATCAAAGTGAATCAGACTGCTTCGTCAAGACAACCCCATATGAATTGCTATTTCAACTATACATATACTTTCATTTTCGCAGATTGATCGCTGAAGGGACAATCTAAAAGCAGCGACACTATTCCTAGAGCATCGAGAAGTGCCTATAGCCATATATGGCTTACCGTTATTAGTGCACGCGAAAACGGACGGCACCGAATGCTCAAGCTGAGGGCTTTACAAGCCGGAAGCGATCGCTGACCTGAAGTTCCCAGACTATTTTGGCATTCCCGCCTGTAAATAGATGCAGATCGTCCTGTGCGCGCGTCATCGCGACATAAAGCTGGCGGCGATCGCTCTCCGCCCTGATGCCATCCAGATTATGACAGCCCCAAAACTGCTCGACCCACAGCAGCAATACGACTTTAAACTCTAGCAGCGGCTCGGCATAGCGTGCGGTGGCCCTCATCTACGAATCGGGCGGGCCGTCAAACGCAACCTTACCAGTCCTTAAACTAAAGCTTCCTATGTTGGAAGCCTCTTCGGGCTGCAATTGCTAGCTCTGGAAGGGAAGCGGGTATCCCCGTCGCGACAATAGCTAAACACAGGCTATTAGTCCCGACACAGCGAGTAATTGCGAGGTGGTTTGTGAAGGTTCTGTAAAGCTTGCTTTCAAGTGTCTCCTTAGCTCAGGCTTGTCCGTACTAAAGGAGGCAACCGCAATTACTCGGAAGGATCGAGCCCAGCAGTTTTGCTCTGTGCTCACCCCGACTGCGGCCCTTTTCCTGAAAATCGAGTTGAACTACTTGCTGCATATGGTTTGGAGGGGAATTTTCCCCTCTATCACTGGCAACGTCTACTAAGGATGCCGCTTGAATTCGGTCATACAAATCTCTACGGCAGGCAGTTTTGAAGCTAGTTAGTTTTTGGTTCCTCGCGTTAGGTTATTAAACGATGTCTCTAGTCAGCCCCCCTCCATCTTTCGTCAACGCTGTTGAGGGTAGCCAGCTCCAGGTGAAAGCCCTGACTGAGTGGCCCCTTCCAGAAGAAGCGCCCAAACCCCTTACGCGCAAACACTTAGAGCTGGAAATGGGGCACGATGCTCACACCGGCAAAACCCGCCTTCGCCACTGTTATCTGCGTTTCCCACTGAATGTTTCGCAAATTTTTCGTTTAGAAGACGACGGCTCTACCGCCTCACTGAAACGGGCCTATCTCTGTAAAATGAATAGCGCATCAGGACTACTTGCCGGAGATACGCTAGAAAGTGCCTTGAAATTAGGTTCAAATAGCTCGCTTTATTTGGCTGACCAGGCAGCGACGAAGGTGTATGCGACCCCTCGCACAAGCGATCAGCCAGATATTCAGGCAGCAGTAAAGTACAGCATTGAAATGGGCGATCACGCCACCCTAGAGTACTTAGCCGCCCCCTTCATTCTCGATGCTGAGGCTACCCTGACTCAAAATGTAGAGGTCATGATGCCAGCAGATGCGGCCCTGAGTCTAGGAGAAATTATGGTGCCAGGACAATCAGCTAAAAGCGAGATGAATGAATTTCGACACTTTATCAGCGAGCTTGAGCTCAAGTCTCCTGACGGTAAAGTTTGGTTTTCTGAAAGCACCCTCATGCCAGGCCGCAACAGCGAAAAAGGCGATATTTCTGCGGAAAAGCCAGCCGTTGGGAGACTTGTTTTAGTCTTACCCAAATCCACCGCAACACCTGAAAACTTGGCGGTATTGGGCAGCCAGATTCGTCATTTAGCAAAAGGTGAAAATCCTACACGAGCCAATCAGCTCGACCTATCCCTCTCCAAATTGCCGGGAGATAGAGGCTTGATAGTCCGCACAAAGTCCACCCACCCTCAAGCCATACAAGATTGCTTTAAGCGCGTTGTCAACTGCGTCCGTCAGCTGCGTCATCAGGCGCCTCTGCCCTGTTCGGTGTAGCTTTTATTGGGCGATCGCCTACAAAACGAAGAATGCTACAGAAAAGACCTGCCATCCCTAAAGACTTAGGCCAAGTACTGAAATGGGCGATACAAGACTCGAACTTGTGACATCCTGCTTGTAAGGCAGGCGCTCTACCAACTGAGCTAATCGCCCCTCCAAGAGCACGTTCTTGCACTCCGGATTAAAATAATAGCAGAAGAAGTCAAGCTACAGAACCTAAATATTTCATTCCTGAGTGGGTAATTCATCTGTATTACTGTGTAAAATACCGTATCCCTTTACGCATACACAGCCGATGCCGTCAGGCCGAACCCATGACAAAATCACCCTATGGTGCCTGCCACCCGTTGTAGGACTCACCTTTGGGTTGACCAATAGCCCTGTCCTTACGGTGGTTACGGCGCTCTCCTTCCTGGTGGGCGGGTTTATGCTCGGCCCCGACTTAGATATTCGATCTATTCAGTAC
>JBARVU010000431.1:0-6671 GCA_049646425.1 Phormidesmis sp. | reverse complement strand
AATCGCTCTGCCACAAAGCTATTAAACAAAACCGGCAACGACCTGATTGATCGATGTCTAACTGAGCTTGTGACCGAATCTCCAGAACGAACCACCGAATATCTTCGAACCTGTGCCCAAAGTCGTCAAATGATTTTGGGTACGTTAACCCTTTGTCAATCCCAAGGCCAGGTGCTCGTCTGTCGTAGTCAAGGGGCTGTTGTTCAGCCGCGATCGCCAGACAACCCAGCTGTTATCGTTCTGCGCTTAGAAAAGCGAGAAAATAGTCAGTTTGTTGCTCTGAACCAGAAAATTCATGAGCTTGTTCAGGAAAATCAGCAGCGTCAGCGAGTTCAATCTGAACTCGCCCGGTCAAACGAGGCCCTGAGTAACACGCTGGCTAAACTGAGGAATGCGCTTGATGCAGTTCAGGCAGAAAAGATGTCTGGATTAGGACAGATGGTTGCGGGCATTGCTCATGAAATCAATAATCCCATTAGCTTCATTCATGGCAATCTGAATCATGCAAGTGCTTATTGTCACGACTTATTAGACCTGATTCACTCCTATCAGCAAGAATATCCTCAGCCGAGCCCAGCAATTCAGGAAAAACTTGACGAGTTAGATTTTGAGTTTCTTGAAGAGGATATCCAAAAATTACTGCATTCTATGAAAGCAGGTTCGCAGCGTGTGTCAGAGATTGTAAAATCGCTGCGAAGCTTCTCTCGGTTGGACGAAGCCAAATTCAAGCAGGTCGACATTCATGAGGGTTTAGACGCGACGTTGATGATTTTACAAAACCGCCTCGGCCCGAAAGATTCCCAGACCAAGATTGAAGTGATCAAGGAATATCACAAATTACCATTGGTTCACTGTGCGCCTAGCCTGCTCAATCAAGTTTTTATTAGTCTTCTCAACAATGCAATTGATGCGCTGATCGATGCTGCAAAAGCGCGATCGCCAGAACAGACGAAAAAAGACCCGATCTGTATCTGGATCTGCACCGAACAGGTCACCGAGCACCGCATTGCTATCCGGATCAAGGACAACGGCAACGGCATTCCGTCTCATATTCAACATCAGATATTCGATCCCTTCTTTACGACTAAGCCCGTTGGTCAAGGGACAGGTTTAGGCTTGTCTATTAGCTACCAAATTGTTGAGAGTCACGGGGGGCAAATTAATGTGAAATCTGAGGCTGGGCTGGGCGCTGAATTTATCATTGAGCTGCCCGTTGTGCCAGGGGATTAGCGGTGGGGACAAAGGGAATATAGTTTGGGATTAGCTTTCTGCTAGCGAAAGTCACCCGCAAATGAATTGCGGGCTATGGTACGAAAGTCCACTGAAGTAGACTAGGCGGCTTCAGAGGGCGATCACGCGCCAACCCTGACGGGGTTTTCCTCGGTTAGCCCGCAATTTCATTCGCGGGCGAGCCCATTTGCTGACAATCCTTAATCGATCAATGCGCCTCCTCAAGCATGGGTGTGGGCGTTGGAGCGAGGCGGCGGTAGTATTATGCAAAGGATTGCAAGTCCTCGTCCCTCATTTCATTTAGCCAAGCTCATGCCAGATAGCATTGCCAATGCCGTTTTCATTTTTAGTGCAGTCCTCATCTTGATAGCGCTATTGGGCGGAAAGTTTAAGATATTTGGCTCCGAAATTTCAGAGTCTGTCTCCAATCCATTGCTGAGATTTATCGCGTTTGCGATTGGCTCTTTCTTATTGGTTCTAGTGTTAGATATTCAAGCGCCATTTGGTATTAACGTTTTCGGAAACGAAGCTTCTGAGCCTTCGGCAACTCAGTCAGGTTCAGATTCTCCTGGTTTTTCGATTCCATTTGTTGAACCAATCGAAGAGATCGGCTGGAGCGACACAGCACGCAAGTTCGTCGGGAATGTGGGTCAAGACTTCAAGTTTAAGTGCCCTGAGGGGGGCACCATTGTTAGCGTCTATGGGACAGATATCTATACCGCTGGCTCCTCTGTTTGCAGTGCGGCTGTTCACGCTGGGATTATAAACGCTAAAGATGGGGGGACAGTTAAAATCAGAAGCCTGGGTTCACAAGATTTTTTCAATGGAACGACCCGAAATGGTGTGGTCAGTCGTCGCTACGGTGGCTATAGCGGCAGCTTCACACTTTTAGAGTCCGGAAAACCAGTCGCTACTGAGCAAATTCAGATTATAGAGTGGAATGATACTGCTTTGAATATCAAGGGTCGCCTAGATCAAGACTTTGACTATAGGTGTCCTGCAAACGGCGAGATTTCACGCGTATACGGAACAGACATTTACACTTCCAGTTCCTCTATCTGCAGTGCAGCCGCCCATATGGGGATTATCAGTGCCAGAGATGGTGGCAACGTAAAAATTCAAATTTTGGGGCCACAGGCATTCTTCAATGGAACTGACCGTAACGGTGTAGTTAGCAGAAAGTACGGGGAGTATGACAGTAGCTTCATATTTGTGGAATAACCAGCCGCTGAGGTTTTGACATTCATTGGGAGAGTTTAGATAAGTCTCTTCCATATTGGCCCCGTCCCCGCAGCGAGGCGGGTTAAAGCTGTCTCCTGGCTCCTGCCTCTATTCAAACTACACAATTGCCATCAAGCCACTAATCCAACACATGAATCACAGCGCCCACCGCAGCGCCCTGAGCCGCATTTTCTAAAAAGCCGTCGTCATTCGTGATCGTCCCAACGCCGCCAGCCGTCACCGCACCGACGCCCACATCCTGCACCAGGCTTCGATCCTGTCCTCTGCGCAGCTCTTCGTCGGCCACATGTACTGCCGCCCCTGCCGCCGCACCATTTGCCGCATTGTCTAACTCAATCCCATCGCCAAAGATCACGCCCGTCAGCACGCCTACACCGGCCCCGACCGCCACATCTTGACCCAGGCTCCCGGCCCTAGCAGGCTGAACGGTGAGCAGCATAACACCCGCTAAGCTCGCAATTGCCGCACCGGGCACCATCACCTTGCTCACACAGTCAAATCCTTTCATCGGAAACTCCCTCCGCTCGGTTCAACGGATCAAAAGTATTGATACCTAAATAATAGCGAACCGCGCCGAAACAGAACAAAAATCTACAAAAAAGTACAGCCTCAACCCGACTGCACAGCGCTAGTGCCTTTTCTTCATATTAGAGATTGATTCTTCACATAGAGATTGAGCAGCTTACTCAACGCTAGCTGGCGCTCAACGCCAAAACCGCATTCTGTCCGCCAAACCCAAAGCTGAAGCACAACAAATTCTGCAGCCTTGCCGTCTGCGCCGCCCGGACGAAATTCAGATCAAACGCTGCCTGCCGCAGCCCCACGCAGGGCACCATCTCCTGCCGCCGCAAACTGATCAAGCTCAGCGCCACCGTCACCGCTCCAGACGCGCCTAGCAGGTGCCCGGTCGCCCCTTTGCTCGCCATTACGGGCACCTCTCGGCCTAAAACTTGCTCAATCAAGCTCGCTTCCATCCGATCGTTTTGAACCGTACTGGTGCCATGCACATGCACCGCGTCTATCGCTTGCGGCGTCAGCCCACTGCGCTGCAAGCACAGCGCCACCGCTCGCCGACCCATCCGATAGCTCGGATCAAACGAACTGACGTGGTGACTGTCATTTGTCATGCCTGCTGCCAAAATTCTGCCGTATACCCTGGCCCCTCGCTGCGCCGCCAGTGCTGCCGACTCCAGCACCAGCACCGCCCCCCCTTCTCCCAGCACAAAGCCCTCCCGCTCCCGGTCAAACGGATAGCAGCCTGTACTCGCCAGCGCCCCCATCTTCTGAAAGCCCGCCAGCGTCAAGGGCGTAATCGGCGACTCCACCGCTCCGGCAATCACCCGCTGACACTGCCCGCTGCGAATCAGATCTGCGGCCTGAGCGATCGCCCAAATCCCCGTCGCACAAGCCGCCATCGGTGCCAACACCGGCCCCCCACAGCCGGCCCACCTGGCCGCCACCAGCGCTGGCCCACTCGGCAACGCCGCCAGCCAGTCTCCTGAGATCTGTCCAGGCGATCGCCGCTGCTGAACCGCCATTGCCTCCCACTCTCGCAGATAGCTCCGACTAGAGCCCATCACCACTCCACAATCCGCGCTCCCCTTCTCTCCCGCTCCCAAGCCCCCATCGCCCCAGGCCGCTGCCACCAGCTGCTCAACCAGCGCCCCCAGTACCACCGGCCCCTTCCCCACCATCGCCACCGGCCCCGGCGCCAGATCTAAAAAAGGCTGACGAAGCGCGATCGCACTTTCGCCAGCCCTCAATTTTTGCCAAGTCGCTGAGGCTGTCAGTCCCAGCGATGTCGTTAGGCCCATGCCTGTGACTACAATATCAGCGGCAGATGTCACGGTCGGTGTTGCAGATGCCACTACAGGTAGAAACCATACATATCAGTCTATTCAGCTCAGTCTATTCAGCGGCGGCATCAGGCTGAACCAAATTCTCCGTGCCAGACTTTACCGTCACCGAGGCAATCACATCGCCCATCTGAATGTTATCAACGACATCCATGCCATCGGTCACATAGCCAAACACAGCGTAGTCACCGTCCAAAAAGGCCAGGTCTGCCAGCGTAACGTAAAACTGAGCTGAGGCGGTATTCACCCCTGAGCGCGCCATGGCTACCGCGCCGCGCCGATGCGGCAAAGCCGGTGAGTCACTCACGCCTGCTTCCTGCAACGTTTTACCGTAAACAGGCTCCGCCGCATCTTCAGGCAGAATCTCCAGCGGAATCATCCGAGGCTCACCCGTCTCCTCATCTACATAGCTGCCCGTCCCGAGCTGGCTAGTGGGCACATTGGGATCAGTGCTTTGTGGGTCGCCGCCCTGAGCCACAAAGGGATCGGGCGATCGCACCACCCGGTGGAAAATCGTTCCGTCGTACACGCCCTTTGCCGCCAAGTCGACAAAGTTACCGGCAGTATAAGGCGCTTGATCGCCGTCTACTTCAATCGTAATGGGCTTATTGCCTACCATAATCTCCACTGTGGCCTTCCCTTCGAGCTTCGGTAGTCCGGCGGTGAATTCCTCCACGGTGGGCTCAGCGGGTGCAGCCGCCACTGGGGGCTCTGGCTCGACAGCGCTATCGGCAACCGGAGCCTCAGCACTACAGCTGATGGTGAATAGTGCGATCGCCATCAGCAGTCCCCACCGTTGCCAAATTCTCAATGTCATCACTTATGCTCCCTAATATCGAACCTAAACGTCGCTCAACAAAATGAGGCTCATTCTGCCACAGAACGAGCCCGCCCTCAATAAGTGAATTCACGCAAAACCTTACAGCCCCTCTAGTGGCACCTGCAAAAACCGGGCCAGCTCGGCGCCCTGGTTCTCCAAGTCCGACAGTGAAATCGGCTGACCGACGCGCGTGAGTGGAATATTGCCCTTGCCTTTTACTTTGAGGTAAAGTGATCGTTTAGGATTGAGTCCCTCTTTAATCTCCGCGCGAACTGCCAGCAAATCTCGCAGCGGATAGCGCAAATCAATCGTGCGATTTTTACCGGGAAATCCCCGCCGAAAAATTGTCGCCTCCCCCGTCTCCTTATCAAACTCGTTGTAGCCGCCACCTACGTTCCAAGCGATAACCAGGCTCAGATAGAGACACAGCAGCAGCGCCGCCAGCCCGTAAAAACCCATCGCAATCCCTTGAGGAATGAAGACGAGCTGAGCAGGCAGGTCAGAAAAGGGCAGCAAATTGGTATGAAAATAGCTCGAAAGGCCAGATAGGAAAAAGCCCACGCCACCAATGGCCGTCACCAAGGCCCAGAAATAGTTGCTCGGGCGGCGGGCGCCTAGGATATCTTGACGAAGCGTCATTTTCTCTGAAGCTTTGGCAGGTGTTTCAGAAGCAGTCATATTCAAAAATAAAGTTATTTGCTATGGGCCTGCGACTTGACTTAGTAAATCTCAGTCAGCGTACAAACACTCTTCAAATAGTATCTGTTCACACAGCCATCGGCGCGACTAATGCCTCATTCGCTACCTAAGTTATAAAAAACTATTGAGCTTAGGTGACTGAATTTGACGGTATCTATAATTTCTACAATTTTTTACAAAAGTTATCTTCAGGCTCAGTACGGCCCTCCTTGAACAAATGTATTCCATGCTATAAAAGGGGTTGAGGAGTTTCTCAGTCGTCCCGCAAAAGCACAGTTTCGCAATTATCACAGGGAATTCGCTCAAAATTTTATGTAATTGCCATGCTGAAGAAATTCTGAGAATTTACATGACAGATTGTAAAAAAAGTGATCTGTCTTTATGATAAGTACATGCCAAAATCCTTTATGGCAGTGATGTTTAGCTGTCTAGTCGCGGGCTGATGAGGGGCTTCCCTCGTTTTCAGTCCACTGATTTGAAGTCGGGCTGCTCCGGCATCCAGATCAGCAGACAAAGGACTTAATGCCTTAATTAAGAGCCCAACCAAGAGGATTGTGAAAAAATGACTATAGCAATGGGACAAGCGCCCGCCGGGCGGGGACGGTTTGACGTCCTCGATGACTGGCTCAAGCGCGACCGTTTCGTATTTATCGGCTGGTCCGGTTTGCTTCTGTTCCCCTGCGCCTTCATGGCGATAGGCGGCTGGATGACCGGCACCACCTTTGTCACTTCGTGGTACACCCACGGGTTGGCAAGTTCTTATCTGGAAGGCTGCAACTTTTTGACGGTTGCAGTCTCTACCCCCGCCGACAGCATGGGCCACT
>JBARVU010000430.1:0-14410 GCA_049646425.1 Phormidesmis sp. | reverse complement strand
GCCCACGACACAACCTAGTGCCAGTCCTGTTAGGAGTAGCCCTATGACGACATTTCGTAGCCGCTGTATATCCCGTTTGATGTGAGGGGAAGGGCTATGAGTCGAAGAACTCTTCTGAAAAGAATCCAGCTCTAAGCCACCGGTAGCTTCTTGCTCAATGTCGTTCGCATCGGGCAGAGGGTTACGCTGAGGATCGTGGAATGGGGAATTTGACACGGAGACCCGCTTCTATATATGGGCGATCATATCACGATGGATATTTTCAGGATGTTTGAAACGGTCTCGACCCCAAAGACAACCCAGAAGCGGAGGCAACCCATATGTCCCCGCCTGTCTCTATCCTTGAAAAAGACCTGTCAATCCTGAGGAATCCCGCCATGACTGCCCTGACGTTAAGCGGCCTATACGTGTATCCAATTAAGTCGGCAGCGGGGATTGCGGTGAGTGAGGCGTCAATGACGGCGCGTGGCCTGCAATATGACCGGCGCTGGATGGTGGTAGACGCTCAAGGCAAGTTCATGACGCAGCGGCGGTTTCCGCGTATGGCGCTGATCGGCGTAGAAATGGGTGAGCAGCTGAAAATTACTGCGCCCGGAATGTCTGACCTGTCGGTACCGCTGACGGCAGTGTCTGGGGAGCGAGTGAACGTGGAAGTTTGGGGAGATGGCTGTGAGGCGATCGCCCTCTGCCCCAAAAGCAAACAGTGGTTCACCCAATTCATCGGCGTCGACTGCCAGCTCGTCTATATGCCCGATAGTTCACACCGACCGACCGACCACGGCAGGTTTGGTGATGACAGTTTGGTGAGCTTTGCCGATGCCTATCCTTACTTGCTCATTTCTGAAGCGTCTTTGGCAGGACTGAATCATAAACTCGCTGAAAACCAAAAGTTGCCTGTGCCGGTCAGCCGCTTTCGGCCCAATCTAGTCATAAAAGGCGATATTGAGCCGCACGCTGAAGATAGCTGGCAGCAGATACAGGTTGGATCGGCAGTGTTTGACCTGCCGAAGCTGTGCGCCCGCTGCTCCATTCCGAATGTCGATACGCAGACGGGCGATTATCCGAAGGATAGGCATGGCCATCGCACTTCAGAACCCAGCCAGACCCTCGCCACCTACCGCGCCTGGGACAGAGGCATCTGGTTTGGTCAAAACTGCGTTCAGTACGGTACCTCAAGCAGCACTTTGCGCATCGGCGACCCGGTAAACGTATTGCAGGATGCCCCCAAATCGGCAGTCACGTAGAATACTGAGATATATTTCCCGTTCGTCCTAGAGTGCACAGGCGGCAATATGAGATCATAATGGCTAGTTCGTTGCGGCGTTCATATCAGACATCATCACTGAGAAAATATTGATAATGGCTATCCAAACGGTTTCCACCACTCCTTTTGACGACCAAAAACCAGGCACCTCAGGTCTGCGTAAACAGGTGCCAACCTTTCAAAAAGCCAACTATTTAGAAAACTTTATTCAGTCGACCTTTGACAGCCTTACCGACTATCAGGGCAAAACGCTGGTCCTCGGCGGTGATGGCCGCTACTTTAACCGCCCCGCCATTCAAACCATCTTAAAAATGGCCGCAGCCAACGGCGTCGGCAAAACCCTGGTCGGACAGGGCGGTATTCTCTCTACACCAGCCGCCTCCTGTCTGATTCGCAAATACGATGCTTTTGGCGGCATTATTCTCTCAGCGAGCCACAACCCGGGCGGTCCAGAAGGTGACTTCGGCGTGAAATACAATGTCTCTAATGGCGGCCCCGCACCAGAAAAGGTTACCAGCGCCATTTTTGAAAACACGCAGTCTATCAGCGAATACAAGATTGTCGAGGCCGATGACATCGATCTCGATACGCTGGGTACCACTGAGATTGGTGAGATGACCGTAGAAGTTGTCGATGCTGTTGCCGATTACGCTGAGCTGATGGAAAAGCTGTTTGACTTTAGCAAAATTCGTCAGCTCTTAGCAGGCGATTTCACTATGTGTATGGATTCGCTCCATGCGGTCACTGGCCCCTATGCCAAGGCCATTTTTGAGCAGGCTCTGGGTGCGAAAGCCGGCACGGTGACTAACGGCGAGCCGCTAGAAGACTTTGGCGGCGGACATCCCGATCCCAATCTGGTGTACGCGCACGATTTGGTGGAAACCATGTTTTCGGGCAGTGCGCCTGACTTTGGGGCGGCTTCGGATGGGGACGGCGATCGCAATATGATCCTTGGCAACAATTTCTTTGTCAACCCCAGCGACAGCCTGGCTCTAATCGCCGCTAACGCCAGCTTAATACCGGGCTACAAAAACGGCCTCTCAGGTGTTGCCCGCTCCATGCCCACCAGTCAGGCGGTGGATAGAGTCGCCGAAAAAATGGGCATCGACTGTTACGAAACGCCGACCGGGTGGAAGTTTTTTGGCAATCTGCTAGATGCCGACAAAATCACCATCTGCGGGGAAGAAAGCTTCGGCACCGGTTCTGATCATGTGCGCGAAAAAGACGGGCTCTGGGCGGTGCTGTTCTGGCTAAATATCCTGGCAGAGCGTCAGCAGTCGGTCGAAGAGATCGTGACTGAGCATTGGCAAACTTACGGGCGCAACTTTTACTCGCGTCACGACTACGAAGGGGTGGATAGTGCCAAGGCCAATGAGCTGATGGCAGGGTTGCGATCGCAGCTTTCCACCCTCCCTGGTCAAACCCTCGGCGACTACACCGTCGACTATGCCGACGACTTCAGCTATACCGACCCCATCGACGGCAGCGTTAGCAATAAGCAGGGCATTCGGATCGGCTTCACTGACGGCTCACGCATGGTCTTTCGTCTTTCTGGCACCGGCACCCAGGGCGCTACCCTACGGCTGTATTTGGAAAGCTACGAACCCGATCAGTCTAAGCATGGCCTCGATCCTCAAGAAGCGCTCAAGCCCCTGATTGTCCTAGCCGACGAAGTCGCTAAAATTCAAGCGCTCACCGGTCGCAACGAGCCTACCGTGATCACATAAGCGCTTTTTCCTCCCAATGCAAACAACCGCTGACTACTGCTGTGCCTTTTGCGGCGAGCCCAGTACGACCTTTATTGACCTCAGTGCCGGCAGCGCGCAGTCCTATATAGAAGACTGCCAGGTCTGCTGTCGGCCCAATATCCTTTATATAGCAGTCGATGAAGAGACCTTAGCCGTGACCATACAAACCGACTATCAGGAGTAAGCGATCGCCTCTGAGGATTCAACTATCCCTGAGGTGCAGGAATAGGGAAGGTATTCAGTAATCGTACTGAAGATTAAGCGCGTTTTGACCCAGATGTGATTTGCCTCAAAGTTGTCTGCTAAGATTCTCCCTATGCTGCTGGCATAGCGGCTGTTTTAGGCGATATTGTGCATTCTGGCCACCTGAGCGAGCAAGATGAAATATTGGGAATTTTTGATCCAGAAAGAAGGCGATCAAACATGGCTGCCGTTGGCAACGCAGCAGGTAGAGATCTTGGCAGGGCGCTATTGCATCGTGGCCCATACAGATCGTGCCAACACGCCCCTCGCTATTCGGCTGAACCCACTCGTCACTGAAGATCTGCCCGCTTACCAACGATCGCGTAAGCGTACCGGCCAAACTAATGAGGCTGGGCTGGTCGTGGTCATGCCCTATCGCTATCTAGAGCCCGGTGAATGGCAGTTAGACTGTAGCAGTCTCAATCTGATCGATGGTGATACAGCTGACTCGACGGCAGGTCACTGGCGCTATAGCTTGCAGCTGCGAGTATCGGCGCGTACTGAAGGCTTGCCAGGGTACCCGGGGGCAGACAAAATCGCCCCTGTCCCGATTGAAGACTTGGCAGATCCGTCCTGGCTCAATGGCGATCTGCCGCTGATTCAGGCGCAGGCAGAGATCTGGCGGCAGCGGCAGGCGACGAATGCGTCTGTGCGCCCATGCCTGGAAAAGGATGCTCCCTATCGAGTGTTGCTCAGTCAGCGGGCCTACCTGGCTCGACACAATCAGCCGATGACAATTGTTGGTAAGGTAAACGGACTTGCCAAGGCGGTAGACGAAGGGGTGCCTGCAGAAAGTGAGCTGTGGATTCGGCTGCAAGATCCGCAGACTGCGCAGGTGATTATGGAAGCCTCCCGACCGTTGAGCCTGGCCCGCCTGCCGGCTGACTTTAGGGTGCAAATACAGCTGCCCGCCGAGGCCGCAACTCAGGTAGTTGTAGGAGAAGTCTCGCTTCGCACAGCGGCAGTGCCCGATACGCCCACTCAGATTCTGACCGATCAGGTGTTTACCATCACCGCTGGGATTGACTATCTGCTGACGGCGATCGCCTATCAAGACACCGGCGATTTTGAAGAAGACCCCTCTCCTCTAGCGCCCACCGTTCCTGTCGCTGAGAACGCTATGCCGGCGTCAACAATTCCCGTCGCTGAGGACATTATTTTGGAGCCCACAGTTCCTCTGGCTGAGAACGCTATCAGCGCTGAGCCTACGGTACCTCTGCTGCTAGATCCGACGAAAAAAGACGTGGCGCCTGCTGTCGGGGTGATTTTGCCGCCCCAGCTCAACTGGCCAGAGAAGTCAGCATACGATCTGGCAGTCAGCCGCCCTGAGCTGCCGGCTTTTCGCAACCCTACAAACACTGCGCTCCCATCCTCCTCAGACTCATCGGTCGATGCCCCCTCGATGGTGACGCAGCCTGCCCAGTTCATTGGTACCAGCATCCTGGACGATGATCTCGAAGCTGACGAAATTACCGCCGTCCTAGACGGCATTGAGCTTGACAGCGTTGGCCTTGGTAGCATTGATCCTGACGACGTGCTTTCAGCACCAGAAACGGATGCCGTCGGGCCTCTCGCCATCAGTGAAGACTCGCTAGAGAGCCCTGTTGCAAGCCCAGCATCAAATTCGGATGATCAACCCGAAGCAGCGGATAGTCAGTCCAGGTCAAACCATTCATCTTCTCGCAAAACCGATATCGACTTTCAGTCGCTTCAGCTCAAAAATCACTTTTGGCAGAGGCTGTCGACGCTTACCCGTGAAAGCCACCAAGAAGCGGCCAAAATGGTCGCAGGCATGAAGGCGGCGGGCGTCGTCAGTCGGGAAGAGCCATCCCCTTTACCCATCGAGACCGTCCTGCCTTTAGACGATGAGGTGGTCATTTTCGATGATCCGCCCGCCGCGACCAGTCAGCCACCCGCTTATCAGCCGTCTGCTCAGTCTGCCATACCTTTAGCGCCTGCCGAGCCGCCTGCCGATGAAGGTCAGCTAACCTATCCGCTGGCCCGTCAGCAGCAGCCGCCAATGCCTGCTGAAGCATCGTCAGAGATGTCGCTGCCGGTGATCAGCTTACCTGCCGGAGACTTGGTTGCCGGCGAATTTATCACGATTACCGTGCGAACAGGGCCATCGTCCTATCGGCCTTTTATCAAGCTATGGATGGTGGACCGGCAGAGCCGTAGTCTGGTGATGGAACCCCAGCGCCTGACTAACTTACTGCCCGACGCGCTAGGAGACTTGCGGGCAACGGCCAAGCTACAGATACCGCTGGACTGCTTGGATGTGCAGATCGCAGCGATCGCTATCGATATGGCCACCCAGCAAGAAAGCGGCAAAGCCGTCGTCAATCGCCATGTCGTCCCGGTAGATCACGCTTCTCAGCTGAGAAGTTTTAACTCGCGCTAGCCCCACGCTGCGCCAGCCAGTAGCCAATCCCAACGCCCAATAGACTGCAAACCAGATCACCCGCATCGAGGGTACGGTAGGGAGAAAAGCCCTGAACCAACTCTTCAGTAACGGTAAATAGGGCAAATAGGACAGGGAAAATAGGTAGAGAAGTATCTCCGCTTCTGAAATGTTTTCGCTGGCACAGGCGGTGGCCCAGGTAGCTCGGAATACAATACAAAATCATATGGCCAAACTTATTGTAGTTGGGGAGCTGCGAGAGCCATTGCAGCGGCAGGTGGTTGGTATAGGCGGCCCAAAGCATAAGCAAAAATAAGAGACCGTAGCCACCGGCTAAAAATACTATTTTCTGAGACGGGGTGAGCGATGTATTCACAAGCGGGTCGCAGATGAACTGGCATCTGGAGTAAGTTTTGCTGAGGCAAGAGCGCCGGTAAGATAGAGCTACAGCCTCGTCGGCCCAAGAATCCAAGGGATTGAGAAAATTTGCTCTGAGGTTTGGCGAGGCGATGTTAAGTTCCTCTAACGCGGTCGCCTTATTTCCTCTGAATAGAGAAATAATCAAAGACACCCTTACCCACTGATAGCCCCAAGCCCAAGTCAGGGCATTGCCCCCCAGAGAAATATAGAGAAATATGAAAGTTCAAGCTGCCCACACTCGTCTGTACGTATCGGATATTGCTACCTGCGCCGAGTTCTACCGCGATATTCTCAAGTTCAAGCCGATTACCGTACAAATTGAAAAGGGATACGCCGAGTTTGAAGTTACCGATAACCTGCGCCTCTCCCTCTTTAGTCAGCAGGAAATGGCCGAAATACTGCGCACCAGCGGCAAGTCCGCGACTGCCGACTGTCAAGATAAATTTGGCCTGGTTCTGATTGTTCATGACATCGACGACATCTATCATGAGCTGCGCCATGCGGGCATCGCGTTTGCAGAACCGCCCACGCAGAATACAGAATTTTCGATTAAGGTCGCCTACTTGCGTGATCCGGCAGGAAACCTGATCGGCCTGTTTGAAGCGATGATGTAAGTACAAAAAACTACGAATATCTTTCCTTTTTGAAAGATTTAGGAATATTGAAATAGGGAACGTTTGAGAGTGGCCTTTACAAAATGCCTCTCAATCAAAGGTACTGACCGCCCTATGCAATCTTTTCCGCTCGCGCTTTTCTATCTTCCCGCTCTGATGATGGGCGAAAACTTGATTATTTCCGGCTGCTATCTCGTGATTGGCGGGGGCATCTCCTATGGTATCTGGCGCAATCGACGAGCTGGCATCAGCCCTGTTGTCGTTACGGTCGCCGCTATCTTTTTTAGCTGTGCGTTCGGTCATGGCATGCACAGCTTAAGTATGCTCGGCATCCCTAACGCCCTGGTTTGGCAGACATCAGCCGATCTGATTACCGTTGTCGCCGCTGTCAGATTTCTCAGCTTTTACGAAAGCTTTGACGTGCTCGCCCGGATCAGTCAGATTGCCGCCTCTAAAGCGCAGCTTGAATCTCAAAACCTGCTGCTGCAAGCGACGATTGACGAGCTCCAGCAAACTCAAACTCAGCTTGTTCAAGCAGAAAAAATGTCGAGCTTGGGGCAGCTTGTGGCGGGGGTCGCTCATGAAATCAATAATCCGGTGAACTTTATCGCCGGCAACCTCAACCACGTCCAGGAATATGCCCGCAACCTGATATCGATGGTTAACCTTTATGAGCGGGCTTACCCTCAACCGGTCTCCCAAATCACAGATGAGGCGGAGGAAATCGATCTGCCGTTTCTCCAGGAAGACCTGCCCAAGGTTTTAAGCTCTATGAAGCTGGGAACCGAGCGGATTCGCCAGATTGTTCTGTCGCTGCGAAACTTTTCTCGAATGGATGAGGCCGCCTACAAAGCAGTGGATATTCACGAAGGAATTGACAGTACGCTACTCATCCTGCAGCACCGCCTTAAGGATCAACCGGGCAAACCATCGATTGAGCTGGTCAAAGAATATGGCGATCTGCCCCTGGTCGAATGCTATGCCGGGCAGCTCAACCAAGTGTTTATGAATATCATCACGAACGCGATTGATGCGCTAGAGCAGGCGAGTGTTCAGAAGCCTGAGCAAATCTGCATTCGCACAACCGTCCCTGCGCCAGGATGGGTCAAAATTGTGATCGCCGATAGCGGCCCGGGCATGCCCCAGTCAGTCATCGACAAGATCTTCGATCCTTTCTTCACGACTAAACCCGTTGGCAAAGGCACCGGTATCGGTATGTCGATCAGCTATCAAATCATTGCTGAAAAGCACCAGGGCAAACTCGAATGCCACTCACAGCTCGGTGAAGGAACAGAATTCTCGATCAAAATTCCGACCCGACCGGCCGGTAATGTATCAGATGAGACGGCTAAACCAGTACCCAGCCTATTGGCAACCAACCCGCTACCTACTGCAAGCGTGATCTAGTGCAGCTTGGCCCCCCATCCTCTATCTCTACCTCTAAAACATTCTCTGCAGAGCGACTCCCCTAACTCCCCGTTACCCACTGCACCAACATCCTCACCCCGTAGCCAGTTGCCCCAGGACTGTTATAGCCGTTTTCTTTTTCCGACCATACGGGGCCGGCAATATCTAAGTGCGCCCAAGGCGTATCTTTGACAAACTGCTGAAGGAACAGGGCTGCCGTGATGGAGCCGCCTGCTCTAGGGCCCGTGTTTTTCATGTCGGCAACGACTGATTTGAGACCCTCGAAGTACTTTTCTTCCATCGGCATCTGCCAGAGCTTTTCGCCAGAGACTTCTGCTGCCGCTGCGAGACTTTGGGAAAGGTCTTCGTGAGGGCTAAAAAGCGCGCCAATATCATCGCCGAGGGCCACCACACAAGCACCCGTCAGGGTTGCCAGGTCAATCATCGCATCGACGCCGAGCTTATCGGCGTATACCAGCGCATCGGCCAGGGTTAGGCGACCTTCGGCATCGGTATTGTTGACTTCAATTGTTTTGCCGTTGGAGGCAGTCAAGATGTCGCCGGGGCGCATGGCATGGCCGCTGACCATGTTCTCAGTCGCGGCGCTAATGAAGTGGACTTCGACGTCGGGCTTGAGCTGAGCGATCGCTTTTGCCGCTCCCAGCACGGCGGCGGCGCCGCCCATGTCAATCTTCATCATTTCAATGCCCGAGCCGCTGGGCTTCAGGTTTAGTCCGCCCGAATCAAAGGTCAGTCCTTTGCCGATGATGGCCAGCTTACGCTTGGCGGTGCCCTCGGGTACGTAGGTGAGATGGATAAACTTAGGCGGCAGATCTGAGGCTTGGGCCACGCCTAAGTAAGCGCCCATCCCCAAAGCTTCACACTGGTCGCGCTCCAGTACTTCTAGCTTGATGCCATAGTCGCGGGCGATATCAGCGGCGGTTTCGGCGAGCTTGTCAGGGGTGACCACGTTAGGTGGCGCTGCGACCAGCTCACGGGCCAAAATTACACCTTCGCAAATGACCTTGGCTTTTTCAATGGCAGCGTCCTCGCCAGCGAACGCTAGCAAGTGAACCTGCGATAGTTCGACTTTGCCTTTATCAGGCTCAGACTTAAAGCGGTGATCTTGACTGAGCGCCAGGATGACGCCTTCGCTCAGCGCTTGAGCCGTCAGCGACTGGCTGTTGTTCCACACCGGAAAGCTGATGCCCAGAGAGTGGCTTTTGGCTTTTTTGGCCAGCCGCGCGGCGATTGCCGCGCCGCGCCGTAAGCCTTCTAAGGCCATGGTGTCAGAGGATCCTAAGCCCACCAAACCGATTTTCTTGATCGGCGAATCAGGGCTCAGACGGGTGATCGCGGTCGTCCCAGCCTTGCCCTCAAATGATTCCTCTTCGATGAGCGTTTGCAGCAGTCCGGCGACTTTGTCGTTGAGTTCCGACAAAATTCCCGTCAGTGGCAACGACTCCTCCAAGAGACCGACAATCAGGCAATCGCCTGCCCAATTGAGACAAGATTGATCCGACGCTATAAAATCCATTCCCTAGTTCATTTCATCTAGATTCCAGTTCTATAGTATCTACTGATTCTGCCGTTTTTCATGCCTTACCTAGTTTTACTTTCGTACGGTGCCTCTTTTTTTTACAGCCAGATCCCGCAGCTTCCCGCTCACCACTGAGCGTTTTTTCTGCTAAAACTTCAAAAGCACGCATGAAAAAAACTTGATTTGACTTCAGGCGCTAAATGTTGAAAACGCTTAAGCATAGGTGGCCGCTGATCGCGCTATTGGGCATCGGCACTTTCTCCGCAGGCATGGTCGTGGCGGTTCTAAAGGCGACTGATGCTTTTAATCCAGCGCCTGCGGTGGTAATTTCGCGATCGCCCGATGTCATCGCAGACTCTGCGGTACTCAAGCTAGCCCAGCAGCCGCCTGAAACTCGGAGCACAGCCCTGACAGCGATCGCCCAGCAAAATGAGGGGATTGAGAGCGATCGCGCCCGCTACCTACTGGCGACAGATTTGGTCAACCAGAATCAGGGCGGCAGTGCACTGCCCTGGCTAGAAGGCTTAGAAGATCGCTACCCAGATCTCGCGCCCTATGTGCTGGTCAAGCGGGGACAGGCTCAGCGCGCCGCTGGTCAGGCTGAAGCGGCAGAGGCCACCTGGAATCAGGTGGTGACAGCATACCCAGATAGTGCCGCCGCTGCTGAAGCTCTCTATCAGCTGGGGCAGCTTGAGCAGAGCGCGAATCAGCCAGCCTTACCCCCTGGGCACTGGGCTACCTTGCTGAAAGAAATTCCCAGCCATCCGCGCAGCGTCGAAATTGCCTTTGAGCAGCTCGGTCTGCCCTCGACTGCTGACCCTACCAAATCGACCGATGCTGCCTTAGCCCAGGTGGATCGGCTGACGCTGCTGAAGATCATCGCCGATCACGGACTCGACCATCCTGGGTATGTCGAGGTGCTCAATCAGCTGACCGACCAGTACGCCAGTGCGCTGACCCCGCAAGACTGGGCCGCCGTTGGGTTTGGCTATTGGGAAACGGAAAACTACGTGCAGGCAGGGCGAGCCTATAGCCAAGCGCCCGCTACGCCTGTGCACCTGTACCGGGCCGCCCGGGGCAAAGAGCGCGACGGTAAAACCGCTGAGGCAATCGCCGCTTACCAAAAGCTCGATCAAACCTTTCCAGAAGCCCCAGAGACCGCGACTGGCCTGCTAAACCTGGCCAACCTGCTGCCTGCCCAGGTCGCCGGTAGCGTCCTTGACCAGGTAGTGAACCGCTTTCCCGACAAAGCCGCCGATGCCCTGGCCGCCCGCGCCGATCTGCTCGATGCGCTCCAAAGCCCCGACTCTGCCAAGCAGACTAGAGTTACTATTCTCTCGCAGTATTCTGACTCGGAAGCGGCCGCTAAAATTCGCTTCAAAAACGCAGAAGAAAGCTCTCAAAAAGGGGACTATGCCAGTGCCATTGAGTGGGCTCAGCAGCTTGTAACGGCGGCCCCTGACGATGAGCTCGCGGCTGAAGCTGGGTTCTGGCAAGGTAAGTGGGCAATCAGCCAGAATCAGCCAGAAGTGGCCGAGCAGGCTTTTGAGCAGGTCATTCGCGCTCATCCAGATTCGTACTTTGCTTGGCGATCTGCGGTTCACCTTGGTTGGAACGTGGGCGACTTTGATACGGTGCGTGACCTCACCCCTCAAATTGTGCTGCCGCCAGAGCGATCGCCGCTGCCCGCCGGTTCCTCTGCGCTTCAAGAACTGTACTTACTCCGCCAAGACCGAGAAGCCTGGGCCCACTGGCAAACCGAATTTGCCAACCCACAAACTCCCAGCGTCGCTGAGCAGTTCACTGACGGCGTTCTGCGCCTGGGCGTTGGCGACAATTTAAACGGTATTTTTATGGTCTCTAGCCTAGCTTGGCGGGATCTAGCCGACGAAAAAGCAGAATACGCCCTGCTCAAGCAGAATCTCGCCTACTGGCAGGCCATCTATCCGTTTCCCTTTCTGGAGCTGATCATGGGCTGGGCTCAGCAGCGCCGTCTCAATCCGCTGCTAGTGACCGCTCTGATGCGCCAGGAATCCAGATTTCAGCCAAAGATCAGATCGGCTGTGGGCGCGGTTGGCCTGATGCAGGTGATGCCTGAGACGGCTGCCTGGATAGCTGGGCAAACTGACGAGGCTAGCTATACACTTGATTTGCCAGAAGATAATGTCAAGCTGGGCACCTGGTATCTGGACTACACGCACCAGGAGTACGCAAATAATTCTCTCTTTGCGGTAGCCAGCTACAACGCTGGGCCCGGCAGCGTCGCCAGATGGATAGAAGCAGGTGGCTTTGCTAACACAGACGAATTTGTCGAAAAAATTCCCTACCCTGAAACCAAAGGCTATGTAGAGTCTGTCTTTGGGGGCTATTGGAACTATTTACGGCTCTACAATCCGGAAGTGGCGGCCAAGGTCGCGGCGCTGTGAGGACCTAGTCCGATCTGATATTAGGTAGAGGGGTGATATATAGGTAGAGGGGTGAAGACGCTCTAGCAATTATTTGCCAGCCCAGATCATTGGTAGGATGATGTATGTGTATTCACCCAGCACAAACATCTTCTGAGTGCGACCTGTCGTGACACCTTGGCCATTGGGACTGACGTTTAAAGTATCCGTGGTAGTCGTTGATTTCATGGAGTATCGTGACCAAATTTAGTGCCCCACAGCAAAGTCAGCTTGCACAAATCGGTGCTTTCTTGCGCGATCGCCGAGAGCAGCAGGAGAAGTCTTTGGAAGACATTGCCATGCGCACCTACATTCGTCCGCAGCTGCTCAATGGGCTCGAAGCAGGCAATCCAGATGTTCTGCCGGAACCCATCTTTGTCCAGGGCTTTATTCGTCGCTACGCCGAAGCCCTGGGGCTGAATGGGATAGAGCTTTCTCAGCAGTTCACAGTGGACTCTATTCCATCTACGCCCCGTCCGGCTCGTCCGGCGGAACCAGGCGACAGCCCGACCACGCGAATTACTCGCATTACGCCTCCTCAGCCAGCCGCCCCTCAGCCAGCCGCCCCTCAGCCAGCCGCTCCTCAACCGGTACCGGTCGCTACGCCAATAGTTGGCGCAGCGCGTTCACTGACGCCCGAGCAGCCAGACGCTATAGATTTTGTGGCTGAGTTAGAGAGCTCGGAGAAAGCGGCGATTCCCTATGCACAGTCTGCCCCGGCAGATGTCGAACCGTCTCCAGTGGCAGCGTCAGCACCTCAGCCCTCTGAACCGGCATTCGTGACGATTGACGATATCTTTCTCAAGGATGAAGCTGCCACAGGTGAGCTGGCTGAAGCCGTCACGAGTGAAGCCGTCACGAGTGAAGCCGTCACGAGTGAAGCTGCCACGAGTGAATCTGTCGCCAGTGAAGCCGTCACGAGTAAGCCTCTAGAGCCCGAAACTGCCGCCTACGAAGACAATTATGCGGATGTTCAGCTTCCAGTTCAGTCCATTCAAGCCCAGCCCTCCGAGGTTAGTCGGGGAGTTAGCATATATAACTTCGATGGCAATGGTCTGAATGGCCACGGCTTGGATGGCAATGAGACTATTCGTCTGAATGGCGATCGCAACAGTGATAATCTCGATTCAGCAGCAATCCCCGTCCGCAGCAGTGACTCTGCGCCTCCCATCCAGGATCCTATCCATAACGATGAGCTGCCTGAAGCCTTCACAATTCAGGCAGCTACGCCTGTGATGCCGCTAGCAGCGAATGCTACAGAGCCGGTGGGGGTAGACTATAGCCGCTCAAAGTCGACATTGATGCCCTTTATCATTGCTGGGTTGGCAGCCGTGGTTGCGGCGGGCGCAGCGATTTTGTTTGGCTTGCTGGGCGGCGGTGATAGCCAACCCGGTATTGCCAACCGTCCAGATGCGGTCGAACAAACGACGGAAAGTGCACCTTCTGACGCGCTAACAGAGGCTCCCGATGCTGCGCCAGAGGAAACCGTCATCGATCAGCCGCCTATCAGCACAGCTCCGGTCTATGTCGAAGCGACTGCCACTGATGAAGCCTGGGTAAGCATCACTGCCGATGGGGATCCTACTCCCATCTTCGTAGGCACGCTTCAGCCTGGTGAGAGTCAGGTCTGGGAAGCGCAAGAAGAGCTCATCGTTTATGCTGGAAATGCAGGTGCCTTACAGCTTTCTGCCAACGGCGAGGAAGCCACTGTGATGGGTGAGCCCGGTCAACCGACGGAGAAAATCTTTCCATAGCCTTTCTATAGCTCAGACATCGTTGCAGCTCGCTCACTCGCCCGGTATCTGATGTTCCTTTAACCTCAACCCTTAGCCAATAACCTGCTTATGACGCCCCCTGCTGATCTTGAGACGGCGACGACTGCCAACCTCTCGGTGCCAGATGAGCAGGCCCGTGAGACCTTTTTGGATGAGATCCCCGGCGATGTCGAAATGTCTTTGTTCGATCACCTCGACGAGCTGAGACAGCGGATTTTCTACGCTTTAATCGTGGTTGTTCTCAGCGTTATTGGCTGCTTTACCAGCGTTCGGCAAATTGTTGAACGCTTAGAAGTCCCGGCTCAGGGCGCAAAGTTTCTTCAGCTCTCCCCCGGCGAATACTTCTTTGTCTCGATTAAAGTGGCGGGCTATAGCGGCCTTCTAATCGCCAGCCCGTTCATCCTCTATCAAATCATTCAGTTTGTGCTGCCAGGTCTGACCCGCCGCGAGCGCCGGTTGATTGCGCCAGTTGTGATTGGCTCCAGCGTCCTCTTTTTTGCGGGGCTGGCGTTTGCTTATATTGCTTTAGTTCCGGCTGCGCTCAACTTTTTTAT
>JBARVU010000429.1:0-14680 GCA_049646425.1 Phormidesmis sp. | reverse complement strand
CGGCGATATTGGCTTCGACGGCTGTAAAAGCGGAGCTGCCCAACAGACCGCTGCCGTCTGCCTGCTGTTCTTCCTGATCGAAAAAGACCAGCTTGAGGGTGGCAGCAGGACGCGCTGCTGTCTGAGCTGAAAAAAGCCGGGCGGCTTCTAACAGGGTGGCGATCGCACTGCCGTTATCGTCAGCGCCAGGAGAGTTCGGCGGCGTGTCGTAGTGAGCGCCTAGCACAACAGTGCCTGCTAAGGGATCGCGGCCAGGGATCTCAGCGACAATATTCACACCGCCCTGGTCTGCGGAGCCATAGGGCTGTGGCTGAGGGAGGAGGCCGTAGCCTGTGAGCGCGTTCGTAATGTAGCTGCGGGCAACTGTCTTTTCGGGGGCTGTGGATCGGGGGCGGGCGATCGCTTCTACATGCGTCATCAGCCGCGCCGCCTCAACGGTCAGCTCTAGACGCTGAAAACCGTCAGCAGCTGGGGCAGGCAAGATAGGCGGCGCAGCAGGTGGCGCCGTCACCAGAGAGGCAATAGGATTGCCCCAGATCGTGACTGACATGACCAGAGCGGCGATCACAATAAAGAGCCCACTCCTTCCCATCACATCCCCCATTATTTGCTGCTGACATAAAAATAGCAGGCCCACGCTTTTTCGGTGGCCTGCTACAGGGGTTTCCCAAATGTCGGTACGCCAGCGGGTGGGTCAGCTGTCAAGAGCTCCAGCAGATCAACACCTATAAAAGCCGATCATCTAGCTCGGGGCTGCTTTCCTTTTGCAGTAGCTTAGAGAGCTGCCCGCGAATATCGGCTAGCTGGGGGTTGTTGATCTTTGGCACTACAACTAGACGGATTTCAATTTCGGCAACGTTGCTAATCCGGGTTGTCTTCTCCCATACCTTACGCTCAGTACTGGATTCTGACTCGTATCGGAAAGTCAGTACGTTGTCGCCGACCTCCAAAATCTCAACGTTCTTAAACCAGCCGTTACTGCTCTGAATGTAAAGCCATACCCCAGGCTTGCCAATCAATTCCTTGAGCTTTCCTTCCATGTGTCCCACTCCCAACCAGAAACGACAAAGTTCGCAAAGATCCAATCTCCAGAAACACATCTGCCTATCGATGTATTCTCGCCTGTGACCTCAAAAATTCCCTAAAAGCTTAGCACTGCGAGCAGTTCTGCATCGGCCTGAACTACACGATCCTTAAGAAATATAGAAGATTAACAAACTGCTGTAGTCCTTGAGACAAGTATTCCCTAGGGACTCAGATTTTCCACCAGCAAAAGATAATATTGCTCTTTATCCTGAAATCATAACAAATTGGCTGAGTCACTCTTTCTACAGACAGTTGAGCTTTGATAACTGGCTGGACTCATGCCGCTCCATTTGACTTAGGAGTCTGGTTATTGGCTCAAGGTATCTGCTCGATAGAGACGGTCATTTTCTCTGTTGAGATTTTTTTACGGGCTATGTTCGGTAGTATGTTGGCGTAGCCCGATCCGATAACAATGCCGATAATGACGCGCGACTTCTCTTCAATTGATGCAGCTGATTACGATGTGATTGTGATCGGGGGTGGTATCAACGGTGCAGCAACGGCTAGAGATGCTGCTTTACGAGGGCTCAAGACTGCTTTGATAGAAAAGGGCGACTTTGCCAGCGGCACGACCAGCTGGTCATCACGGCTGGTGCACGGCGGCCTGCGCTACCTGGAGTATTTTGAATTCAACCTGGTACGCGAGTCGCTGGCTGAGCGCGAGATCTTGCTCAAAAGCGCCCCGCACCTGGTACATCCCCTCCAGCTCACAATTCCTATCTACAAGCAGGGGTCACGCAGCTATTGGGAGATCTGGGCGGGCATGGTGCTCTACGACATTCTCAGCTTCGATAAAAGCCTTCTAAATCACCGAATGCTGCCCAAAGCGAAGCTAAAGCAGCTATTTCGAGAAGTCAATCCGGCGGGCGTCCAGGGGGCGGCTCAGTATTTTGATGCGCAGGCAGAGTACGCAGAGCGACTGTGCTTGGAAAATGTGCTCTCGGCGCAGGCTGCAGGCGCTACCATGCTCAACTACGTGCAGATCACCGAGCTGGTGCGGACGGGCGATCGCATTAGCAGCCTCACCTGCAAAGATGAGCTCTCTGACCAAACCTTCACCCTCCGCGCCAACGAGAAGACGGTGATTGTCAATACGTCCGGCCCCTGGGTCGATCAGGTCTGTCGTCAGGGCAAAAAAGCGGGTCAGGCTGCGCCCATCGGCACGAAGCAAAAGATCGGCGGCACCAAAGGCAGCCACATCATCGTCGATACTTTCCCAGGCGCACCCGAAGCTGCCTTCTATGTCGAGGCGCTGACCGACAATCGGCCTTTCTTCATTTTGCCGTTTCTGGGCCAATGCCTGATTGGAACCACGGATTTGCGCTTTGAGGGCGATCTCGACAAAGTTAAAGCCGACGACGATGAAATTGACTACCTGCTCACGGAGACGAACAAGGTCTTTCCAGCCGCCAGACTGAGCCGGGAGTCGGTGAAGTTCACTTATTCAGGCGTGCGGCCTTTGCCCTATACCGACAGTAAGAAGCCGGGTGCGGTCAGCCGCAATCACCTGCTCTACGACCACAGCCGCGACGGCGTGGTCAATATGGTCTCGCTGATTGGCGGTAAGCTGACCACGCACCGGCGAGTCGGAGAAGAAATGGTGGACTGGGTGTATAAGCACCGCAAGCAGAGCCAGCCCGGTGAGAAGAAGCCCCCTTGCCAAACCCGGGTGCAGCCTTTGCCCGGTGCCATTTTGCCGACCGATCAGCGCATGGCTGAGGCCGGTGAAGCGTATCGCGATCGCCTCTCACTACCGACCTTAGAACATCTTTTCACCCTCTATGGGGCGCGGGTTTTCAACCTGCTGCGCCTGATCGACGCTGCGCCTGATCTCGCTCAGCCCATTGTGTCCGGCCTGCCGGATATCAAGGCACAGGTGGTTTACGCAGTGCAGTCAGAGATGGCCTATACGCTCTCAGATATCTGCCGGCGGCGGACAATGCTGTCTTTGCAGGCCAACTATGGATTGGATGCGCTGGAGGCGATTTCTCAAACGTTGCAAAACCACTGCGGGTGGAGCCTGGCTGACTGCGAAGCGGCGATCATCCGCTACAAAACCACCATGGCCGACAACTGCATTCCCGACTACGCGCTTAAAGCGGTTCTAGGTCAAGCTAAAACCCAAGACGCTTCCAGCAGCGCTCAGCCTCAGCTCGCGGTAGGCTAAGACTCTATTCCCTAACTCTATTCTTTTTAGAAGGGGTGCCAACGTCCCTTTGTGTAGCTCATCTGGAAGACCTCCGCTATGTCGCCATCTGCCACGATTCCTTCAAAGCCTGTGCAGTCTGTTGCCTCTCCTAATCAGGCACTAAACCTCACCGTGCTGGGTGCAGGTGCTTGGGGGACGGCGCTGGCTCAGCTCGCTGACCACAATGGTCACCATTTGCAGATCTGGTCGCGCCGGAACGGTTTAGATTTGGCCGAGGCGGTGGCCCAGTCAGATGTTGTGCTGTCAGCAATTTCGATGAAGGGGGTGGCTCACCTGGCTGAGCAGCTCAAGCAGGTCGCTTTGCCACCAACCGCTATTTTGGTGACGGCGACCAAAGGCTTGGATCCTGAGACGACGCGCACGCCTTCACAAATTTTTCAGGCTACGTTTCCCGATCACCCGGTTGCCGTGCTCTCTGGCCCCAACCTGTCTAAAGAAATTGAGAACGGACTGCCAGCGGCGACGGTGATTGCCAGCGCTGATCAGGTGATCGCGGAAACCGTACAGCAGCTGTTCTCTTCGGAGCAGTTCCGGGTATATACAAGTACCGATCCGCTAGGGGCTGAGCTAGGCGGCACGCTGAAGAACGTGATTGCGATTGCCGTCGGTGTCTGCGACGGCCTCAACCTGGGCACCAACGCCAAATCTGCCCTGATCACCCGGTCGCTGCCTGAGGTGATTCGGGTGGGGATGCACCTCGGGGCAGCAGAAGTCGAGACTTTTTACGGGCTCAGCGGCCTGGGTGATATGCTGGCGACCTGTAGCAGCAGCTTGAGCCGCAACTACCAGGTGGGCTACGGACTGTCGCAGGGAAAACCGCTAGCGCAAGTTTTAGAGGAGCTGGGCGGGACGGCTGAAGGGGTGAACACCGCGCATGTTTTGATTGCGATCGCCAACCGTGAAGGCATCCCCGTGCCGATTTCACGTCAGGTAGACAGCCTATTGAAGGGCCGGATTACGCCTCAGGAAGCGCTAGAAGCCCTAATGGAGCGCGAACTCAAGCCCGAATCGTGCGATCTGTAAAAGAAGCGCGGACTAGAAGGCCGATGGCTTTCACGAACCGGCCTCGAAGCTAACTTCCAAATCTTCGGCGGGGATGTCCGCAGCTGGCATTACGTCAGCGCCATCGATATCTATCGTGTCTGTCGCTTCAAGCTCGGGTTCCAGCAGCTCTACTTCGCCTTGACTGGAATTGTCTAAGCGCTCTTCGCCATCAACTCCCTCCGCTGAAAAATCTAGGGTTCGCTCAGCCTTGTCGGTCTCGACCGCTGTGTCATCTGCCCTCTGATCTATGTCGTCTGTAAAATCGTCTGCTGGCTCAGGCGCGTATAGATCCTCTCGTGGGTCGGCTGCCTCAGCTTCTGTTTGCAGTGCCTCTGTGTCATCCAAGCCCTGATCGTCAGTAGGGATAATCTCAGCGGGTGGCGCTTCAAAGACCTCTATCTCCTCAGGAGCTTGGGCTGGCTCAGCAGATTCCTCAGCGGCAGGTTCCTCAGGGGCCAGCTCCTCTGGCAGCTCGACCGGTGGCTGATAAGCCGGATCGACGATTTGACCCACCTGCGCCAGCGGCAGCTCACCGCGCACCATTTTCGCCAGCGAATCTCGCTGGTCGGCATCGTAGTTGATCAGGCGCACCGTGCTGTTAAAAACATTGTCAATCGGGTTGTCTTGCTCATCTACGAGGGTGAGCTGCACCCAATTTTGGCCTGGCTTAAACCCCTTTAGATAGACCGGCTGCCACTGGTCGAAGAAAAAGCGCTGCCCATTGACATCACAGCGGAGGCGCCAGTCTGGAATGCTGTCTGCTGAATCTTCCTGGGCGATCAGGTGAAGTGGCGCGTTCTCAAGATAAAAGTCGAGCAGGATAGGCTCGGCCCCGTAAGCTCCCTGAGGCGCGCTATAGGTCAGCAGCGGCTGCTCGGGATCGGGAACGTTCTCGCCAGTATTGGCATACACATGAAAGGTGGTGCGAGCATAGGCGGATTCATTTTTGAAGCTTTCGCCCCAGGGCTTGACCGCCAGCACTCGCAGGCTGTGGCTACCGGGCGCAAGATCCGAAAGTTCGATGGGATCGTTCAGGTCGTAGAGCGATCGCGCAGGCCGATTGTCCAAAATAAGCTGGAGATGAGGTCCGAGCCCGGTGCTTTCATCTTTATATATAGACAGACCTTTCAAATCGATTTTCACCTCAAGGGCGGTGGATTTGAGGGTTTGGTCGGGTTTGGGGGCGGCGATCGCGACCTGAGGCTGCGCTTCCAAATCGGCGCTGCCTATTAGTTCCGCCAAATCTCCGAAAATAGCAGGCGGAGCGACCTCACTGATGCTGCCGCTAAGCCGTCTAACCTCGTCGAGCTGCGGTACGTCGGGAAGCGATATCACTCGCACCGGCTGAGAATGGATGGCACAGCCTGCCAGTAAGCTGAGCAGCCCGCCACCACCCAAAATGAAAAGCAGCCTCGTCGCTCGACTCAGCCAACGCCTCATTTGCCGTGCAACACCCATAGCGCCTCGTACTGAAAATTAATGATCTCATTCGATCATATGAGACGGCTGCACCTGAAGCGATCCCAATATTGCGATCGCTGTCACTTCGCAACGCTCAACATAAAGATTCAGTACACCGTAGACATAAGCAGCCCCGAAGTCGGGCTAACCCCCGCAGCAGACGCTTCCCAACCCACCGCTCCGTTAACGAAACTTCAATAATTAAAGCAAAGCTTTACGCTTCCCCTCCTCTTCTCTATAGCTAAGCGCTAAATCTGTCTATTTGGAAGATTATTTGAGCAAAAAATGTTCGTTATAGCGTACAGGCCAGGGAATTTGTGTCGTTTTGTTAAAAGGCTTGCCGACTGCTCCTGTTCGGATGTATCAGTCAGACGCGGAAACCTTTTGGGGTCGGCATTTTCGCTGGTTGAAGGTTTGTTAACTTAAAGTCAGCCAATGTTAAAAGCGTGACTATAATACGTGAGAACATTCCTTTACCTTGCTTGGGTTTAGGCCGATGAGACAGTCTTTAAAGACGCTTTCTTAAAAGGTGCTTTGAGCTGTTTTATGCAAACGCGGTCCCTAAAAAAGATCCGGTCTGGCAGGTTACTTACTGCCAAGGGCTCCAGCGAGTAATGCTCCTTCGGCATCTGCTTTAGGTATTTGCTCTGGGAGGGTTATCGATCTATCGCTCGCCTTCGGGCTGGATCAGTTAACGCTTTGTCCTAAAGTTTGGTAATGCACCGTTCTTTCTCTGTCTAGAGAGGAGAGTCTCCATGACAACTACCCCGCGCGAGCGCGAGGCGAAAAAAGCCAAGGTAGTGGTTGATAGAAACCCGACCCCCACTTCGTTTGAGAAGTGGGCTAAGCCAGGTCATTTTGACCGGACACTGGCTCGGGGACCTAAAACTACCGCCTGGATTTGGAACCTTCACGCTGACGCTCACGACTTCGACACTCACACCAGTGATCTAGAAGATATTTCGAGAAAAATCTTTAGTGCTCACTTCGGTCACTTGGCCGTCGTGTTCATCTGGCTGAGCGGCATGTACTTCCATGGCGCTCGGTTTTCAAACTTTGAGGGTTGGATGGCCAATCCCTTAGCCGTTAAGCCTAGCGCCCAGGTTGTTTGGCCCATTGTGGGTCAAGAGATCTTGAACGCCGATGTTGGCGGTGGCTTCCACGGCATCCAGATCACCTCTGGCTTGTTCCAGCTATGGCGGGCTTCTGGCTTTACCAGCACCAATCAGCTCTATGCAACTGCCATCGGCGGTTTGGTCATGGCTGCGCTGATGCTGTTTGCCGGTTGGTTTCACTACCACAAGGCCGCTCCTAAGCTGGAGTGGTTCCAAAATGTGGAATCGATGCTGAACCACCATCTAGCCGGCTTATTGGGCCTTGGTTCACTCGGCTGGGCCGGTCATCAGATTCACGTGTCTCTGCCCATCAACAAGCTGTTGGATGCCGGTGTTTCACCTAAGGACATTCCGCTGCCCCACGAGTTCATCTTGGACAAGGCGCTCATGGCGGAGCTGTACCCCAGCTTTGCACAGGGCCTAAAGCCTTTCTTTACGCTGAACTGGGCTGTTTACTCGGATTTTCTCACCTTTAAGGGTGGCCTGAATCCGGTCACAGGCGGTCTATGGCTATCTGATTCGGCTCATCACCATCTGGCGATCGCCGTCCTATTCTTGGTTGCTGGACACATGTACCGCACCAACTGGGGCATCGGTCACAACATCAAGCAAATTCTGGACAACCACAAAGGCGATCCGCTTTTGTTCGGTGGTGAAGGTCACGTCGGTCTGTACGACTTCTTGACGACTTCCTGGCATGCCCAGCTGGCAATTAACCTTGCTTTGCTTGGCTCGCTCACCATCATCGTGGCTCAGCATATGTATGCGATGCCGCCCTATCCCTACCTGGCGACTGACTATGCGACGCAAGTGTCGCTGTTCACTCACCATATGTGGATCGGTGGATTCATCATCGTCGGTGCTGGTGCACACGGGGCTATCGCCCTGATTCGCGACTACGACCCGGCCAAGCATGTCAACAATGTGCTCGACCGGACGCTCAGAGTTCGCGACGCCATTATCTCCCACCTTAACTGGGTGTGTATTTTCCTCGGCTTCCATAGCTTTGGTCTCTACATCCACAACGACACCATGCAAGCGTTGGGTCGCCCCCAAGATATGTTCTCGGATACGGCGATTCAGCTGCAGCCCATCTTTGCGCAGTGGATTCAGAGCCTGCATACCGCAGCCCCTGCAATCAACGGCACCGCCCCGAATGCGCTAGCGCCTGTAAGCTATGCCTTTGGCGGCGACGTGGTGGCAGTCGGCGGCAAAGTCGCGATGATGCCGATTACGCTCGGCACGGCTGACTTCATGGTTCACCATATTCATGCGTTCACCATTCACGTGACTGTGCTCATCCTGCTGAAGGGTGTGCTGTACGCCCGGAGCTCTCGCCTCATCCCCGATAAGAGCGAGCTTGGTTTCCGATTCCCTTGCGACGGCCCCGGTCGTGGCGGCACTTGCCAAGTTTCGGCTTGGGATCATGTGTTCTTGGGTCTGTTCTGGATGTACAACTCAATCTCGATTGTGATTTTCCACTTCAGTTGGAAGATGCAGTCAGATGTGTGGGGCTCAGTGTCCGACAACGGCACGGTCTCTCATATCACCGGCGGTAACTTTGCCGCAAGTGCAATCACCATCAATGGTTGGCTGCGCGACTTCCTGTGGGCGCAAGCGTCTCAGGTCATCAACACCTACGGTTCGGCGCTGTCGGCCTACGGCTTGATGTTCTTGGGTGCCCACTTCATCTGGGCCTTCAGTCTCATGTTCTTGTTCAGCGGTCGCGGCTACTGGCAAGAATTGATTGAGTCTATCGTGTGGGCTCACAACAAGTTGAAAGTGGCTCCGGCTATTCAGCCTCGTGCACTGAGCATTACTCAGGGCCGAGCTGTGGGCGTGGCTCACTACCTCTTGGGAGGGATTGCTACGACATGGGCATTCTTCCTGGCTCGATTGATATCAGTAGGTTAAGGAGCACGGAGGACTCACATAACTTATGGCAACTAAATTCCCAAAATTTAGCCAAGCGTTAGCGCAAGATCCGACCACTCGTCGGATCTGGTACGGGATTGCCACAGCTCACGACTTTGAAACCCATGACGGGATGACAGAGGAGAATCTTTACCAAAAGATTTTTGCTTCTCACTTCGGTCACCTGGCGATCATTTTCCTCTGGACTTCAGGCAACCTGTTCCACGTCGCTTGGCAAGGCAACTTTCCACAGTGGACGCAAGATCCGCTCAATGTGAAACCGATCGCTCACGCGATTTGGGATCCTCACTTTGGTCAGCCTGCGGTGGATGCGTTCACCCAAGCTGGCGCTAGCAGCCCGGTAAACATTGCTTACTCGGGGGTGTATCACTGGTGGTACACCATCGGGATGCGCACGAACGGTGATCTGTACATTGGCGCGGTGGGCCTCTTGGCACTGGCTGCGGTAATGCTGTTCGCTGGTTGGCTGCACCTGCAGCCCAAGTTCCGCCCGAGCTTGTCCTGGTTCAAGAATGCTGAATCGCGCCTGAATCACCACCTGGCTGGTTTGTTCGGCGTCAGCTCTCTGGCTTGGACGGGTCACCTGGTTCACGTGGCAATCCCTGAGTCTCGTGGTCAGCATGTCGGCTGGGACAACTTCCTGACGACCTTGCCGCACCCCGCTGGTCTCAAGCCGTTTTTCACTGGTAACTGGGGCGTTTACGCTCAAAACCCGGATACGGCTAACCACATCTTTGGTACTTCCCAGGGATCGGGTACGGCGATTTTGACCTTCTTGGGTGGCTTCCACCCTCAGACAGAGTCGCTCTGGCTGACAGATATGGCGCATCACCATCTGGCGATCGCCGTCCTCTTCATCGTCGCTGGCCACATGTACCGGACGAACTTCGGTATTGGTCACAGCATCAAAGAGATTCTGGCGACTCACCGGCCCCCTGAAGGTACTCCTTTCGGCGGTAAGTTGGGTGCAGGTCACAAGGGTCTTTACGACACGCTGAACAATTCGCTGCACTTCCAGCTCGCTTTGGCGCTGGCAGCTCTAGGGGTTGTTACCTCTCTGGTTGCCCAGCACATGTACGCGCTACCGCCTTATGCCTTCATCGCTAAGGATTTCACGACTACGGCGGCGCTGTACACTCACCACCAGTACATTGCTGGATTCATCATGGTGGGGGCATTTGCTCACGGGGCGATTTTCCTGATTCGGGATTACGATCCGGCGGCAAATGAGAACAACGTGCTAGCCCGCGTGCTCGACCACAAAGAAGCGATCATCTCTCACCTGAGCTGGGTTTCTCTGTTCCTCGGCTTCCATACCCTGGGCATTTACGTTCACAACGATGTGGTCGTCGCCTTCGGTACGCCTGAGAAGCAGATCTTGGTTGAACCGGTGTTTGCACAGTTTGTGCAGGCCGCTTCTGGTAAGGCGCTGTACGGCTTTGATACGTTGCTTTCCAACCCCGATAGCATTGCCACGACCGCGTGGCCTAATCACGGTGCCATCTGGCTGCCGGGTTGGTTTGACGCGATTAACAGCGGTAGCAACTCTCTGTTCCTGGCAATTGGGCCGGGTGACTTCCTGGTGCACCATGCGATCGCGCTGGGTCTTCACACCACCACTTTGATCTTGGTCAAGGGTGCGTTGGATGGCCGGGGCTCTAAGCTCATGCCTGACAAGAAGGACTTCGGCTTTAGCTTTCCTTGCGACGGCCCTGGTCGTGGTGGTACATGCGACATCTCTGCTTGGGATTCGTTCTACCTGGCCATGTTCTGGATGCTGAATACCATTGGATGGGTGACCTTCTACTGGCACTGGAAGCATTTGGCGATATGGAGCGGAAACGTCGCTCAGTTCAATGAGAACTCCAACTATCTCATGGGCTGGCTGCGTGACTATCTCTGGCTGAACTCCGCTCAGCTAATCAACGGCTACAACCCCTACGGGATGAACAATCTGGCAGTTTGGGCTTGGATGTTCCTATTTGGACACCTGGTTTGGGCGACTGGATTCATGTTCCTCATCTCGTGGCGCGGTTACTGGCAAGAGCTGATTGAGACCATTGTTTGGGCTCATGAGCGTACGCCTTTGGCCAACCTGGTTCGCTGGAAGGATAAGCCGGTGGCAATGTCCATCGTTCAAGGACGCTTGATCGGTCTGGCTCACTTTACGGTGGGGTATGTACTGACTTACGCAGCCTTCCTGATAGCGTCAACCTCTAGTCGATTCGGCTAGCTGGGTTGAGCCATTAGGTGAATAAAATAGCGCCCCTCAGCACTGCTGGGGGGCTTTGTGTTGGCATTCGTGGCAGAATGTAGGGACTATGGACGCAGAAGGAAAAGTACGGCGAAGTGGCTTTGAAGTGTGCTGAGAGTTATTCAAATGAGTTATTTACTATTGCGAATTGATGAGCATTGAACTGCTGATAGCATTAATAGGTTTGGTGACAGCTATTGTTGGCTTGCTAGCTGCCTTGACGCCTTATCTGGGCGGTCTATCTATGTTCGTACAGGAAATAATCAAGAGGATTTTTGGTGGTATATCATCACGAAAACCAAAAACACAAAAACCAAAAACACCATCACGATTACCAGAATCGCAAAACTGGTTTGTCAACGTAGGTGAACATAAGGGGCACGTAAGATGGGAGGACTGCATACGTTACGGCTGCATCAGTGCGGGAGGTGGCCCTCAATTTACAAGAGCCTTACAGAGGCTAAGTCCGGGAGATACGGTTTATGCATACATAAATAGATTTGGTTACGTTGGTGGCGGCAAAGTGCTGAAGACAGCCGTCCCTGTTCATGAGTTTATTACAGAACCACGCAACACGCCGCTACCGAAGAGAGACTTAGTTACGAGCGGAATTAACAACCAGCCAAATAACCTGGACTTTACCGATTGGGTTGCTGGCATAGAATGGTTCAAGACTTTTGAAAGAGAACAGGCGAGCAAAGCTACAGAACATTATCGAGGGACTGTCTGCGAAATCCAAGACTCGGATAGATTGGCTTCTTTGCGTAAGACGTTTGGTACATGAGGCGACTGGGGCCTTGAAAGCAAAACGGATATAGCCTTTGAGGTGATCGCAAACTGAAAACGATGGGGCGATCGCTCAATGGCTGCTCAAGGCTTTTGCGTAGGTCAAGCACTTAACTTCTGGAGTTTAGAGATGATTGCGAGTAAAAGTAGAGGGCCATACTTTACACCAGAAGAGTATTTGCAGCTTGAAAAGGAGAGTCCTATCAAGCATGAATACAGGCAGGGGCTTGTGTTTGCGATGGCTGGTGCGAAGAAAGCACACATTGCTATTGTAGGTAACCTGTCTGGGCTCCTGTTCAATCATTTTAGGAACGTTGAAGACTGTGCTTACTATTCAAATGACATGAAGGTACAGTTCCTAGAAGGTGATGTATTTTACTATCCCGATGTGGTCGTTACCCGTGACGAGAGAGATCAAGCTTCTAACGATGTTTTTATTCAGCATCCCGAGCTGATTGTAGAAGTTCTTTCTGATTCGACTGAAGCTTTCGACCGAGGCGACAAGTTTGCGGACTATAAGACGATTCCGGAGCTGGAAGAATATGTGTTGATTCATCAAAATCAGATGTTGGTAGAGCGCTTTTGGCGTCGGTCGAGTGGGCTTTGGTTAGCTGAGACTTATCAGGCTGGGACGACGGTGGAGCTTGTGAGTATCGGATTTTCTTGTCCGATAGAAGCTTTGTACGAGAAGGTTGGGCGATTTCTGAAAGAATCAAATAGATTATAGATCGCAATTCAGGTAGATAAGTGGAGCCCCTCAGTTTCGCTAAGGAGCTTTGTTTTGGTGCTTGTGGCAAAATGTATAGCAAAGAGCAGATGCGTCTTGTAACACGTGGGAGGATCGTAGATATGCAGATAACCATTGAGATTCCTGATAGCATTGCGGCGCAGCTTTCTGATAGCCATGAGTCGCTAACTCGCCGTTCTTTGGAACTGCTAGCGGTGGAAGCCTATCGTAAAGGACTCATTGGAGCAGGCGCAGTCGGTAAGATGCTAAAGTTTGCTTCGAGGTGGGAGACTTATGACTTTCTTAAGCAGGAGGGAGCTGAGCCGCCCTTTAGTGAGGCTGACTTGGAGAGTGATCGCGCCACGCTAGATAGAGTATTGCCTTAGCTGTATGCGCGTCGTCTCAAACACCTCTCCGATTTCTTATCTCGTAATCATCAATCAGATCAATCTGCTGAATCAACTATTTGGCGAGATTTCAGTTCCTGGAATGGTTCAGGCTGAACTAGCCTCACCGAAAGCACCGTTTGCTGTTCGGCAGTGGATTGCGAACCCTCCTGAATGGCTAATCGTTCAATTGACAGCGCTTGCACACAGCACTGACCTTGACTTACTGAAGATAGACGCTGGAGAGCGGGCAGCGATTTTATTAGCTGAAAGTTTGAACGCTGATTTGATTTTGCTGGATGATCTAGACGCTCGTAGGTTAGCAGCGAACCATGGACTAGCCCTTACGGGTGTTCTAGGCATCTTAGATAGAGCAGCCGACCGGAACGTCATTGACTTTGCAAAAACTATTGGCCAGCTTCAACAGACTAATTTTCGGACTTCAAAGGCAATTGTACAGACATTACTGGAAAAGCACTCCATACAGAGCATATCTAGGCAGAATATAGAACCTGAGTAGCGAGGATAGCTGTTCTATAGATAGAACTTGTGAGGCGATCGCACTATCACCGAAGCCGGTAGAAGGTGATCACGCCTGCTTTAACGGCTAATCGTTTTATAATCAAGTCAAATGGACTGGTTTGCCGGATATCATGCCAAAATACAATCCCGCTATGCTCAAACAGGTAACCGTCAGCTTGCCTTTCGGCATTGGCTCAGCTTCTTGGGAAGTGGATTCTACTGAGCGCGATGCGGCTTGGGAGCTATATGTGGAGCTGGTGACGCGGGTGGCGGTGCAAAGTTTAAATCCGCAGGAAGGTCTGGTGCGCGAGGCGATGAATTCGCTGTATAGCTTGTTTGGCTCGACGCGGGAGATTTTGCGGAAGGCGGGGCCGAATGTGGGGGCGTCGCATGATTCGGTGGGTGGGATTGCGATCTCTGTCCTCAACAATGGCCTACGTCCGTTTCTATCTAAATGGCATCCGCTACTGCTGGAATGGGAAGAGAAGAAGCCAAACGGAACGAGCCCGCAGGTACATGAGAAGGCTTGGGACAAGGAGCTGATTGTGCGAGGGGAGTTGGATGCGCTGCGGGGCGATTTGGAGCAGTATGCAAATGCGCTGGCAGAGATTGCTGGCGTATCGGCGTGATAGAGGTATAAAAGGTAACCATGTTTGAGCGAATTACTTTTGACCCTGAGGTGATGGGAGGGCGAGCTTGCGTGAGAGGCATACGGGTTACGGTGTCGCTAGTCCTGAGCCTGTTGGCTAACAAGATGTCTGTTGAAGAAATATTAGAGGCTTATCCTTATCTGGAAGAGGAAGATGTCTCGGCTTGCTTGCGATATGCAGTTTTCCTTGCCAGTGAAGATGTTCATCAGTTAGATAGCGCTGCTGCATGAAGTTTTTGGCGGATTAATTCGTCAGCACAACCAAATTAGTATGGCCGAACCCATCGAAAGTCCTATTTTTATTAGCTATAGCCGTCAAGATAGTGCGTATGTTGAAAAGCTCATTGCAGCTTTTGACGAGCGAGGGTTGTCGGTGTGGTTGGATAATCGGATTGACTATGGGACTGCGTGGCAGCGTGAGATTGAAAAGCATTTAGAAGCATGTCAGGCTTTTGTGCTGGTGATGACGCCGCGCGCGTATGAGTCTCATTGGGTGACGTGCGAGC
>JBARVU010000428.1:0-6786 GCA_049646425.1 Phormidesmis sp. | reverse complement strand
TGGTTTTGATGGCCGTCTTCGACTTTTACTTACGCCCTTTTTTTCAGATTTTGGCCCTCTTTGCAATCCTTACTGAGAATGGTGCAAGATCTCAGCTATGGATTTTCGAGACTGTATTGTGCTCTATGGCCCAGCGCTGATGCCTTATTGGTGCGATCGCCTTCAAATTAACGGCGACACCATCCAAGCCATTGACCTGCGAGACCCTTGCCAAAGCCTCGACGACGGCGCTTTAGTGATTATCCCTGGCCTGATCAACAGCCACACCCATATGGGTGATGCCTGCCTGCCGGATGGTGCTACCGGCATGACCCTGGAGCAAGGCTTCTTTCGTCCCAACGGCTATAAGTACCGGGAGCTGGCAAAACGTTCAGAAGCAGAACACTACGCCCACATCGCGAACCACTTACGCTATATGGCCCGCACCGGCACCGTCTGCCACATCGATTTTCGAGAGCAGGGCGCCTATGGGAGCCAGCTATTGCGGCGCGCTTCGGCGGAGACAGGGGTACGGTCTGTCGTGCTCGGGCAGTTTAAGGATTTGCCGTTTACACCAGTAGAACTGACGGCGAATGAGGCTGGGTTGAGTGAGGCGGCGATCGCCACGCTAAAGACCATCCTTCAAGTCGCTGACGGTTTTTCCGAGAGCACCATGAACGACCTCACCGACCCGGCCTGGCAACAGATTTACGAGATCACTCAACTACAAAACAAACTGCGTGCCATTCACTGCTTAGAAAATGCAGGCTATCGAGAAGAGAGCCTTCGCATCACCGGCAGAGGCGACCTGACACGGGCATTGGAACTCTACAAACCTAATTTGGTAATTCATGCCACCGTCGCCAATGCCAGCGAGATTGAGCAACTCTCTACCAACGCGGTTAACGTTGTGCTGAACCCCAGAGCCAACAGCAACTTGGGTTTACCCTTTGCCCCCATTGCCCAGCTTATGACCAGCAACGCCAACTGCCTACTTGGCACCGATAACGGCCTGCTCAACAGCCCAAATCTTTTTGCAGAACTCGACTTTACCTACAAAGTTGCCAAAAGCCAGTTTGGCAATGCTACAGCCCCCGCTCCCGCTGACGTGCTAAAGATGGCAACCAGCAATATTCAAGGCGTCATTGACACCGACACCTACGGCTATTTGGCCTCTGGGCTACCTGCCGACTTTGTCGTGCTCAATTTTCATCAACCTCATCTCAGATCCAGTCGTCACATTGTGGCTTCCGTAGTCACACGAGTAACGCCCGACGATGTTCTGGCTACAGTTCGCCAGGGCCAAGTACTTTTCTCAGCCCCAGACTTCGACATGGCTGAGCGTTTTTCTAACTAATCCTTTGTGTGGGAAGATAGGTTGGAGGATGAATACAGTGCTCGTGGGCGGAAATTGAGGCTTGAGCGGAGGTGCAGACAAGGTGGCGCTACTAGACATATTGCATGACAATCGAGAGGAGATTTTAAAGATTGCAGCTCGGCATGGTGCCTTCAATGTTCGGGTGTTTGGCTCAGTGGCGCGGGGTGAGGAAACACCGGAGAGCGATATTGATTTTCTGGTTGATTACGACTTGGAGAAAACGACACCGTGGTTTCCAGGGGGATTGTTAATGGACTGGCAGGATTTATTAGGGCGTAAGGTCGACGTTTTAACGGAACGAGGGGTGAGTCCATTGATTCGGGCGCAGGTGTTGTTGGAAGCGAAGCCGCTGTGACCCCCGGGAAAGACCGCGTCCATTTGGCGCATATTTTGGAATGTGCTGAGCTGATCCGAGACTATACTGGCGATGGCAAAGCCGCTTTTATGACGAATCCGTTGGTGCAGGATGCTGTGTTGCGACGGCTACAGACGATGGCAGAGTCGACACAAGAACTAATGGAACTTGAGGATGAATGAAGCGGCTCTAAGGTTTTCAGCAGGCATAAATGGATAATCCAAAGATCTGTTTTGCTCGAACCGCTAACTGCTCCGAATTTTAAAAAAATCAACTAAGAACAGTGCGTAAATCTTGGTTGCTGCGACTACCTTTTCCATATCAATGTACTCATTCACGGGTGCCCAGCCATCTTCTCCGGGGCCGAATGTGATCGAAGGAATGCCACTATGGGAAAATCGCAGCGTGTCGCAATAGGCGTTTTTACGATAGAGCACAGGGTCTGTGCCTAAGACTTGCCGATAGGCGCGGGAGAGTGCCTGTACGTGGGCGGCGTCTTTTGAGACCTCCATCGATGCCGGAACAAAAGTCTCGCCTTCTACCTGGGTAATGGTGGCTTGGATAGTAGGATCTTCTGACTGAATCTGATCGATGACGGTTTGCATATCCGCCACAATCGAGTCATAGGTCATCCCTGGCACGAGGCCAATGACCCACACTCGGGCCTTGCAAGAAGGTGGTGTAAACTGGCCTTCGCCAATCTTGCCGGCCTCAATTCTCACCGGGCAAATGCTCGGCTGGGTTGGCCCATAGATTTCAGGGGCTTCGTGGGTGAAGGGCGTGTTCTTCAGGGTTTCGAGCAGCTGGGCCATGTGGAGGATGGGGTTGACACCTTCGTCAGGTCGCCAAATGTGCGATCGCACCCCCGTCATCTCAATATCCACCACGCACAGTCCCGAATGGGCCAGCGCGATGCCAATGCCCCAGTCATCCCCTTCTGTCCAGGAGGTAGGTTCAGCGGTGATCTCGTAGTCAGCCGTGAGGCCATACTCATTTAACAGGTGCAGCGACCCCGCTTTACCATGACGCTCTTCATCTACGGTGTAAGCGCAAATCAGCTCACCGTTAATTTTCACGCCTGCCTGCTTCAGTAGCTCGACTGCAATCAGCTGGCAGGCCATATTTCCCCGCGTATCTGAAGTGCCCCGCCCGTAGAGATGATTGCCGTGGAGCGTTGCGTTATAGGGGTTGTGGCCTGACATATGCCACTCTTTTGGATCGCAGGAAGGGTAGGTATCGAGGTGATCGTTGAAAATTAGCGAAGGCCCTGCCAGGCCGTCATTCCAGCGGCCTACTACATTGGGCCGGCCTTCAATCGCCGATACCCATTCCACTTCTAAGCCAAAAGATTGCAGCAGTTTGCCGACCTGTTTAGAAATGTCTTCTTCGTGGGCCATCGGCGCTTCTGGATCAATGGAATTGCCGCAGCCGGGTTGCCCTGTGGGTACCAGCTCTTTGATCAGCTGCGTACACTTCTCCAGGGTGATTTCAGAAAGAATCTGTTCTTTAAGCGCGGCAAGGTCTGATGGATTGACGAGCGTTTCTACCATGGGTTTTAATTCCGATAAGGATTGATCTGTTGTTAGGACTGCCGCTGTGCTTATCGTCCCTGCCAGTGGACAATGCGAGCAGAAAGCAGCCTGAGTAAAAGGTCAGACACCACCCCAAAAAAGGCAATCATCAGAATGCCGACGAATAGGGCCTCTACGTTGAAAAAAGTGCTGGCGTCTTGAATGATATAGCCAATGCCAAGGTCTCCGGCCAGGAGTTCAGCCGCCACTAAAATGCCAAAATCTACTGAAAGCGCCACTCGCATCCCGGTGAAAATATTGGGCAACGCAGCAGGCAAGATCACATATAAGAAGATTGCCAGATCGTTTGCGCCCAGCGTGCGCGCCGCTAAAATCTTCTCCTTGGGACAGGTGCGTACCCCTTCCATGGTGTTGAGCATGACGATCAGGGCACCCGCGTAGAGAATGATCAGCACTTTTGAAACTTCACCAATGCCAAACCAGAGAATGAACAGGGTGATGAAGGCAAGCGGCGGAATCGGCCTGAGCACCTCCGTCACCACGTAGAACGCCGCCCGAATGTACTTGTAGTAGCCCATCAGCAGCCCCAGCAATAGACCGACTATCGTGCCGATGCCAAAGGCCAAAAATACCCGCTGCAAGCTCCCCAGCACATGGCTCATCAGCGGGGTGCCAGCATAGCCTTTTCTGACAATGGCAAAAAACTCAGCGACAATTCCGGAGATACTGGGCAGAAACAGTTCGTCCACCCAGCCCAGGCGAGTCGTTAGCTCCCAAAGAATCAGGATGAGCGTAGGAATGGCGATCCCGACGCAAAACAACAGTCCCTTTTCTCTTAGCGCTTGCGTCTGTAAATCTTGCCCTTTGAAGGAAGGGACAGTTTCTGAGCTAGCGGGCTGGTCAGACACTTTTAGCTGCATACGTTCGGCCCTCAGTTAATCGCTTTCATCTTCAGATACAGATCGGTGCGGTACTGGTTAAACGCATCCGAAACCCGGTTTAGGGCGTCGTAGCGAGGTGCTGGCAAGCGAATGGTCATTTCGTCGTAAATGCCGCCCAAGTTGCGGTCTAGGATAATGATGCGATCGCTCAAAAATACCGCCTCCTCGATACTATGCGTCACAAACAAAATCGCTCCCGACACCTGTTCATGCAGCTTCAGCAGCTCTTCTTGCAATCCCTCCCGGGTCTGCACATCTACCGCTGCAAACGGCTCATCCATCAGCAAAATTTCTGGCTGCACCACCATCGAGCGAGCCACTGCCACCCGCTGCCGCATGCCGCCTGAGAGCTGATAGGGGTACTTGCGATCGCTCCCTCGCAGTCCTACCAGCTCAATAATCGTTTTCACCCGCTGCTGCTTCTCAAGCTTGGGCAGCGACTGAAAGCGAAACCCAAAGGCGATATTCTGCTCAACCGTCATCCAGTCAAACAGAGCGTTGCTTTGAAACACCACGCCGCGCCGCGCAGAAGGCCCCTTCACGATCTCTCCCCCATGCGTCACTAGGCCCGCTAGCGGCTTGTAGAATCCCGCAATCAGATTCAAGATAGTTGACTTACCGCAGCCCGACGGCCCCAGGAGCGTCAGAAACTCTCCCCGCTGAATACTGAGGGACAATGCTTGCAAGACCAAGCGCTTACGACTGTAGCCGAAAGTCACTTCGTCTAAGCGGATAATGTCGCTAGCGGCAGAACTCGCATCTGACTCTAGCGCGTCAGTCGTCAGTGGAGAAAGAGACTGAGCCATTTCACTTTGTTTCAAGATAGTCAGCAATGTAGCTAGAGTTGATCAGAGGTGTAAGGTCTTCAGGCACGCTATCCAACCGACCCTGGTCGACTAAGAAAGTCGCGTACTCTTCATAGGCTTTGTACAAGTCAGTTGATTCTGGTTCGCCCGGTTGGCCCAGCCACTCATCAGAAAGCTGATCTTCGAGAGCAACGACGGTCGAGCCCTGGCGGTCAACCATTGCCCCAAACTCTTCTGGCGTCAGGTTGAGCCGCTCAGCCTCCCACTTTTGCCCTGCTTTCGGGTCGGCCAGATAGTCTTGCTGCGCCATATCCCAGGCTTCCATAAACTTTTGCATGACCTCGGGGTTCTCCGCTGCAAACTCTTTGCGAACTCCCCAGAGTGCGACTGCATAGGCGCCGACGGATTCAGCGGTGGCAATATCTTTGCCGCCCAGCTCATTGAGCGTTCCAGCGGCAGGTTCCCACGTCCAAGCCGCGTCGATTTTACCTGCTGAGAAGGCCGCTGCCATCTCAGCAGGCTTTAGATTCACCAGGGTGACCTCGTCCTGAGAAAGCTCGGCCTGATCGAGCGCAGCCAACAGGGAATGGTGACCTGAGGTGCCAATCGTCACGCCCAGCGTTTTCCCTTTCAGCCCGGCCACGTCTGGCACCGCTTCGCCCGCGATCAAGCGCTCTGCGGTCATTGGCGCGTGGTCTAAAAGCACAACTTCCAAGTCGACCCCGGTGGCATAGGCCGTCAGCGAGGGGAAGGGAAAGAACCAGGTAATATCGACTTCGCCAGCAGCAAGGGCTGGTACCATGGCGCCACCGGAGGAGTAAGGGCTCAGCTCTACATCTAACCCCACTTTTTCAAAGTAGCCTTCTTTGGCAGCGACCATGGTGATGTTGTTGATATCGCCTGTCTGAAAGCCCACCCTGACCTTCGGCATGTCCGCTGTGGGCGTCGCAGCTACCTCGGTCGCGGCGGTGTCTTCAACGGTAACATCTGAAGTTTCTACCTTTTGAGAGCAGCCCACTGTCCAGGCGATTGAACAAGCGGCTAACCCTGACCTGATAAGAAGTTTGCGTCGGTTAAGACGCCTGGCGGTCTGCTGCATGGTGGACTCCTATGAGTAACGGGGCTTCTGTTGTGTGAGCATTCTGCTATGTTTGAAAACCTGTTTTGTGATAATGGCTACCATCACTCACATGAGACCAGCTCCATCTAACAGAAAAATTGATGAGTCTATCAATTTTATTTTTCTAGCTTCGGCGGCCTCACAAACGTCAGAGGGAGCTATCTGCCAGCCATCAAAGAAATCTATGAGTTCAATCAGATTAGCTATCTATAATCGGGGGAGTCGGAAGACAACTGTATATCTACTTACAGATGCGAGCCGGGCCGCACGGATTAAATGAGGCAAATCGAAAGGAGCACGCCTCATGAAGTCTCGTTATCGCTGGTTGAAGAGAATATCCATTACCTGCGCGTTAACCTTATCTGCTGCCTTTGTGGTCAGTTGTTCTAGCACACCGGAAGCAGCTGCTCCCGGCGAAACTTCAGAAGCAACAAGTGAAGCTTCGCTCGATGGTGAAACCATTCGCATTTCGATTGGTACCCAAGACCAGGTCATCAACACGGCTGTAGGCGGTGCCACCGTCAGAGAGCTAGAGCTCCTAGAAAAGCATTTGCCTAAGGATGGCAAGTACGAAGGGGTAGAGTACGAAATCGAATGGTCAAGCTACACATCAGGGCCACCAATTACGAATAAAATGCTCGCCGATCAAATTGATATTGGCCTGATGGGAGATTT
>JBARVU010000427.1:0-4114 GCA_049646425.1 Phormidesmis sp. | reverse complement strand
GCTAAGGAGATTCGAACTCCTGACCCCCTCAATGCCATTGAGGTGCGCTACCAGCTGCGCTATAGCCCCGCTTGCTTTACAGTGTACAACCTAGCCGGTTGACGGACTACTATAATTGCTTAGAAGCGAGGATCGCGTCAAGCCAAATCTAGCAGCAACCCCCCTTTTTATGACCGCCACTCCCCCCGATAGATCAACTGACCAAACTGACGCCGAGACTGGTACTGGGATTGGCGCTCAAACTAGCAGCGAGGACGCCAAGACTGGCTCTGTAGCAGGCATCCCTGATCCTCAAACGACGACTCAGGCCGCTATCGACACGCTCAAGAACCAGCTTCGCCGTAAGGAAGGGGACTGGGTAGAGTGGGGCAAAGCCTGTCAAACCCTGCAAAAAACGGGCATGAGTCCTCAGGATGTTTTTGAAGAGACTGGCTTCGAACCTATTCAGCAAAATCAGCTGACCGTCGCCGCTCAGGTGTTTGACTCGATGGTTGTCGGTGGTGTTAGCGAAAAGGCGAAAGCGCACTACCAAACGCGAGGCAGCGACAGCCTCTACGAGTTTAGGATTTTATCCAAGGATGACCGTGCCGCCGCCGCAGACTTTGCCTTTAGCAACGGGCTCGACAGCGAGCAGGTAAAGGACATTGTCAAAGCGCTGAAAGATTTCTCCTACAGCGATACACCGCCGCCGGGCTTTGAGAAAACCATGGGCGATGCGGCGGCCTATCACTACTGGCGATTGGCCCGTCAGCAGGGTGATTTGCAGGCGCGATCGCGCCTGATTGCCCAAAGCCTAAGGTTTGCAACCAGCGACAGTGCCCGCAGCAAAATCGAAAAACTCCTGACCGACTTCACGGTTACTCAGCAAAAACCTGCGCCGCGCTTGCCCCTCTTCCGCTTAGAAAACGAAGCTGATTCGCCCATTATCGTGCCGGTTGCAGGTCAGCTACCTCTGCCTGTCTCTGACTATAAAGACGTTCCGGGGGCCAGCCCAGAGGAGCCCTTTGGCATGGTGAAGTTTTCGGGCACAGGCGCTTGGCTGCCGGTGCCCGGCTGGCAGGTCATTCTCAAGGCCGAAGATCCCATTGCCCTGCTGGCCAACTATGGCCAGCTACCAAATTCCCCGGATGATGTTGCGGCCACTGAGCCGGTGATGGTTGTGGTGGACCGGGCCAAGCGCCAGTGGGACGAGTTCAGCTACTTTGTTGTAGATGGGGACGGTCAGCTCGATATTTGCTGGTTTGACGAGGCCCCTCAAACGCAACTCCTCGGCGGCGTTATATTGATTATGCGCCCGAAGAAGATCCTCGACCAGGACTACACACACGAGTACTGGCAAATCGATGAATAAGGCAGGCATCCACTGCGCTACCTGGAGTAACCAAGGATTGTAATGACGATAGAAAGTCGGCGATCGCGCGATATGTTTCCCGAGACGGCAATGGTAGAGCTGCGCCAGGTCTGCATGACCCCGAGCGGGCTGTTTGAACCGGGCAAATATCTGGTCGGCCAGCTGCCCGATGCCGCCTTTGAAATGGGCCTGGTTGAAGCGCTGCCTCCCGTGCGCGGCAAAAGCGAAGAAGTGGCCCCACCCGCCCCCGAAGCCCCCCCCGAAGAGTAAGCCTCAAAGATCAAGGAGCCCTAACCATTTACACTCGCCCCCTCGCCAAACTCATTGAAGAATTTCAGCGCCTGCCTGGAATTGGGCCAAAGTCGGCTCAGCGCCTGGCAATGCACATGCTCAAGCGTCCCGACGCCGAAGTCCGCGCCCTGGCCAATGCGCTGATTGAGGCAAAACAGCAGGTTGGGCAGTGTTCCCAATGCTTTCATCTCTCGGCTGAGCCGGTCTGCGATATCTGCCGCTCACCCAGGCGCGATCATCACACAATCTGAGTCGTCGCTGATTCTCGCGATGTGATTGCCTTAGAGAAAACGCGTGAGTTTAAGGGTAGGTATCACGTTTTGGGCGGGCTAATTTCGCCGATGGATGGCATTGGCCCGGAACAGCTCAACATTGGTCAGCTCGTGCATAGAGTGAATAAAGAAGATATTAATGAAGCCATTTTGGCCATCAGTCCTAGTATCGAGGGCGACACAACGACACTGTATGTCGGTCAGTTGCTGAAGCCTTTTACTCGGGTGACCCGTATTGCTTTTGGCTTACCCATGGGCGGAGATTTGGAGTATGCCGATGAAGTGACTCTGGCAAGGGCACTCGAAGGGCGAAGAGAACTCGATGCGTAATAGCCCTTTAAAGGATGATTTTTAAATAGCGATGTAGGACATGACGACATCTTTGAGCTGATTTTGCTGACGGAACTGGGCGATCGCGCTTTCGACCGCAGGTGGCGTACCGTTGAGCATGACCACGCGCTCGGTTTTAGTTTGAGCGACAGTTTCAATGGCGTAGCTGTCGTCGTCATTGAGTGTTTTGGTGGTAGGGGTGAGTTTGGCAATGGCGATCGCTCTTAGCCGTTCATCATCATAGGCGTAGGCATCGACTCGAAAGACATCTGGCAGTCGCTCTAAGGCTCGCCGCAGCAGATCTTGCTTAGGGGCAGTGGCCTGGAAGTTCAAAATCAGCCGCCCGTCTTCTATTGCAGTCGCCCCAATGCCGCTGCCCAAAATGCCTTCTAAAGAAATGCCTCGATTGGAAAAAACGGCAGCAGCAGCGGTCAACGTTCCAGGCTTGTCTAAAACGCGCACGACAAAGACCCATCGCTGACTAGCTGCCCCGCTGGCAAGTTCATTCACGCTGCTAGCCATGCTGTAAGTCCTCTTTGAGTCGCTGATTGAGCTGAGCGGCAGCGGTCTGTAGTAAATCCGCCTCTTCGGCCCATAGCTGTAGGGGTACCACCTGAGTCCAGCCGTTGGGCGTCACCACAATCGGTACGCCCAGCGGGGTTCGCAGACCGTAAAATTCACCGTCGAGCTGTACCTGTCCGCACACCACCATCTCTCTACCTTCTAGAAGATTTTGCACCAGATCGGTGGTGACATTAGCAGTGGCGGCGATGGTTTTTGCCCCTGAGATGTGAGTGACGAAAGGCTTGACGACAACCCGTAAGTCGGGCGGTAGGCTGTCGACATAGCTGTAGGCTTGAGCCACTTTGCCCGCCTCAAGGTAGCCCATTACCACCTCTTTTTCCCGGGCAACTTCCTCAGGAAACTGGCCGACGGTTCTCGCTCTTTGGAGCTGTCGCCGCGCATTTCGCAGCTCGTCCGAGGTCATGCCGTGAATTTTAACGCTGCTCCAGAGGGGCACCATGCCTTCGCCATGTTCGCCGACGATAAAGCCCTGCACGAGCTGACGACGAATGCCTAAGTCAGCGGCAATCTCCCGACGGAAGCGCAAAGAATCAGAATAAGCGCCAACGCCGATCACCCGGTGCCTACCTAGGTGACGGCTGAAGACTTCTACCGCAAGCTCTACCGGGTTGGTGACGATGATCACGACTTCGTGACCGTAGCCGTGCTGGGCGATCGCCTTGGCATAGCTTTCAAAAATCGGCAGGTTGGTGGCCGATAGTGCTGAGCGAGTGACCGTGTCGCCACCAACCGTTGCGCCTGCCGTCATCACAATCACATCGGCAACAATATCTTCTGGAGCCAGAGCCACGTCAAGCACAGGGGCCTTCTCAGCATAGGCGTCACTAAGATCGCTGCACAGTCCATAGAGAATTTTACTGCTGCGGCCACCTTCGCGGCCCACGAGTTGCAGTCGTTCAGTGGGCATCAGAGCCCCGAGTGCGACCAGCCGGGAGACGATCTCCCGGCCGCAGTCACCGCTCGCGCCAATCACAGAAACGTCCATAGACTACCTACACGGGCAATAGCTTGGTCGTTTTGACAGTAACGCTTTCTAGAGGAGATGGCTGTATTCTTCAGATCACTATAGAGTTGTAGCTACTTGAGTGCTGGGCTCTCACGGTAGAAAAATAGTCAGGTGACATTTAACCGAGGTTCTTCCGAGCTGTCGGGCCTTAATTCCGCTCCGTTAATCAGTCAGTTCGTTTGTCGCTCGTATAATTTCGAATATTTCCCGCTTTGGGGTATTGCAATGTTCGGGGCTTACGAGCAGTTATATAGAGAGAAACTTCGAACTGTCCAGTTG
>JBARVU010000426.1:0-8663 GCA_049646425.1 Phormidesmis sp. | reverse complement strand
CTGATCTACAGCGGCCAGACTCCCCAACATTCGATTTTCAAACAGACGAAGCGGCAGAACTGGCGGCGGTACTACCAGATTTCGGTGCCCCCCGTGATTTGGCTAACGACTCTGAAGTGACAGCATCCTACACAGAGCCTATTGCCGGTATCGTTGAGCAGGATGCCAGTGAACAGGACGTGGAAGGGGATACAACTGAGCAACTAGACGAACATCCAGAATCAGCCATAGTTCCTGACATTCCAGAGGCAGATGAAGATCTTGTTGGAGATGATTTAGCCCTGGGTGGGCAGGAAGATAAGATGCCAGATGCTTTGGTCGCCGAACTAGAAGCGGCCAGCCGAGATGCGGAACGCACTGCGATGGCAATGGCTGATAGCGAGCCTGATACGCTGATGTCTGATTTAGAAGAAGTAGTGGTTTTTGAAGCGGTTACTCCACCGCCAGAGATTCTTTCACAGGTGACTGAGCCGCTAGAGTCGGCACTAATTCCAGATGAGCCAGAAGCTGAACGAGAGCATGTACCAGACACTGAACGAGAGACCGAACTCCCCGCCGGAATCGAAGTCAATCTAGAGGACGGACCTCAAACCGGAATTGAAGTCGAGCTAGCGAACGAGGTAGAGAGTGAACTTGAGTTCGAGCGAGAGAATGAGTCTCAAAGCGAGCCTGAGGTTGAGCCAGAAAATCAGCCAGCGCATGAACTTGAAATCGAGCTAGAGAATGACCCACCAAACGAAATTGAGATCGAACTGGAAAACCAGTTTGGGAATGAACTTGGAGTCGAATTAGAGAGTGAGCCCGATGTCAAACCATCTAATGATTTTGAAGCTGAAGCTGAGCTAGAGACTGAATTAGAAGACGAAGCTGAAGCTGGGCTTGAGATTGAGTTAGAACGTGAGCCTGAGTTTGGGGTAGAGAATGAGCTTGACAACGAAGCTGAAGCTGGGTTCGAGCCTGAATCGGAGGATGAGCCTGAAAGTGAGTTTGAGCTAGAGGTAGCGTCAGAGCGCCCTAACAACGGGCTCGAAGTTGAGCTAGAGGACCTGCTTGCGCCTGGAAATGAGTCTGAGATTGAGCAAGAAGGCAAGTCCGACGATGAGCTCGAAGTTGAGAATCTCGAAGTTGCGCAAGAAGGTCAGCCCGATAATGAGCTTGAAGTTGGGAAGCTCGAAGCTGAGGAACTTGAAGTTGGGGAATTCGAAGCTGAGGAACTCGAAGCTGAGCAAGACAATATGCTCGAAGAGCCCAACCGCGAGCTGGAGGATGACTCAGAAAGCCAGCTCGACAGCGAACTTGAGGTTGAGATAGGTCAGCTAGCGCCGGAAGATAAGCTTGAGGTAGCGTCAGAAAATGAGCCTGAGGTTGAGCTAGACAACCAGCTGATGCCTGAAGATGGTTTCGAGATTGAGTTTGAGAATGATCCTGAAGCTGCGCCCGACGATAGCCTTGAGGCTGAGCGAGAAGGCAGGCCAGAAAGTGAGCTTGAAGTCGAGGATGAAGCGCTATCGACATATCGTCAGCTTGATAGCCTGCTCGAAGAGCCACTGCCTGGAAGTGAGAGCTTACCTGAAGAGGAAGAGAACACCTGGAGCGCCCTGGAAGAAATATTAGATGAGCCACCAGAAAGTAGCTTTGAGAATGATCTGGTCGATTTGCCTGGAACGGTCGAGACTGTATCTTCGCACCCAGAAGACTTTGATGACGATCTAGACTTTTTTAGCGCTGTGAGTTCAACTGCTGACTTGACGGAGATGTTGGCTACACCAGCGGGCGGATCTTTGGATTGGGATATCGAATCTCCCAGCACTTTAGAGGATTCCACAGTTGACTTATTTCCTGAGACGCCGCGCTCATTTGATCACGATCTATCTGAATTGTTTCCAGCGTTATCGAGCCCTACCGATGCCGCCTCAGCGCAATCAGATACTTGTGCAACCAGTGATCGGCCACAGCAGGCGGCGATGATAGATGAGGGCGATGACGATGCAATAGATCCTCAGCCCGCAGAATGGTTCTTAGGCATTGATCTGGGTACAACAGGTCTATCGGCTGTGCTGATAAACAAACTAAGCGATCAGGTCTATCCGCTGTGCTGGAATACAGCCGGCGACGATCAGGGTGATCGCTTTCGACTACCTGCGGTCGCACCCGTCGTCACTGGTGAGAACGGTTTCCTCAAGACCGTAGAGGAGGACATCGGACTGGCAGCCCTACCGCAGGAAGGGCAACTATTGCGTCAGATCAAGCCACTGATCAAGATCGGAATTCCACACGAGGAGTCGGGAGAGCCTTTGATTCAGTGGTCTGACCAGGGAGTGCTGCCGCTTTTGTCTGTGCAGCTGGCGCTCGTGGAGTTGTTGAAGACACTTAGCGCCGATGCTTTGAGCTGTCACGCGATGGAAATGAAAGCGCCTGCTTTGCGCGCTGCGCTGGCTGATTTGCAGGGGGTGATGGTGGGCTATCCCAATAACTGGCCTGATACCTACAGCTTTAACGTTCGTGAGGCGGTGCTGGCAGCGGGTGTTGTCAGCCGTCCTGACCAGGTGCTGTTTGTGGAAGAGGCGATCGCCGCCCTCCTCTCGGCCCTGCCCAATTCTCAGCTCGCCAACGAGCAGGACGACCAGCAGCCCGGCCTCTACAACTGCAACTGGTCAGGGGGAACTGTGGTGATCAGCGCCGGGGCAACGTTGACGGAATCGGCGATCGCCAATCTCCCCGCAGAACTCGATCAGCTCAGCTACCGTGATTTTGCCCTGCGAAGCTTTGCTTACGCAGGCGACAGCATCGATCAAGATATTGTCTGTCAGCTACTGGATCGACCTGTGCAGGGCGAGTTAGGGGAGCCGAACGCTGCCACAGGGGATGAGGCAGAGATCTGGCGAAGCTTGGGACTGCACCGGCTAAATCTCCCTCAAGCCGGTGAGGTCGACCGGCTTAAGCGCCATCGCTTACGGCAGCGCCTGAATGACTCAGACTTGGGACGACAGGTATTGGCGGCGGCTCGCCAGATCAAGCTGGCTTTACAGACGGAAGAGCAGTATGAGCTGTCGCTAGGTGGCCATCACTGGGTGATAGAGAGCAAAGACTTAGAGTCGAAGATATTCTTGCCTTATGTGCAGCGAATTAACCGGCAGGTGAGCGGCCTGCTCAGCCAAAGCGGACTGTCTGACCAGGCAGTGAAGCAAGTCGTTTGTACCGGCGGCTCGGCCTCTTTGCAGGCGATCGCCAGCTGGCTGCGTCAGAAGTTTCCCAACGCCACGATCATTCAGGACACTTACACCGGTGAGTATTCCAATAGCTGTAGTCGGGTGGCCTATGGGTTAGCTAATCTGTGTCACTATCCGCTCGTGCTCGATGCTAATCGCCATCAATATAATGATTACTTTTTGCTGTCGGAACTGCTGCGCATACTGCCCGATCAGCCGCTGCCGGCTGGCGGCATTCTGCATCTGCTCGCGCAGCGGGGAGTAGATACTCAGCTCTGTCAGTCCCATATTTTAGCGCTCATCGAGGGACATCTCCCGCCTGGGCTAGTGCCGAGTGAGGGCGATCGCCCGCTGATCAGCGCTCAGTCTGCCGAGACTGCCACCTACGAGATGCTGGCAGAGCTACCTCTGTTTAGAAAGCAGGGGGGCCAGATTTACGTTGCCGATCCGCAGCAGGGCGTTCGTCTGCGCACCCACCTAGCCTCTCTTCTGGCAACTAAAGCCCAAACGCTAGCAGCCCCCCTCGCTGTCGAATTTGTCAGCGAAACGGTCTAAGACGGTCTAAGCTATCAGCAATGCCTGCTATCGCTATGACGCTTGCGGCCCAAAGTAGTGAGGGGTAAAGCTACCGTGGAGGCCATAAGGGACATGGTGCTTGAGATTTAGCTTGGCGATGGGGCCAGCGGTGATGTCCTCGGCGTTGAAGATGGCAAGTTCAGTGCGATCGCGCTCAGCATTATAAATCCACAGCAGAATCCAGCCCGCTTCCTCCTGCGTACTGTTTGGACGCGGCACAAACAGCGGCTCTCCGCCAAACCCCCGAGGAGCCGCACTCCATATCTGCTCTTCACCCGTTTTCATATCTCGCTTGAGCAATGCCTGCAAAGGCGCGTTGCCCGTCGTGCTATGGGTCGCACCGATGTACAGATAGCGATAATCGCGGCCTACATACTGAGGATGTACTGCTGGAAACTCACAGTAGCGCTCGATCAGCACGTTCACATCCACCGAGCCAGTGGCCAGATCGACCGTAAAGCGCCAAAGCTGACTAGCCGGGACATGGTCAAAGTCTACCTCGCTATAGTCCACACCCTCGTCGATACTCGGGAAGCTGTCATAGCAAATCGAATCTAAGACTAGCCTGCCGTCTACCTCATAGGCATTGGCATGATGGAAAACGAAGCAAGGATCAGTGTCAAAGAAGCGTACCTCGTCCTGTCCGTTGCGAGGAATGACGACAATTTTCGTGGGTTGTTTAGGGTTGAACTGAATGCATTCGGCAGCACCCTTGAAGCCTGTAATAAAAGGCAGCGGGTTAAAGCTCACCGGATTTTGCACAAAGACGCAATAGTTAGGCGTAATCGCAAAGTCGTGGAGAAAGGCAAAGCCCGGAATGCTGTGGCGGTGCTGACTGACCACCGACCCGTCAGGGCTAAATTCAAACAGGCGAATAGTGCTGGAAAGCCCCGCTTTGATACCGAAGTTGACCAGGCGTTCTTCGCCCTGACAGTCCGGATCAAACTTAGGATGAGCCGCAAAGGCATCGCCGGGATTGAGCAGTCCGTCCAGGTAATCTAGTCCGACAGTTTCCAACGTATGCGGATCGAGCCGATGAGGCTCAGCGGCTTCCCACAGCGCCAGCAGCTTACCCCCCCAATAAACAATATGGGTGTTGGCAATATTCTTGAGTCTGAGGTCGAAGGCATTGGCCAACCAGCCCCCCGGCTTTTGAGTGCCAAAGACGCCTCGATACTCAGGCTTACCGCTCTTTTGCTCAGCGACATATCCCGCCGTGCGCACAAATCGGTTGCGGTAGAAAGCACGGCCTTGGTCAAAGGCAATAGAGCTGATCATGCCGTCGCCGTCAAAGGGATGGCGTAACCGATAGCCATTAATATCCGTCAGCCCTGGCCCATTGCGGAAAATGGTACCGAAAAGATCGCTGGGAATTTTGCCCTCGATGTCGTCTATCCAATAGGCAAATTCTTGCGGCTGAGAGTCATAGCCACTTTTCCAGTCTTCTCGGGTGTATGAAGCAGCGTCACTAGCAGGCGGTTGAAGCGTTTGCATCGTTTAGAAAAGTGTTTATTTGTAGATGAGGACAAAGAATCAATCAGGATCGGTCAAAGAGCAGCTAACCGCTAATCTCTATCGCGTGAACGTTACAAGGTGACATCTAAGCGCACGGCAGCCTCATCGGTTATCTCGGGGGCGGTCAGTGCCAAAATAGGCTCTCCTTGAGGAATCAAGCCCGACTCGCTAGCGCTCTCCTCAGAATCTGATGACTGTACGGCTGAAGTCTGAGGCAGCAGACCCAGCAGCGGCAACGGTAGCAGAGTCGAAAGATTGGTAATCAACACCAGCACCCAAAGGTTACTAAAGTCAGTTTCGGTAACCTGTAGCCAGTGCGTCAGCAAAGCCCCCAGCTCATGCGAAAACAAACCCGACAGATTGACAACCGACATTAGCAGGGCAAATAAGGTGGCTTCTACACCTGGTGGGCACAGCCGCGCAGATAGAACCAGCACCGGCATAAAGGCAATTTGTCCGGCGACGGTCAAGATGAGGCTATCGCCCAAGCTAAACCACTGGTCGCCGATCCCTATCGCCCGGTTGGCATGTGTGACCAGCAGCAGCGTTGTCATTCCAAGCACTGCTGAAATCACCGTGGACCAACCAAAAATCTTGCGGAAAGAGACTTCCTTGAGAAACCGCTGAAAAACCCAGATGCCAATCAGCGACGCCAGATTCGTCACCAGCCGTACCCGTCCCAAAAATTCAGGCTCAAATCCCAGTTCGTTCGTGGAAAAGAAGAAAAAGGCAGAGTCAGCGGTCGGGGTAGCCTGCCATAAAAACAAAAATAGAGCGGGCATCCAGATCGCTTTTTGAGAGATCGCACCCTTTAGCAAGCGCACTTGCTCGGCTACAACCTGTAAATTAGACTGCTCGCTCACCGGATCTTCTGAAATCAGCCAGGCAGCTGCTGAGACCACCAGCGGAAAACTAGCTGTGATCTCAAAAATAACCTGGGTGCTTGTGTGCTCTAGCAGAATGCCGCCTAAATAGGCAGTCATCAGGCCCCCTACAGCGGAAGCTCCCCAGGCTAAAGACTGCAATGTTCCCGCTTCCGCTTGGCCTTCTTCGCGGACGCGTTCAACGACCAGCGAATCGACAATAACGTCAGAAATCGCTACCGATAGTGAGGAGAGCAGAATCGCAGCGGTGGCCGCGATTGGGGTATGGACGAGAGTGGCCATGGATAGCCAGGCGATCGCCCCCAATATCCCTGAAATAACCAAATAAGGCCGCCGCCGATAGCGAAAGATCGGCAGTCCATCAGACAAAAAGCCAAACACCGGCTTGATTGTCCAAGGCAGCGCCGCGATCCCCATCAAGGCCGACACTTCCGCAGGCGAGAGGGCAATATCGTCCTTGAGGAAAAAACTCACCGCCAGCCGGGCCAGCCCCAAAATCCCCTGAACGAAGTACACCAGTAAAATGGCGCTCAGCTCTAAGGTCAGCGGCTGCCCCAGTAAGAGTCGTCGCTCAACAAAGCCTTTTAGCCTCTGCCGAAAAGTAGGTTTTGAAGAGTCAGACGACGTCATATTAAGAAATATCAATTCCCTAAACATGATAACCGGCTTCCCCGGATTGTTAAGAAAAGTATCTCTGACGACGCGCTCATAGCCATCTGCCATCTGTCGCAAGGGCTATTTATCCAGGATCTGTCTGGACTATGCCAGTGGGTAAGACTATGGAGAGTACCAAAAGTTGATATTGAGCGGTACGAATGTAGAGCGGTTAGCGCTGACAGCAGACTTGAGAGCAGCGCTACAGGCCGAGGGCAGCTTAGGCGAGGATGCCTACCGATGCGATCGCTCAGGTCACTCGACCGAACCACAGCGCAGCTGAAGTATGCCTGCGCCTACACAGAAGGCGAAGTGGTGCCAGTGCGCGAGGACTAAAAAAATAGACATTTCAGGGGATGAGGTGAGCGTGTTAGAAAAAGGCCGTAAGCATCAGCACACCACCACAGCCAAACATACGCGAGCGGCAATAGCGTTGTGTCAGGCCAACTTGCCATACTTGAAAGTAGAAGCAGCGAGGTACTATGTCTAACGAAACGTTGAAGTTAGCTGAGCGCGTCACCTACGATGCCACGACTAAGGAACGGGGATTATATAAGATTCATCTTTGGAGGTAGTAGAATAAGCTAAATTCTATAAAGGGTACGCGTCTATGGCTACCAACTATCCCCGACCTATCGAACAACAGATGCAGCGGTATTACCAGTCTCTATCAGAGAAAGACCGTAGACGATATGCAGGCATAGAAGCGGCAAAGCTTGGTCATGGCGGGATGCGTTACATCAGCAATCTACTGGGCTGCGACTATCGCACAGTCAAGTTCGGGATGACAGAACTGTCTGACGAACTGCCTTTAGCACCGGGCAAAAACCGTCAAGCAGGCGGCGGTCGCAAGTCATCATTTGAGAAGCTTCCAGAGCTAGATGAGGTTTTTCTAAAAGTGCTGAGTGACCAGACGGCAGGTTCCCCGATGGACGAAAAAGTGAAATGGACGAACTTAAACCGGCCAGAGATTGCAGCGTTGCTAAAAGCTGAAGGCATCAGCGTGAGCGTGACGGTCGTTGACCAATTACTCAAGAAACACAACTATCGCCGTCGCCGAGCGAGTAAAACGTTGGCCACGGGTAGTCATCCTGACCGCGATGAGCAGTTTAAGAATATTCAGCAGCTGAAGCAACGGTACGAGGCTGAGGGTAATCCGGTGATGAGTATGGATACAAAAAAAAGAGCTGATTGGGCCGCTGTACCGAGAGGGCTACACCTACAATACTGAAGCTATCCAGGTCTACGACCACGACTGGCCGACATTAGCAGAGGGCGTAGCGGTTCCTCATGGACTTTACGACGTCACTAAAAATCTGGGCTATGTCCAAATCGGAACGAGTCGAGACACCTCAGAATTTGCCTGTGATTCCATCTACTATTGGTGGACAGAGCATGGCAAAAAAGCTTATGCCGAGGCGACTGCGATTCTATTACTTTGCGACGGCGGCGGCAGTAATGGCTCACGGTTCTATATCTTTAAGCAAGACCTTCAACAGCTAGCGAATGATTTGAATATCGAAATTCGCATCGCCCACTATCCGCCCTATACTTCCAAGTACAATCCTATTGAGCATCGCTTATTTCCGCACCTCTCACGGGTTTGCCGAGGGGTTATTTTTGAGTCAGTCGAGCAGATTCAAGCGCTCATGGCTAAAGCCTCTACCAAAACCGGCCTAAAGGTATTTTCGACTATCATTGATGCCGTCTACGAAACCGGGAGAAAAGCCTCTGATGAGTTTAAGCAGCAGATGCCCATTATCTTTGATGACTTTCTCCCTAACTGGAACTATGTGGCTCGTCCACAACAATCGTAAAATTGTAT
>JBARVU010000425.1:0-22022 GCA_049646425.1 Phormidesmis sp. | reverse complement strand
ATGAGCGTGAGCTGCTCCTCTACTGAAAGAGACTCAGCTTCCTGAATGATTGTGATTAGCTGCTGTGTCATAGCCTGTGCTTCCAGAAACTGCTCTTGGACTCATTATATACTTGCTTTCATACGCTCCCTTGTAGCGACTCAACTATTCAAATAGCAAAGGCTGCTGTAAAGGTGGAATGCCTGATCCCAATGGCTCGGAGCGCGGCGGTCAATGTCGAGGTTCGGGTAGATAGGGGGGAGCAGGTTGATGAATTCTAAGGCGCTTTTTCCGAAGCGGGTGAAGTCGTTGTGGTGAGGGGCGTTGATGGATCGGTTGAGCTGGCTGAGGAGTTGGTTCCACTGAATGCGGCTGTTGAGTTCGTTGCCCTGGCTCAAGGAGATGCCTTTTTGGTACTGGTAGAGGCGATCGCACAGCCTCAAAACAATCTGCCTGCCCGCTAAGTGAAAGTCTTCTACCTGCGCATAGTCCTGCACTTTCTCCTTGTGCACGGTCTTGCCCCAGGGTCCGAGGTCTATCACCTGCTCAAAAATCGGCAGCTGACCGCTGACCCGCTGACTGACTTCTACCCAGTCAAAGCTGATGGTGCCTAGCTGACCTGCCGCATTTTTACAGAGGACAGTAGGCTGGGGCGTGAACGCCTTGAAGTAACAAACCTGAAAAGTCTGGAGCGCTTTGATCTCACTGACTTTGGCCGTGAGCGTTGGTATGTGGGCCTGTTTTAGGCTCCGAGCGTAGTAGCTGACTTCACCCCAGGGGCCAGTGCGATAGAGGCGAAAGCCGCTAGGCGGCAGTTTTAGCCGGGCGGTGTAGGGGTCGAGGTTGAAGACTTGGGCGAGTCCGGCGATCGCCTCCTGACGGTCAGCTTCGGACGGGGCGGCGACTGCTAAAATCGCCCCCTCATCTCCTCCAGATATTTTCCTGGCCTGCTCCAGCGCTTCAGCCTTTTGCGCCTTTTGCCGCTGTTGAATCCGCTCTAACCCAGCCCGAGCCTGACTCATCATCTTATTGCTAGAGGACTGCTTCAGTAGCTTTAGATAGTTGGCTTCAGCCGCCTCCAATCGGTTCGTTCGCTCTTGCAGCAGGGCGGCATACAGCCTCAGCAGCGGATTGCTCGGATCAGTTGCCTGCCACTGCTTGAGCAGTCGAGTAACCTGCTGATAATCGCTGACTTCTAGCGCGGCTGCAACTTGAGCTTCCATAGCATCCTAAACAGAAACTGAATCAGTGTTAGGTTGCCCGTTTGAGTCTGATCGATATGCGTAGTTTTAGCTATAGCGTGTTAGGGTCAACCCCAAGCTCGCGCAGTTTGGCAGCTAGACGGTCGTTTTGTTGCTGGGCTTCCTGAGCTTGTTGCTGGGCTTCCTGAGCGGCTTCAAGGGGAGTGGGCACCAGTTGACCCTCTGGGGTGAAGTAACGAAGCTGTGAGTTGTGGATGCCTAAAAACAGCTGCAACTGCTGACTCCACAGATGTCCTACTTCATTGGGTGAAATAGGCTGGTAGCTACCCCCTACTAAAACAAATCCCTCGAATTCTTGCGTATCAGGATCGAACCAAAAATAATCAGGGGTGCGAAAAGTATCTTGGTAAAGCTCTTTTTTCGTGGTGCGGTCAGTATTGGCAGTGCTATCAGAGAGAATTTCTATGATGAGGTTGGGATACTTACCCTCTTCTTCCCAGACGACCCAGCTTTTACGAGGATAGCGCTGAGTGCCAAGCGCGACCATAAAGTCAGGCCCTCTGAAGTCGCGAGTTTTTATCTTTTTGGAGCTGTAGTAGACTGTCATATTGCCGGAGGCATAAAAGTCGTCCCGGTCTTGCCAAAGCAAGTCCAGACAGCTGATGAGCAAAAGCATTTGCCGCAAATGTAGGTCTGATTCCATTTCGGGTTCGTCGCTGTATAAGTCGCTAGGCAAGTAGGTGCCTGTTTGCGTCATTAAGTCTTGCGTGGCAACCATGGCAGATTCAGTACATCCGTTTTGTGATGCTCTATTTTAGACTAGGATCTGGGTAATTACAGCAGTCTGAGTTGGCGGGTGTCTTCATCGGCGATCGCACCGTCACTCTCATCGTCATCCGGTGCGACAATCGCTTTGTCTCCATGCGGATCCTGGTTGAGCAGTCCCTGAGCCGCTTCTAAGATGTCTGGCACTAAGGTGCTCAGCTCCTCTCGATTGTCTAGATAGGACTGGAGGGCGCTCATCGGCGACAGCGAGCTATCTACTCCGAGTTCGGGCAGTCGGGGGCGAGAGAGCTGACTCACGAGCTGAGGCTGAATTGTGTAGCTATGGGCTGCTGCCAGTGCTTCACCCACAGCTCCGTTATCAATTTCTTCTACCTGATCAGCGCGTAGCTGGTAGAGAAGTCGAATTACTTTTTCCGAAATATCTTCTTTTTGAACGGCTGTCAGTAGCGCCTGCTGGGGGTCTTTTTCTTGAGTGAGATCGATTTCAAAAGTCTTAAATACCCGGGCAGGAAGGGGGCAAAACTCAGCGACGGCACTACCTTTGCTCACTTCTAGCAAAATATAGCCTTTGTCTTCCTTCTCTTCGCTAAAGTCTACTCGCTCTATGCTGCCAGGATAAATGGCTAAAGGAGATTTGCAAACTTCCTGATATCTATGAACGTGGCCCAGCGCAATGTAGTCAAAACAATCTCGCGCGAGAATCGCCATCGGCACCGTGAACCCTTTGCCAACGGCTAGAAAACGCTCTGCCCCATACCGGGCTGTGTCCGTCATCAAATGAGCGAGCAGCACGGTCGGAATCTCTTTGTCGAGCTTGCGAATCTCTCCTTCGAGCACCACGCGCAGCCGATCTAGCAGCAACTCTCCCACTTCTCCCATCGAAAGCCCTTCAGTCTCAGGCCGGGTAAGCAGCGTAGATCGCGTCAGCCAGGGGAGCGTAATAACTTGCACCGGGCCACGTTTGGTTTCTATGCGGTGAGTCGTAAGGGTGTCACCGACGATGAAGCCAGGAACACCCAGAGTGCGATAGATGCAAAGACTCGCCCCACCCGCTCCCTGAGCGTGCTGGTCGTGATTGCCGACGAGCAATACGGTGGGAATATTTGCTGCTACCAGTCGGCAGAATTCGCCCGCAAAAGCCTGCTGTACGTAGGGGGGCGGGGTGGCATCGGGGAAGGCATCACCGCCGAAGAGAACCAGATCGACCTGCTGAGCGATCGCACTATCCACACACCGCTTCAGCGCCAAAGTGAAATCTTCTAGCCGCGTATTCAGCCCTGTCTCTGGATTGATCCGACCGTGGTTGAAGCCGCCGCCCATATGAATATCTGACAGATGTAAAATCTTGACCATTGCGGAGTACTAGCGGTATTGGATTGCTTCTGCCTGCTCCTAGAGTAGGACAAATATAGCTTTCTTTGTCGAGTAACCTCCAGACGAGCGGAAAATCGCTGCCTTCGTGAATAATGCCCAGCGTCAGGATGTCAACCGTTGTGTTTAGCCTGTGAAGCGCCCTCTCTACCCATTACGCAAGCTTTTTTCCTATACAGCGGTTAGCTATATGCGTGTACGGGCCAACTGTATTGATAGCGCGGGCTCTGAAGGCGCAGGCGGAACTATGAGATCAGCTTGCCGGTTAGTGCTAATCCGTTGATGTTCTCTAGCTGTGTTGCTTTGGGCTACAGTACGCTAACATTATGGACTGTAAGAGAACTGTTCAACATTCACAATCTATGACAATAACTGTATTACCTCAACTGCAAGCGATTGAGACAGATCTGGCGACTCAGGAAGAAACCCTGACCGCACGGCTACAAGAAGTGCGCGAGCAGCTGCGCGGCGTGCGGGCAGTGATGCCGATGTTCGAGGGTGGCGCTGTATTTACTGTAGAAGCGCCCGCTTCTGGCACTGAAAAAATTGTAGAAACCTCGCTTCCTCTTGCTATCCCATCGATAGAAGAACCGGCTCCCGAAGCAGCGCAACCTGCGCCTGAAGCCCGGCGAAAACAGGCAACGCCGAAGAAAAAGAAAGATGGTCGGGCCGCGTCGTGGCAAAAGTACACCCGCCCCGGTGTGAAGAATGAATCGATTCCAGATGCAGTCAGGCTGATACTGGAGACGCAACCTGAGAAAGACTTCAAGATAGCGGAAGTCATGGACGCGCTTTTCAAGGATATGCCGAAAGCGCAGTATTTGAAAGCCCGCAATCGCATCTCGAATGTGCTATCAGGGGGTGTGCGTGCAGGCGATTGGTACCGAGGGCAGAACAGTACCTATCGAATGACAGCCGTCTAGGATGCCACAGACGGGTTTAATAGTACTTGCGTTCTACTATTCCTTGTGGTAAAACTTTCATACCGTTATGAGACTAAGTTTATGAATAAAAATGAATTGATTGATGCCGTTGCGGACAAAGCTGAGGTTTCTAAAAAGGATGCCGATGCTATTGTGACGGCGGCTGTGGAAGCCATCATGGAAGCTGTTGCCAGTGGCGATAAAGTTTCTCTTGTCGGGTTCGGCAGCTTTGAACCCCGCGAGCGCAAGGCACGGGAGGGCCGCAATCCTCAAACCGGCGAATCTCTCAAAATAGCGGCCACCACAGTGCCTGCCTTTTCTGCTGGCAAGGGGTTCAAGCAACTTGTCGCTTCGGCCTAGTACGCCTTTCTCTGGCAAAGAAGCTGATAGACAGTGGGTTGCAGATGTCTGTAGCTTGCTGTTTTCATAAAACCATTTCTAATTCTCGGCAGTAGCATCGGTGAACACACAGCGACCCATTGATAGATCAAACAAATGAAGGCTGTACCCTCACCAATTCATGACCCAGGTAGCGCTCGAACATGGCGAGCAGGGGGGTTGAGTTTGTTGGTGGGATCGGTGCCGTTGATCAGGCTAGTAGTTGCGATTCTCCGCAGGAGAGGCTACGCCATCACGCCCGCATTAATCATTGGCTTAAACGGCCGCTTAGAATCCTCATCCAACCGAATCAGCGAATTAAACGGATCGTCCGTGGGCTCTACGCCGACTTTCTCTAGCAGTTCATCGCGCCCATGATCTTCCAAGGCTTGACCGTAGGCAAACACCTTTGAAATGGACTGAATCGTGAACTTTTGCTGGTCATCGCCCGCTGCAAAAATTTGGCCGTCCGTCGTCACGATGCTAATGCCGAACGCCTTCGGATCGGCCTTTGTCAGCTCTGGAATATAGCTAGCCAGTCTGCCCTCATCCCCCATGCTATACCGGCTGTGAAGGTCATTTACAAAGGTTTGGAGCTGAGTTCAGGTGCGAGTTATTCTTTTAACAACAACTTAGACCGCTATGCAACTGACTTTAGGATTACATGTTGCCTTAGTCCAACTCCATTAGCGCTTGATGAAACGTTTTCCGCAGTGCTTAAGAACTTTGGCATACCTAAAATCTTTCAAAAGATAGAGGGTGCTATTCCTTCCGGCATATAGCTTGTAATGGATGTGTGTAGTCTTTACTCGGGAATACCAGAATAGGCAATGACTGGCAGTGTTATTTAGGGCTGCTTTTCTGGATTATTTATTGTGTAGGTAATGGACGGAATGGAGCCTGAAGATATCTTCGCGGGTGGCGGTGAGATGGGAGCGCTGATCCGGTCATGCGATTGGTCTCAGACGCCGCTCGGCCCTACTTCTGAATGGCCCTCCAGCCTGACAACAGCTGTCAGCATCTGTTTGAACGCTCGTTTTCCCATGGTTATTTGGTGGGGTGAGGATTTTAGGCTGCTGTATAACGAGGCGTTTCAGCCGATCTTAGGGGATCGGCATCCGCAGGCACTGGGTCAGCCGGCAGCGGCTATTTTCTCGGAGAGCTGGCACGTAATTGGGCCGCAGCTCTTCGAACTTGTCGAAACCAAAGCTGCGAACCGGATGGAAGATTTGCTGATTCCAGTCTTTCGCGCTGGTTATTTAGAAGAATCTTACTATACCTACTCGTACAGCCCATTGCTTGTGGAAAAGGGGACTGTGGGCGGTGTTTTTACCGTAATTATTGAGACGACCAAGCAGATTTTGAGTGACCGCCGGCTGGCAACACTAACCAGCCTGTCGACCCAATCGGGCGATGCCAAAACAATTGACGAGGTGTATCAGCTAACGGCCGAAGTCCTGGCCCGCAATCCTGCTGATATCCCGTTTGCCGCTTTGTACCAGCTCAATACGGCTAAAACACAAGCCATCTTGTGCGGACAAACGCCGATTGAACTGGGTACATTACCGCTGCCGCCAGTTGTCAACATGTCTGAGGCAGATCCGTGGCGATTTGAATCGGTGTTGCATACTCAATCTGCTGTGACTATTGAGGATTTGTCAGACCGGTTTGGAGGGGTTCCTACGGGTACGTTTGCTCTGCCGGTAAACCAGGCACGAGTACTGCCGGTTCGCGCTCTGCGCCGCAGGAATCTGTCTCGACTGCTGATAGTGGGCATCAATCCTGCCCGCCAGCTAGATGCTGACTACAGTGCTTTTCTTGATTTGATTGCGGGCCGGGTGGCAAGTGCGATCGCTAACACTAACAGCCAGATTGCAGAACAAGCGCTGAAGGTGAGTGAGGAGAAGCTCAAGAGCTTTGTAGATGCCAACGTTGTTGGAATTTTGTTTGGCAATGTATCTGGGTCTGTTCACGAAGCCAACGACGAGATGCTGAGAATTGTCGGCTATTCGCGCGAAGACCTGCACGCAGGCAGACTGTGCTGGATCGATATGACACCATCAGAGTATTTACCTTTAGATGAGCAGGCGATCACAGAGGCCAAAAAAACAGGCGCTTGCTTGCCCTATGAAAAGGAGTATATTCATCAGGACGGGTGCCGGGTGCCGGTGTTAATAGGGTTTTCTTTGGTCGGAGAAGCGCGGGAAGAGCTAGTGGCGTTTGTGTTGGATGTGAGTGCTCACAAACGAGCCCAAGAGTCATTACGGCAGCGAGAATCGGAACTCAGCGCGGTGACAAATACTGTGCCTGTGATGATCTCCTTTGTCGATGCCGATCAGCGCTATCGCTTCAACAATCGCGGTTATGAAGAGTGGTTTGGCCTCTCAGCAGCAGAAATGTATGGCAAACATTTGTGGGAGGTGATGAGCGAACTAGAGTACGAGGCCATCCGTCCCTATGTGGAACGGGTTTTGGCGGGAGAGCAGGTTGCTTATGAGAACGAGACATTTCTTAAAAACAATGTCCCCTGTTATTTGAGCGCAACCTACGTGCCTCGGCTGAATAAAGCAGGGACTGTGGAGGGCTTTGTGGCCCTGATCAGCGATGTCACCGACCGGAGACACATTGAAATCGAACGGGAACAGCTTTTGCAGAGTGAGAAAGCTGCGCGCGAAGCAGCTGAACGCGCTAACCGGATTAAAGATGAGTTCTTGGCGGTGGTGTCCCATGAACTGCGAACGCCGCTAAGTCCAATTGTGGGTTGGTCGCAGCTGTTGAAACGAGGCAAACTTAGCCCCGAGAAAACATCGATTGCCCTAGACACCATCGAGCGCAATGCCAAGCTTCAGGTACAGCTGATTGGCGATCTGCTTGATATCTCCCGTGTGCTTCGAGGCAAAATGAGCTTGGTTAAGACCCGAGTAGATTTGAGTGATGTGATTGCGGCAGCGTTAGATACTGTGCAACTGGCCGCTGAGACCAAGTTTATCGAGATCGAAACGACGATTTCGCCCTGCGTCGTAGTTGGCGATGCGGGACGGCTACAGCAGATAGTCTGGAATTTGCTTTCGAATGCGGTGAAGTTTACGCCGGAGCAGGGAGAAGTTCGCGTAGCTTTATCGGCTATCGACAATCAGGCTCAAATTCGGGTGGCGGACACCGGGAAGGGGATCAGCGCTGACTTTTTGCCTTACGTATTCGAGCATTTCCGGCAGGAGGACTATTCAACCACACGTCAGTTTGGCGGATTGGGACTGGGCCTGGCGATTACCCGACAGCTCGTCGAAATGCATGGCGGTCGGGTTAGGGCAAAGAGTGATGGTGAGAATCAGGGCGCAGCTTTTACGGTGACAATTCCACTGTCGCCGCCAGCGAGTGATCTGCCTGTCATGAGAATTTCAGGTGCAGCCAAGGGTGACCTGACGGATGTACGTTTGCTCATTGTCGACGATGAGACCGACTCGCAAGAGATTACGGCCTTTGTCCTAGAGCAGGCACATGCCACTGTTGTAATGGCTGGCTCTGGGGCTGAAGCGCTGAGAGAGATTGATCAGTCGGTACCCCACGTATTGATTAGCGATGTGGGTATGCCCGATATGGATGGCTATGCGCTGATACGGCAGATTCGTCAGCGACCGGCTGAGAAAGGGGGAGAAATGCTGGCGATCGCCCTGACGGCCTATGCCGGAGAAGGTGACTTTAAGCAGGCGATCGCGGCTGGGTTTCACCGCCATTTAGCTAAACCGATTGACCCTGACGAACTGGTGGCGACCGTTGCCTCGCTGCTTCAAGGGCAACCCCAATCCGGACATACGCTTTGACGTTGAGCTATCGGTGCCACGAGAACTGGCAGAAGTGATAGGTTGCTGGGAAGTCTAGACATGGATGGAAATTCCTGCAAGGCTTATGAAAATTGGACGGAGTCATCTTAAAAGGGAACGCTTTGGAGAGGTTGGCAAGCGCAATCTGGCAATACCTTTTTCCGGAGTACTGGTCATGCCTTTTGTCGTCCAGGTTTTCGCTGCGGTGGGACTGGTGGGCTACCTCTCGTACAAAAACGGGCAGCGAACAGTCAACGATCTCGCTCAACAGCTAGAGCAGGAAATCAGTTTTCGGGTTGACCAGTATCTCGATACCTATTTGGCATTGCCGCATCAGATCAATCAGCTGAATCTGGATGCGATTGACCGAGGGTTACTTGATCTCGGGGATATCAAAAGCGCTGGACGCTATTTTTGGAAGCAGTCTCAGATCTTCGAGCAGTTCAGCTATAACGGCTACGGGCTAGCCGATATGACAGCTGCGGGGGCAGGCCGCTGGTTTAATGGTAAAGATATCGTGGTTACTCAGCATCCTAGCGGGCAATTGAACGACGATACCTATGCTGCCGACGCGCAGGGCAATCTAACGACGATGTTAGATTCTGTGGACTATGATTTCCTCAAGGATGAGTGGTACACAGAAACTGCGGCGGCGGGCAAGCCTATCTGGAGTCAGGTTTATATTGCAGAAGGCTTCGATAACTTTATTGCGGTTTCGGCCAATGCGCCTATCTATAGCGAACAGCAAGCGCTGTTAGGCGTTATCGGCATTGATCTGCTGTTGTCAGATATTAGCGATGCGCTGAAAAAGATCGAAGTGAGTGAAAATGGTCAGGTCTTTATCATGGAGCGAGATGGACGGTTGATTGCCAGTTCTGGCAGTCAGTCAATTGTCCGCGATCCGACGGGTGAACCTGATCGCTTTAGCATTTTCAATGTGCCTGATCCGCTGTTGCGATCGCTGGGTCAGTTCCTCCAAGAGCAGTTCGGCAGCTTTGCAGCGATTCCCGACCAGCAGTCGCTAGACATGCTTTTTGAGGGTCAGCGGCAACTTATTCATCTGCAATCCTGGCGCGATGACTATGGACTCGATTGGTTGATTGTTGTAGCTGTGCCAGAGTCAGACTTTATGGCGCAAGTGAATGCGAACAATCGGACGACCGTTCTACTGTGTTTTTTGGCTTTGGCAGTGGCTACTGCTGTCGGTATTCACACCTCTCGCTGGGTGAGCCGTCCGATTTTACAGTTGGGCAGGGCAAGTCAGGCGATCGCTAATGGCGATTTAGAACAAACTGTAAAACGCTCACCCATCCACGAGCTTGACATACTAGCCTCGTCGTTTAACCAGATGGCGGAGAAAATTCGTTCTTCATTTCGCTTGCTAGAGCAGGCAAACGCTGAACTCGAACATCGGGTAGAAGCGCGCACAGCTGATTTGCAGCAAGCGCTAGAAGATCTGAGCCGGGCTCAGCTACAGATGGTGCAAAGTGAAAAGATGTCTGCTTTGGGTCATATGGTGGCAGGGGTGGCTCACGAGATCAACAACCCTGTCAATTTTATCCACGGCAATCTAGACTATGTCCAACAATACGCTGAAGACATACTGCAGTTGATTCAGCTCTATCACCAGCATTTTCCTCAGCCACCTGATGAGGTTAGCGCTCAACGAGATCGAATTGACATCGAATTTCTCACAGCGGACTTGAAAAAGATACTGACTTCAATGAACGGGGGGACAACCCGTATTCAAGAAATTGTGCTGTCGCTGCGCAATTTCTCTCGACTGGATGAGTCTGACTCTAAAGCGGTTGATATTCACGAGGGTATTGACAGTACGCTGCTGATTTTGCAGCATCGGCTGAAGGGTACTTCAACGCGCGCTGGAATTGTTGTTGTAAAAGAATACGCAGCGCTGCCGCCAGTTGAGTGCTATGCGGGATCGCTCAACCAAGTATTTATGAATATCTTGGCGAACGCGATTGATGCTTTGGAAGAAAGAGATACCGAACGTAGCTATCAAGACACAAGCAAGGATCCCAGCACGATTACGATTCGGACGATGGTAGCGGGTGATATGGCGAGAATTGCGATCGCCGACAACGCCGCCGGCATGACACCGCAGGTTCAGCAGAGCGTGTTCGATCCGTTTTTTACCACGAAGCCGGTGGGCAAAGGTACCGGCATGGGCCTGCCTATCAGCTATCAGATCGTCACTCAAAAACATAAAGGAGAGCTTAGCTGCACTGCGGTGGTGGGTGAAGGGACAACGTTTGTGATTGAAATTCCGATCTGTCAGCGATGATGCCTGACTGGTCATCTGTTGATAGTAACTACGGGCTGTTTTGATCCGCCAGTGCCGCCAGCAGAAGCCGACGGCCGCGCCTGTTGCCTCGATCAACATAGCTAGCTGAGCGTAGGGCCATGAGCATTGCCGTCTGCTGCCAGGAAGCGTAGCGACACCACTCAGCATAGGCCGGGATAGCCCACCGCTCCAGGAAGATCTGCCACTGGCGTACGATACTCTCAGCGGTAAAATCTTGGGCGCGAATTTGACCTTGGGCTAGTAGCGATCGCCGCCAGCTAACCTTTGCCTTGAGCAGCTCCAGACTGTTTAAAAGATCCTGAAAAGACTGCATCTCTACATAGTCCTGGCCGCGTTGGCCGGTTTGCCGGTAGGCACTTTCAGCCCCCAAAATAGGGATGGTGCCACTTAGCCACGCGTTGTAGAGCTTGGTCGCTGGTTTGTAGGCGAACCCGCTGGTCAGCCGACGCTGCCACCGATTGAACGAGCGTACCGCGACTACTGCATCCACATCGCGGTAGTCATTCCAACCGGTATCGAGCCCGCTGTACTGGCTCCAGGCGTTAGTATTGGCAATCACCTTGGCTCGTAGACCGCGCTCCGCAAGCGCTGATTGCCAGCGGTCGGACTGTAGCTCAGGGGCCAGACTGGCCTGATGCCCAAAAAAGGCCAGCGTCTCGAAGCGATCGCCTCGGCTAGTTTCACGTGGCATCAGCTGCGGCTGGGGCCAGTGCGGGATAAAAAAGCGCTTGGCAGGCACAGACGCTTCGGCAGGATTTTGGACGATGTGTAGGGGGGCGATCGCACTGAAGGGCGCTTCTGCTTTCAGACAAACCAACAGCCGCTTGGGCGCAGGCGTAATTTCTGCCGCCCGAAAGGCGTTGCTGTGACAGAGAACAATCCCCTCATCCGGGAGCTGCTGGGTGAGCTGACAGGGAATACCTGCTGCTCGGAGCCGCAAACAGGTTTGGATCGTCCAGGTATAGAGCCCTAGACCATAACCCGCCCAGTTTTGGTCAGGACTGTTAGGCAAGTGATCAGGCCAGAGCGAGGATGGAATAAAAAAGAAAATAGGCGGCATTACAGCAGGTGTTGGCCGATTATCATTGGGAAGCTGATAGCGTTGAGGATTGGTTCGGTCGGCAGGGGACGACGGCGATAGAAAAAAGGGCTCAGCGAGCTGCCAAGTAAGAGAGCAAATTCGCAGGCTTCCACGGTTTCAAATTTTCTCATTAACAGTCTTCTAGAGAGATGCCAGCAGCTTTTTCTCAGGTCATTGAGAAAGTAAATCGGGACAATGAACGGCCACTGCCAGCGCCGGTATCGAAGCCGTCTGAGCGGGTAGCGACTGAGCCCAATTTGCCAGAACAAGTTGAGCAGATAGTCACGTTCTAATCTCTCTTTTGGAATCACATGGTGTAGCTTCATGGCTGGATTGTGCCAAATTGCCCAGGCTTGTCGAATGTAGGTGAGGGTTTCGACATCTTCGCCTTTGGCCTTGAGACTCCCGGCTCTTACCCCCGCAAGGGCAGGTTTGGTGGGTACTTGAGTGAGCCAAGCCCGCCGCCGGATGACCATTCCTGCCCCAGCAGGCAATACGCCTTGCGCCGATGAGTACCGAAAGGGCTGGTTGCCTCTGTTGACAATAGCCAAACAGCAGGCAATCCGTTCAAAATTGGGCGGTGGTGTGGTTTCGTATACGCCTTCAATACTGCTCCCATAAGCGCCTGCTTCTGGGTGTTGCTGACCAAAGTGAACGGCTGCGCCAACCCAGTTTGAGTCAGGCCAGGTGTCATCGTCTAGAAAGCCAATGAGCGGGCTGCGCACTTCTCGAATCGCGCGGCGGCGGGCAAAGGCCAAGCCCTGCTCAGCTTCAAAACAATAACGCAAAGGTACATCTGTTCGCCAGCTATGCTGAAATTTGGCAACGACGGCGGCAGTGCGATCTTGGCTGTTGTTGTCTACAACTACGATTTCCCAGCGGCAGTCAGGCTGCTGCGATCGCAATTTCTCTAATACTTGAGGCAAACGAGCTTCCCCGTTGTAGGTACAGATGACGACTGAAATATCTGGCACGATTCGGTTTCCGTAGGCATTTTATAAGCATTAGGCTGTCATGTCAGTGTCTTCATCTTCGAAGGTGACCTTCAACCTAATGATACCTATCATTTCTCCCAATAAGGAAGTATCGGGGATGATAGTCGTCCTCAGGTTAAGGCCAGGCTAAGGTCGGATAATATCTATCTTCCTCGGGTACGGCACTTCCGAGAAATATCCAGGAAAACACTCAGGCACCGACCGATTCATTGATAACACTTCCATAACCTTCTCTTTACCTGTTGCCGCAGAAACTCTGATAGCTTGAATTGGCAGTTCATCAGTCAATCACAGTTCATAGCGGTTAGCAATGACAGTTATTTAGCAGAAATGTTCAGGTGTGTATTGGGTACCGGCTCAGGTAGGGCCAGGTGCCGTCTAGATTTTATGACGCTTTCTCCATGCCCTTTCAGTCAGGCGCATGTAAAGTTCGTCACTCTCAACAGGTTTTAGGAGTCATGACACCCTCTCTCTCTCAGATCGGCAGCTTTACCAGCGATACTGGCGCTGAAATTGTTGCTTTTGATGATGCTAGACAGCTTCTCTATGCTGTCTCCGGAAACGCCACTGTTTACGCCCTAGATATCAGCGACCCTACTAACCCTCAGGAGGTTTTCTCAGCTGATCTGGCGTTCTTTGGCGCGCCGATTGCCGGGGCTAACAGTATTGCCTACAACAATGGTTTGCTGGCGATCGCCCTAGGGGCAGAAGCGCTCACCGACCCCGGCGCAGTGGCCGTCGTCAATTTGACGCAGATTGAGACGCCCGCCAACATTCCCGATGCGGTCAAAATCTTTACAGTCGGGCCGCTGCCGGACATGGTCACCTTTACCCCAGATGGCAGCAGGGTGCTGGTCGCCAATGAGGGCGAACCTCAAACCGATGAAGATGACCCAGACTTTGGGGTTGACCCGGACGGCTCTGTCAGCATCATTGATGTTTCGGGTGACTTCGGTAGCCTTTCGCAAGCAAACGTTTCGACCGCTGATTTTCTGCGATTCAACGGCCGAGAAGCTGACCTGCGGGGAGATGGCGTTCGGCTCTTCCCCGATGCGATGGCAGCGCAGGACTTAGAGCCTGAATATATTGCGGTGTCGCCGGATGGAACCCAGGCGTTTGTGACGCTGCAAGAGAACAATGCGATCGCCATCATCGACATTGAGAGCGCTACAGTCGACAGTATTCAGCCGCTGGGACTGAAGGATTACAGCGCTGAGGGTAATGGGTTAGATGCAAGCGATCGCGATGACGCTATCAACATCAAGCCGCAGCCGGTCTTCGGCCTGTACATGCCCGATTCGATTGCTGCTTTTGAAGCGAATGGCGAGACTTTCTACGTCATCGCGAACGAAGGCGATGATCGCGGCGATGCCGACGAACCGGGCCGGGGCGATGCCATTCGGCTGAAAGATATCGCCGACGTGGTTTCTCTGGGGCGCACCGGCCTATCCCTCGACCCTGCTTTAGAGGCGCGCCTGTCAGCCGATGGTTTGCTAGCCGATGAGGAACTGGGCCGTCTGACAATTTCTTCGATTGATGGCGATACTGACGGCGACGGCGACCTCGACCGCCTGGTGGCTTACGGGGGTCGCTCTTTCTCAGTGCTTGACAGCAAGGGCAGCATTATTTTTGACAGCGGCGAGCAGATTGAGCGCATTACCGCTGAGCTTACGCCCGAACTGTTCAACGCAAACGACGGCGATCCGGCTGAGGTCGATACCCGCTCGGACAACAAAGGCCCGGAGCCCGAGGCGATCACGACCGGTATCATCGACGGTAAACCCTATGCCTTTGTCGGGTTGGAGCGGGCAGGCGGCGGTGTATTGGTTTACGACCTTTCTAATCCGAGTCAGCCAGAGTTTATCGAGTATGTGCGCAGCGATGCAGACATTGCCCCGGAAGGGTTCGCCTTCATCTCAGCGGAGAAAAGTCCTAACGGTGAGCCGCTGCTTGCTGTGGCCAATGAAGTCTCTAGCACGATTGCCTTCTATGGCATCGGCGATGCGCTGACGCCGATTTACGACATTCAGGGTGTGGGACATGTCTCTGCGCTGCTCGGTGCCTCGGTGACAACTCGCGGCGTTGTTACAGCGGTTGATACCAATGGTTTCTATCTGCAAGATGCGGTGGGTGACGGCGACATTGCCACTTCTGACGCGCTGTTTGTCTTTACCAGCGGCGAACCCGGCGTGACTGTCGGCGATGAGCTTGAGGTCGCGGGCAGCGTTTCTGAATTTACCCCAGGTGGTGTGGGCACTCGCAACCTGTCGACGACTCAGATTGGTGGCGGCCCGACGATTACGACGCTATCGACCGGTAACGCGCTGCCTGCCGCAACCATCATCGGCGCCGGGGGCCGCGTTCCACCTGCTGAAAATATCGATGATGATGCCTTTGCCACCTTTGACCCGGTGAACGATGGCATTGACTTTTTTGAGTCGGTTGAAGCAATGCGGGTGACGGCGGCAGATCTGCTAGTTGTAAACGGCACTAACCGCTTTGGTGAGATTTTTACGGTGGCTAATCAGGGTGCGGATGCGACAGGGTTGAGTGATCGCCAAACCCTCAACATTAGCCCCGACGACTTCAATCCCGAAAAAATTCAGATCGACGCAGATTCTGGCGTCCTGCCTGGCTTTGATCTGCCGACTGTCGATGCAGGTGCCTTACTCGGCGATGTCACTGGGGTTGTGGGCTACGGCTTCGGCAACTTCGAGATTATCCCGACTGAGGGCTTTGAAGTCGTTGCAGAGGCGACCCTTACGCCAGAATCTACCGCGTTAACCGGCGGTGATGATCAGCTCACGATTGCTACCTACAACGTGCTCAATCTAGAGCTAAATGAGGACGATGGTGATACCGATGTGGCGGACGGACGCTGGGGAGTGATCGCTCAGCAAATCGTCAGCAACCTGGGCACCCCAGACATCGTTGGCCTGCAAGAGATTCAGGACAACAGCGGCGCGGCAGATGACGGCACCATCGCGGCAGATCAGACGTTGCAGGCTTTGGTAGAGGCGATCGCTGCTGTTGGTGGCCCTACCTACGAGTTCATCGACAACACTTTCATTAGCAACAACGCTAGCGGCGGTCAACCTGGTGGCAACATCCGCACCGCCTTTTTGTATAACCCTGATCGGGTGAGCCAGATTGGCGAAGCGCAGGCCATCGGTGACCAAAGTACCAGCAGTCCGTTTGCAGGGGCTCGCCTACCGCTGGTCGCGACCTTTGACTTTAACAGTGAAGCGGTTACCGTCGTCAACAACCACTTTTCTTCTAAAGGGGGCAGCGCTCCGATTTTGGGCATCGAGCAAGACTTTACCGCGCGTCAGGAATACCCGAGCGTCAACGGCTCACTTGACGAGCGTCGGCATCAGGCTCAGGCGGTTAACGACTTTGTCGATGGCGTGCTCGCCGGTGATGCTGAGACCAATGTTGTTGTTCTCGGTGATCTGAACGAGTTTGAATTTGTTTCACCGCTACAGATTCTAGAGGGTACGACCGTCAGTACCAATGGCGGACAAGATATTGACGCAGGGGGAGACCCTATTCTGACCAACTTGGTCAACAACATCTCCGAGGATGAGCGCTACAGCTTCATCTTCCAAGGCAATTCCCAAACGCTAGACCATATTCTCGTCAGCGACGCTCTCGCTGACGCCGCTGAAATTGACATCGTCCACGTCAACTCCGAATTTGCTGAAACGCCACAGCGCGCCAGCGACCACGATCCCCTTGTTACGCGGCTTACTTTTGGAGACCCTCCCATGGAACCCTTTACGCTACAGCTACTGCACCTGGCCGATCAGGAGGCCGGGATTCCTGCTCTAGATGATGCCCCCCGCGCCTCTGCTGTCATCAATGCGCTCAAAGACGACTTTGAAAACACGCTGTTGCTCTCTTCGGGTGACGCGATTATTCCAGGACTCTTCTTTACTGCAAGCGAAGAGGTTTACGGCGGGGCCGGACGCGCCGATATCTTGATTCAGAACGAATTGGGAATTGAGGCGATCGCCTTTGGTAACCATGAGTTTGACCTTGGCCCCGAGCTTGTTCGAGACCTGATTGCTGGTGGTGAAGACGATCCTGAAACCCCCGATATCGACGAGTCTTTCGACGGCACGCAGTTCCCCTATCTCAGCAGCAACCTTGACTTCAGCACTAGCGCAGTGTTGGCTGATCTTGTTGTTCCTGACGACCAGACACCTCAGCCGAACAGCATTGCGGCAACGACTGTGATCGATGTTAACGGCGAAAAGATTGGCGTTGTGGGAGCGACTACGCCCACCCTACCAACAATTTCCAACCCTGGCGACGTCACAGTTTTACCCGAAGACTTTGACGGTACACCAACGCCTGAGCAGCTAGACGCGCTGGCTGCCGAAATTCAGAGCGATGTGGATGAGCTGCTAGCAGCTAACCCTGACATCAACAAAGTGGTATTGCTTGCTCACATGCAGCAGATCTCGATTGAGCAGGAACTTGCAACCCGGCTGAAGAATGTAGATATCATCGTCGCGGGCGGCTCAAACACTGGCCTGTTCGATGAAAATGACCGGCCACGCGATGGTGATACGGTTCAGGGCGAGTACCCGATCTTTGCGGTGGATGCCGACGGTAATCCGGTAGCCATCGTCAATACCGATGGCAACTACAAGTACATCGGGCAGCTTGTGATTGACTTTGATGCGAATGGCGTCATCATGCCTGAGAGCTACGACCCGGCAGTGAGCGGAGTTTATGCGACTGACGATCAGGGCGTTGCTGCGCTGAATGCGGAAGGGCTAGTTGACCCCGAAGTACAAGAGATCGTAGATGCGTTGGAGGGAGTCATTGTTGCCAGAGAGAGCAATGTTTTTGCTATCAGCGAGGTGTATCTCAACGGATTGCGTGGCAGCGTGCGGACTCAGGAAACCAACCTGGGGAACCTGACAGCGGATGCAAATTTGGCCATTGCCAAAGAAACTGACGAGAGCGTGGTGATCTCGATTAAAAACGGCGGCGGCATTCGCGATGACATCGGGCAGGTGATTGTTCCTCCGGGTGGCACAGGTGAGCCCGAGCGGCTGCCAACAGAAGAGATTCCGGGTGTGAAGCCAGCCGGTGGCATCTCTCAAAACGACATTGCCAACAGTCTGGCGTTCAACAACGGCCTAACGCTGCTGACAGTGACCGCAGAAGAGTTGCTGGCAATCATTGAGCACGGCGTGTCGGCTAGTGTCCCAGGTGATTCGATTACAGCAGGCCAGTTTCCGCAGGTGGCAGGGATTGAGTTTAGCTTTGATTTGACGGCGGCACCGGGCGATCGCGTTCAGTCTCTGGTCGTACTGGATGAAGCGGGCAACGACGCCGATGTAATTGTGCAAAATAGCGAACTGGTAGGAGCGGGCGATCGCACTTTCCGCCTGGTCACTCTAAACTTCTTAGCGGGCGGCGGCGATGGCTACCCCTTCCCAATGCGTGATGTAGTAGAGCTTACCCAGCCAGAAGACGCGCCTCGCACAGGAGCCGCTACCTTTGCGCCCGACGGCACTGAACAAGACGCACTCGCTGAATATTTAGATGCTAACTTCGGCGCAGCCACCCCCTTCGACATGGCCGACATGCCTCGCGAAGAAGACATGCGCATTCAAAATCTCGCCTTCCGCGAAGATACTGTCATCGATGGTATGGGCGGCGGCGGCGGTGGCCCGGTGCAGGGCATTGAGCTACTTGGCACGGCTGCTGACGACGACTTACCCGGCACCGACGGCGATGACACCATTGCTGGACTCGACGGCGCTGATATCATTCGGGGCACAGGTGGCAACGATGTGCTTAGGGGTGATGGCAACAGCCGCGCGGCCAATGCCGGAGGAGTTGGCGATGACATCATCTTTGGCGGCGCAGGCAATGATCGCATCGGCGGTAAACGCGGCAACGACATGCTCTTTGGTGAGGAAGGCGACGACACGTTGTATGGCGACCAGGGTGACGACCTTCTCCGAGGCGGCCTTGGCAACGACATGCTCTTCGGCGATGACCAGCGCAGCAGCGGCATCGACACCTTCATCCTGGCAGCAGGCGAAGGCACCGACATGATCATGGACTTTGAAGTGAGTAAAGACCTGATCGGGCTTGCCGGCGGTATTACCTTCGGTCAGCTTTCTCTCGCAGAAAACAAAATCAGCTTCAACGATGAAGTGCTGGCGATGCTGAACGGGGTAGATACTAGCTCTCTGAATGCCTCTAGCTTTGTTCCTGTGTAGGTATCGGTAGACGCTTTAAAAACGTCAGCGTCTCAGGGGGGCACTGACAATACTACTGAAGCGCTGTTGGATTGACCGGCAGCGCTTCAGCGTTTTTGTGAGCTGTTTTCGAGCGCTTGAATTACTCTCCTTTGCCCTCCGATTCCGACCCGCCGTCACTGTCTGCATCTTCATGTGCACGACCGGGCCGCGATCGCCCTGACCATACTTCCGCCACCTGCTTTCCTACAAAACCTTCCATTTAGCCCATTTAGACATTCCTAAAAGGCCGTGGATGCAGACATCAATAGTCATCATGCTATGGCCATGTTTCTAGTAAGCTTTAGACCGCTGCAAGCGAAAAAGTTTTTAAGAGTACTCTATCTTCTAAAAAATATTTGCTGATCCCGAACATTTTTTAAAATCTTTTTGCCCCCGTACAGACCTCCGAAACCCTTTCAAACTAATAGTTTTAGGGCTTATTTTGAAGAGCTCATAGATTCTCTTCACAGCATTTTATTGTTTTCTTAACCTCTGAACGGAAGACTCTTAACCTTTTCGCATGAGAGTCTTGGCAAGGAAGTATTGAGATTTCTTAAAGGTACCTATTCACCTTTATGACGCTGGCTTTGCGACCTCGGTTGTAGTGCGGTTCTGTGCTGTTTATTTATTGAGTTAGGGAATTTTTCGCATGGCTAAGAACGTAATTATCATGATTGGCGACGGTATGGGCTGGGAGATGGCCCGTGCAGCAGCGATCGCCAAAGCAGTTAACAATGGCGCTGACGGCGATACCCTCAGCGATTTCTACACTGAAGGCAAAGGCGCTGGCCTCAGCTTTCAAGAACTCAGCGAATATTCTATTGCCATCACCAGCAATACCTACATTGATGGGGACAAAGGCAATTCTGCCCTAGAAGGCAATCCGCTCACCCGTGAAACCGGCGCGGCTCCCGTCCGTGAGGGCTTCGAATTCAGCGCTGACCCCGCCCTTGTAGAAGGCTTCTTCCCCGAGCTGCGCGACGCCGACGGCTTTGACGAAGACCCTGTTTTCAATACTGAAACCACTCCGCTTGAGTTGGGCAACTTCTCTATCGGTTTTGATGCGGCTCGCGTCAGCGATACCAGCAGCGGCTTCTTCGTCGCTGACACCGTCAGCTTGAACGCCCCCCTCTTCGATATCAGCAACCCCGACGTTTTAGAAGTGGAAGGCGGCAAGCTAGAAATCAGCAGCGCCGACCTCCTGGTCTCCCCTGAACTCGCTGCTATCCTCGGCGATGAGAGCCTGACAGGTGCAGATGTTGGAGATGCCCGAATTGATGCCGCTGTTTCTGGTGATGCCGCCGCCACCACGATTGAATCTGGCATAACCAGCGTTTTCTTAGACACTGCGCTGCTAGATGAAGCGGCTGGCCTAGCGCTCACCGGTATCGACAGTGAGGGGATGCCCGCTGAAGGTGAGTTTCAAGCAGGCTTCCAGATCACCGATGCGACCGACTTTACTTTCAGCCTGGAAGACGGTTTCGCCCCGCTCTCGGGCTCTATCGAGCACACTGGCACCGTTGACTTTGCCCTGGTAACGCCGGTTGGCGATGCGCTCGGTGGCAATCTTCCTATCTACAACTTGGAAAAAGGTCGTGCCCTACCCTGGCTGGAAGATCCCGATCCCGAATACGTAAAAAATCTCTATCCTGACTCGGCGGGTACGGCGACTGCGCTCTATGCCGGTGAGAAAACCTATGTCGGTGCGATCGGCGTAGAAATTTTTGAGCACGATCTTGAAACGCTCGGCGAAATCGCTCGCGGCCTGGGCAAGTCTTTTGGTACGGTGAGCTCTGTGCCCTTCAGCCACGCCACGCCCGCTGCTGCTGTCGCCCATGTCAGCCAGCGCAATAAGTACACACCGACCGAGAGAGCTGAAAACTTTGATGAGAATGGCGATCTGATCGCAGATGACAATATCGTTTCTCAGCTGCTGTACGAAACTCAACCTGAGCTAGTGCTGGGCGGTGGTCACCCCGATGGCCGAGGCGATTTTCGCTACATCAGCGAAGATCAGCTAGAATCTCTGCGCAACGGCGAAACAGGCTATACCTTTCTAGAGCGAGGTGAAGACGCTGGTCAGACGCTGCTAGATGTCGCCGCTACCGTCGATGTCAATGCGGGTGAAAAGCTATTCGGTCTCTACGGGGCTCGCGGCCAGGGCGGTAACTTACCCTGGCGCACTGCCAACAGTGACTACAGCAACGCAGGGCTCAGCAGTCGTACCGATGCGACTCGTCCACTTAGAGAGGGCGAAACGGTTGAGGAATTTATTGCGAGCGAGGTTAACGTCAACGCGAATCTGGTCGAAATGACGAGTGCCGCGCTAGACGTGCTAGGGGACGATCCAGATGGCTTTTGGGTGACGATTGAAGGCGGTGACATCGACTGGTCGGCGCATGACAATAATCTAGATAACAACATCGGTACCACCTTCGACTTTGAAGAGTCAGCTCAAGTTGTAATCGACTGGATTGGCGAAAACGGCGGATTTGAAGAGAATTTGTTGGTGGTCACCGCTGACCACGACCACTATTTCACCCTGAATGAAGACTTTCCCAGCCTTTACCGCCAGTTCGGCGCTGAGGCCCTGACAACCGCCGTTGACGGTGAAACGGGTCTGGCCGTCACAGAGGTCAATGTCGATGATACCGGTGCGCCAATTTTAGACGAAGACGGCAACGAAGTTCTCACGAAGACAGACAATACCGACGTTGCTGCCTCAGGCCACTATTGGGGCTCTGACCCCGACGTGAAATACGGATGGGGAACGCATACGACCATTCCTGTACCGATTTACTACGAAGGCGATGGCGCTGAACTGCTGAAAGGATTCGAAGGTGAAGGGTTCACCAGCTACGGTCAAGAAGTCCCCGGCATCGCTCAGTTTGTTG
>JBARVU010000424.1:0-6735 GCA_049646425.1 Phormidesmis sp. | reverse complement strand
GGCGAGGGTGTGTCCTTTGTCCCAGCGCTGCCCGTGCTGCCGTCCGTAGATAACTGGAATGCCACACATCCGACCTAAAATAGAGGCTTCCAAGCCCACATCGGCGACGAGGAGGTCGGGCTGCCAGCGGCTTAAGAATGAGACCATGGCTAGGGTAAAGGCGGCGTTCCCACCATGGTTAACCAAGAAGTCGTGATAGTCGTGCAGGGTTTGCTGCTGCATAAATAAGCTTGGCGAAGGCGGCGCATAGCTCGGTACGCTTACTTGCGCGACCGCGCGACCTACATCGGCAATAGGCGGCGGGCCATCCATGCCCACAACTGCTAGCTCGCAGTCGGGCGGAAAGTAAGGGGCGATCGCCTCAAACCGCCGGCAGTGCCCCGCGCCCTGCAGGTTCAAATAGAACGCAACTTTCATATCAAGAAGAGATGCCCACAAGCTGCAGAGAGTCTTGAGTAATGCCTCTGCTCTGGTTTGTTCTTTCGAGATGGGTATGAGCCTGCTGCCGGTGGATCAGCCGCTGATACTGCTGCTCGTAGCCTTCAATCATCAGGTCGATGTGGCAAAACGTCTCCGCTCGCTGCCGGCAGTCGCGGCGAGAAAGCTGCGCGGCGGCTACAATGGCCCGGGCCAAAGCGGCCACCGTTTTCTCTTTTACTACAACGCCGCAGCGCTCAGTCAAAATCTCTCTGGCTGCACCGCTATCGAAGGTGGCGACAGGCGTTCCAGTGGCGATCGCCTCCGCATAGACAAAGCCATAGGGTTCCTGCCACAGAGGCGTATTAACAAAGACGCTGGCTTGCGAGAGCGATCTCTTGATTTCCATGTGCGAAAGATGGCCCAAGTAGCGCACCTGCGCACCGTCTATCAAAGGTAAGACTTCTGCTTCAAAATAATTGGGACTGCCGATAGGCCCGGCGATCTGAATCGCATACCCGGCTCGTAGCGCGGCTCGAATTGCCAGATGGGGCGCTTTTTCAGGAACGATGCGTCCGTACCATAGTGCGGTGAGAGGTAGGGTTCGCGGCACAAAGGGCCAGCTAGCCACTTCAATGCCATTGTAAATAACGTCGGTGGCAATTAGAGACTGCCATTCATCCGCAAGACTTCGAGAGACTGCAACCACTGCCAATTTGCCAGCGGTGTTGCGAGCCGCCGCGTACTGCACCGCCGCCGCCAGCTCCGCATAGGGAGGCGTGTGCAGCACGCTCAGCATCGGAATAGGCAAGTCAGCCGCGCTTAGCAGCAAAAAGGGATGGAGTGCGTTGTTATGAACCACGTCAAACTCATCCTGACAGATTCGCCGGATCACGCTGGCATAGGCCGACATATTACAGGCTTGACGGCCTAAGATTGTCTGCGCCTGAGGGTTCTTGACAAAAGCAGTTTCTATGCAAGGGACTAAGCCCAAGGCAGGGTCAGAGTCACCGCTGGCAAAAAGGGTAACCTCATGCCCCCTTTCGATCAGCTTTTTGGCAAGCCACCAGGTATGAGACTCCATCCCCCCAGCAAAGGGCTCTGCAATCGGATGGTGCAGTAACCCTACAATCGCGATTTTCATGAATGATTTCCCAAGTCTTTATATTCATTCGAGTGGTAAGTAGGCAGTCAAACCCAGGCGCTTGATCCCACGACTAGTATCAAGCACAAAAATTGTCGACTTATCCTCGTTTGGTGATCGAGAACATTTGGCTACCAGCTGAGCTTGAGTTTGTGGTCTTATCACGCGTTGTTTTATTTCACCAGCACCGTGACTACCTACGTTTGTCTGTGCAGACGCTAGCGAACAGGTTCCCGTATTAGCCCAGGGTTTAAGGGCGATTCTTGTTAATCTGAAGCTTTGCCCCCTGTAGACACTCAGTAGACGTGTCAATCGAGAGGCTTCCCTGTTTAGAAAAGATAAAGTAACTGATAAGAAACTATTATCTATCTTAAGGAGAATATTTATTCGTAGGAGAGGCATTGGCCATATTCAGAATCAACGGCTAAGCGACGTATGGGTATTTAGTTTTGGCTGTGTGTATTGGCTGCTACCGAACTTTTTCCCGCCACCGTAGGCTATTTTGATTGAGCTGCCTAGCAGTCTCTGGATTGCGCAACATAGACTGGGCAATGGCGATCGCTTTCCGCAGCTGCGTCTCATTCAGCTGCTTATAAGCAGGCCGCTGACGAGACAGATAGTCGTACCAACATCCACCGAACAAATTATCTAACACAATCCGAGCAAAACAGTGGTTAAGACGAACCGGCATATCGGTTTGCCTGGCTCGACTGGGCAGTTGCTCGTTGATCAGGTTTAAATACTGATCGCGGAGGGGGGTGATCGCCCCACTCATCATCTCTACTCGCTTTCGACTCATATTTTCAGCTTGTCTGTACTGAGTGGCGGCGACGTCAACCAGGAGACAGAAAACAGGGGACAGAAGTGCACAGTTCCGCCGCCTGCTTCAACTTCATTCTCTTTGCAAACATGCTGAATTCTAGATAACCCCGTACTATTAAGAGCATTGCCCCTTCTTGAGCGCGTGTGATGAAGATTCTGCATGGCACCTGGGTTCCACAGGCCGAAGAGACGTTTATTCAGTCAGGGCAGTTCTGTCTGTGGGCAGAGACGAGCGATCCGGGTCGCCGCAAGTCCGGCGATCGCCCCTCCCACCATTTAACCAACTCAAGTCTGGCTACCTTACTCGAAGAACTGGGCGTTAAGCCTACCGCCTACCGGTCAATTGTAGACGGCATCAGGCCATATCATTTTTTGTTGCCAACCGCTGCTGATTCGCCCCTGCCATCTTTAGAACTCTCTCGCTATTGGGAGCAAGATCCGCCCGAAACGTTTGACTATCAGTATTGGCAGATTGACAGCTATGCGATTCCTGCCCTCAAAACGCTGAGTTTGCTCAATGAGCTACATTTTATCGCGCTCTACAATCTAGCCGAAGTGCAGTTCGGGGCCGATCTGTTGTTTTGGTATCATTACACCCAAGCTTTAAAGCAGGTGCTTCAGCGCGATCAGTACATCCCGGCGATGCGCTATCGGGAGATGCCTACAGCGAGTAAGACTCGGAGTAAGCGGCGAACCAAAGCTAGCGCCGAGTCGTCCCCCTTTGAGATATATCCGACCTGGGATTTGATCGGAGAGCGCTACGAAACAGACTTGAAAACCTATGTGGACTACATGCCGCTTGCCTGTACCACTGCGAGGGAGAGTCTGACAAAAGCAGCTGAATCTTACGATAGAGAAACTTTACTGCGACATTTTTCAGAGTGTTTTCTCGCCGAGCTTGTTTCTAAAACCGGCTTTCCTCAAAGCTTTCGCAAAAAGATAGAGGGCTCGCTGTTAGAACACTGCATTTTTGCTGACTTGAGCAGTCCTTGGACTTCGCCAGCCTGGAAAGAACAGTATCAGCAGTGGCAGACCTGGCGCGATCGCATCACCCGCTCCCAGACAGCCATCCCCTTCCATATCTATTTTCACCTGCAGGAACCTGATAGCTCAGAAGACACCTGGCAAATTCAGTTTGAAGTCGCACCTAAAGACGACCCCTCCCTGCGACTGCCCCTAGCAGATGTGTGGAGACTGCGCGGCAAACGAGAGCAAGAACTGAAAAAACAGCTGGGCGACAGCTTCGAGCAGCACTTGCTGATGAACTTAGGCTACGCGGCCCGGATCTATCCCAGATTTTGGGAAGGGCTAGAAACCGATGAGCCAGTGGGCGTTGCAGTGGATCTACAAACCGCCTTTGACTTTCTCAAAGATGCCGCCTGGGTACTCGAAGATGCCGGTTACAAAGTCGTTGTACCTGCCTGGTGGACACCCAAAGGACGCCAGCGAGCGAAGGTCAAGCTCAGAGCAAGGGGTGTTTCGTCGGGTGGGAGTCAGGGCAAAAGCTATTTCTCCTACGACACGCTGGTGAAGTATCAGTACGAATTCTCGATTGGCGATCAGCCTGTTAGCGAGCAGGAGTGGCAGCAGCTAGTCGCAGCTAAGTCACCGCTGGTACAGTTTCGCGGCCAGTGGATGGAACTAGACCCTGAGAAAATGCAGCAGATGCTGGAGTTCTGGCAGAAGCAACAGGCAGAAAATCCCGAGCTGAGCCTGCTGGACTTTATGAAGCTGACAGCGGACGAAGAGAATTTGGAGGTGGAGTATGACCGCGACGATGTGCTCTCCACGATGCTCACCCAGCTCAGCGATAAAAGCCATCTGGAACGGATGCCCGATCCGGAGTCGCTCCAGGGCACGCTGCGAGACTATCAAAAGCGAGGGCTCTCCTGGCTGCACTATCTAGACAACCTGGGGTTAAATGGCTGCTTGGCCGATGATATGGGCCTGGGCAAAACCATTCAGGTGATCGCGCGGCTGGTGCAGGAGCGGGAGCAGGCGGCTGAAGCCGGGACTGGGGACTTGCCACCGACGCTGCTGATTGCGCCGACTTCAGTGCTGGGCAACTGGCAGCGGGAGATAGAGCGATTTGCGCCGCAGCTCAGGGCGACCATTCACCATGGGGCTGAGCGGGTGATCGAGCCTGAAGATTTTGAGTGGATAGTTCAAAAACGCGATGTGGTCATCACCTCATTCACGCTAGCCCGAAAGGACGCGGATCTATTGAGCGATATCACCTGGCACCGGATCGTACTAGACGAAGCCCAAAATATCAAAAACCCTAAAACCGCCCAGACCAGGGCAATTTTAAAGCTGGAAGCCAACCATCGTCTGGCCCTCACCGGTACTCCCGTCGAAAATCGTCTGATGGATCTGTGGTCTATTTTCAACTTTCTCAATCCGGGCTATTTGGGTAAGCAGGCCCAGTTCCGCAAAAACTTTGAGCTGCCGATTCAAAGAGACAACCAGCCGACTCAGTCGGCCACGCTCAAAAAGCTGGTAGAGCCGTTCATCCTGCGCCGGGTGAAGACAGATAAGTCCATCATCAAGGATCTCCCCGATAAAGTAGAACAAAAGCTGTATTGTAATCTAACCAAAGAGCAGGCTTCCCTCTATGAAGCCGTGATTCAAGATATTGGCAAAGAGATCGATACCGCCGAAGGGATGAAGCGCAAAGGCTTGATCCTGGCGACTTTGACGAAGCTTAAGCAGATTTGCAATCACCCCCGGCAGTTTTTGCAGGATGAGAGTGAGTTTTCGGTGGAGCGATCGCACAAACTCAGCCGCCTCACAGAAATGCTTAGCGAGGTCATCGAAGAGAACGAAAGCGCCCTTATCTTTACCCAGTATCGTGAGATCGGCGAAGCCTTGACTCAGCACCTCAAGCACATCAGCCACTACAACACCTACTACATTCACGGCGGTACCAGCCGCCAAAAGCGCGAGCAAATGATCGCCGAGTTTCAAGATCCAGAAACAGAGCCGTCGATTTTTGTGCTCTCGCTGAAAGCCGCCGGGGTCGGCATCACCCTCACCAAGGCCAATCACGTCTTCCACTTTGACCGCTGGTGGAACCCGGCAGTCGAAGATCAGGCGACCGACCGTGCCTTTCGAATTGGTCAGGAGAAAAACGTCTTTGTGCACAAGTTTGTGGCGATCGGCACGCTAGAAGAGCGGATTGACAAGATGATCGAAGATAAAAAGAAGCTAGCAGGCTCCATCGTCGGCTCAGATGAATCCTGGCTGACAGAGCTAGACAATGAATCTTTCAAGGAACTGATCTCGCTCAACCGCAGCGCCGTTTTAGATTAGATATTGGACTTTTAAGAGGGAACCGTTATGGCCGAGTTTAGCCGCAGTTGGTGGGGCGGGAAGTTTATCGAAGCACTGGAGAAGATCACTGGGGAGGGTCGGCTGAGTCGAGGGCGCTCCTATGCGCGGGGCAACAAGGTCAAAAGCTTTGAGATCGAAAACAGCACCGTCACCGCCAAAGTCAGAGGTTCTGTCAACCCTTACTTTGGCGTTTACAAAGAGCCGCTGTACACGACCAAAATAGAATTTGAACCCATTAGTAAGGCGAACTGGGCGGCGGTCGTCGCCTTGATTGCCTCCAAAGCCAGCCTGATTTCCAGGCTTTTGCTCAATGAAATCCCGGAAAATATAGAAGACAGTTTTGCCACCCTGGGCCTGAGGCTGCTGCCACACAGTGAGGAAGACTTCCATACAAACTGTTCCTGTCCGGACTGGAGCAACCCCTGCAAACACATCGCCGGGGTTCACTACCTGATTGCCGCAGAGCTAGACGAAGATCCGTTCTTACTCTTTGAGCTGCGAGGGCTCTCCAGAGATGAACTAAAAGCTGAGCTGGCTAAGTCACCGCTAGGACAGGCTCTCTCAGCCGAGCTAACGCTCCAGGAAAAGCCGCCTGAATCGGTCGATTCCTACTACACCCGCCCGGTCATCCAGGCTGTAGAAGGCGATAGCCTCAGAGACTTTTGGCAGGGCGCCAAACGGCTACCTCAAACCGTCGAGGTCTCTGAATCCTCAGGTGTCTCTGCGGTACTGATCAAAAAACAAGGAGATTTCCCGCCCTTCTGGAATCGGGATAATTCATTCATTGAGGGAATGGAAGAGTTTTACGAGCGCGTAAAAACAAAGAACAAGGACTTGATATAGGGCGCATTCAAATATTGAGCAAGGGTGTGGCTCAGACAAGGGTAGCACTTTAGACTTAATCGGAAATAGGTCGCTAGAATAGGGAAAGCGTCATTAACCAGGAGGCCGACCAATGAAAATGAACTACGCGGAACTGAAGAATAGATCGCGCCTCCTGCAAAGCCTGACTGGCTTTA
>JBARVU010000423.1:0-5927 GCA_049646425.1 Phormidesmis sp. | reverse complement strand
ATCTACTACGGTGTGGCTCTTTCCTTCAATCCCATTCTATTTTTGCCAGTGTCCAGTTAATCTCTGTTTTGCCGCTTCAATCTCTTTTACTAGCTCACGAGCTGGCGGTTCCGTAGGATTTTGTGGGACGAGCTTGCCCATGATTGCAAGCTGAAGAATTGCCTTGCGTAGTTCAGTGACGTTTTCTTTTACGGTGTAGAGTTCGCTGAAGTGTTGGGTGATGAATTGCCAGGACTGGGTGAAGGTGTCTGTGTCTGGGGCGGTGAGGAGGCGATCGCACGCTGCCATATGGACTTTGATTTTGAGGCGATCGCGCGATTCCCGAAGGTTTTCTAGCTCGTCACAGCGGGCCATGAGCTGGTCGATTTTGGCGACGATGCGACATTGTTCAGCAGTAGGTGGTAGGGGAAAGAGACCTCGAAAGAAATTGCCATCATTGATAGCCGGATATGCTACTCCTTTCATTTGAGCTTCTACATACCGAATAAAAACCGCAGACCTCAGATAGTAGAAAATAAAGCGATTATCTACACCATGATATGGATGAAGAATGGCAAATGCAGTACTAGCAATCGGCTCGGGTTCGTATTCCTCCTCGACAATCGCAATATTCAATAGGTAAGGTCTCACAGTTGAATATATCACCGTTCCTTTACGAACAAGCTTACGTGCTCGGGAAGGAGCGTCGGAACTTTCAAGAAGTTGGATATCTTCGCTGATTACACCATTCTTACTGTCAATAGAACCAACATCGATATAAGTAAATGTCCGGCCTGGAGTCTTCTGTCCCCAGTCATGACAGATATCTTGAACTCGTGTCCATCGCCACCCTTTTGGCAGCAAATAGGGCATCTCTTCTAGGCTGATTTGAGGTAATGACTTAGTTTTCTTGATCTCTCCTTCTTCTATCAGTTTCTGTTTCTCAATTTTAATTGTCTTTAGCAGTTCATCAACAGATCTATCTTTAGGATTTTGCGGAACTAACTTTCCCCTCATCCCTAACGTTAAAACAAGCTCACGAAGCTTCTCAACTCCATTAGGCGCATCAAACGCAGTATCAAAACTCTTCTCCAACAGATCCACTAATTACTACCTCCTAAAGCCTGCATCAACTCCTGCTTCAAAGCATCCTGCGCCGCCTTCAACCGCTCAGAAATCTCCAGATACTCCGCCATCAACTCATCTGGATCGCCTAGGTCTACCTCTACCTCATGCGGATTCTTACTATCCAGATTGTAATTTCCCTGCGCAATCTCCTTTGCGCTCACCTTCCAGGCATACTCACTCGTCTTCCGCCCCTTCCGGCCCTTCCCACCCCACCACTTCTTCTCCCGGTCAAACTCGCCAATCGTCAAAGGCCGCGTTCTCGAATACGCCTTATACCCCTCCGGATACGGATGCTCAAAAAACCAAACAGCCTTCGTCGGCCCGCCCTTCTCAAAAAACAACACATTCGTCGAAATACTCGTATACGGACTAAACACCCCCTTCGGCAGCCGCACAATCGTATGCAAGTCAAACTCCTCTAGCAGCTCTCGCTTCAGCGTCGTCTTCACCCCTTCTCCAAACAAAAAGCCATCCGGCAACACCACCGCCGCCCGCCCCGTCTCATGCTTCAGCAAGTGCATAATCAACGCCATAAACAGATCAGCCGTCTCCCGCGTCTGATACTTCTTGAGAAAGTTCGTCTCAATGCCGTCCTCCTCCATTCCTCCAAACGGCGGATTCGTCACGATCATATCCACCCGGTCTTTTGGCCCGTAGCTCTGTAGCTGACGGCTCAGCGTATTGTCATGGCGAATATTCGTCGGCACCTCAATGCCGTGCAGCATCATATTCGTCATCGCCAGCATATGCGGCAGCGACTTCTTCTCTATCCCTCGAATGCTGCGCTGCAACAGCTTGCTATCGTCCGCCGTCTTCACCTGCCCGCGCGCATGGTCAATCGCACAGGCCAAAAATCCCCCCGTCCCACAGGCCGGATCGAGCACGCTTTCCCCAAGCTGCGGATCCAGCATATCCACCATAAACTGCGTCACCGCACGCGGCGTATAGTACTCCCCCGCATTCCCCGCCGACTGAAGATCTGCCAAAATCTTCTCGTATATGTCGTTAAACACATGGCGATTATCCGAAGAATTAAAGTCCAAATCCTCCTCAATCGTATTGATCACCTGACGCAGCAGCGTCCCCGACTTCATATAGTTATAGGCATCTTCAAAAACAGAGCCAATCACCTTCCCACGCGGCGACACCCCCGCCGCCGAGCTGAGCCTTTGCAGCGCCGGAAACAAATCATTATTGACAAAATCAATCAGCTCCTCCCCCGTATCCCCCTCTGGGTTTTTCGCCCAGTTGCACCAGCGAAACCGACTTTGCAGCGGCGAGACGTAGCCCTCCACCGTAAACTCCCACTCCGCCTCCTTATCATCAAAAATCTTCAAAAACAGCAGCCACACAAGCTGACTAATCCGCTGAGCATCCCCATCGACGCCCACATCCTTACGCATAATGTCCTGAATCGTTTTGACGAGCGTTCTGATCGACATATCCTTTCTTGCAAATAAGTTTAAAGCGGCATTAAAGCGGTAGATACTGAACTTGGTTCAGAGTGTCTTCTGAAGTGCTTGCTTTTGCAATGATCTCTAACTCCCTAACACAGTCACCAATGCCGATACCTTGAGGATGAGAATAAACAACGCCTGGAAAAGCTATGCCCTCTTTTTGCCTTTGGTGGGCAAGTGCTAACAGATCGTCATCTCTAGAAAACAAAACTCTTTTAAGCTCTGTAGCTCGCGCTAGCAACTGCGGGTCAGGCATTCCGGCCCGTTTATCTTCCTGTACGGTGAGGACATCAATATCGCGTAGTCGCAAGCCCACTGTAATCTGACGAGGAACGTTCTCATCCATGTAAAAGCCTACACTCAAGAGATAACGCCTCGCTCCCTCAGCTTTTGGGCAATGCGAGACTGTGGAGCCTGTTGCCGAAGGGCTTTAACTTTTTCAAGACGCTGTTTCATATCGCTATCGAGCGCGGCTTGATGATCCCAGTAGTAGGCGAGGGCTGAGTAAATTTTGCCAAGGGCGATATGAGGATACTGAAAGTGCAGTTCTTCTGGGCTCCAGCCGTAGGTGAAATGCGAGGTAATCAGCTCTACTACCTTCATAGTGCTGCCTTCAATGATAGGCACCTGGTCATCGTCGAGCTGAATATGCTTATAGTCTGTCGCCAGGTAGTTCACTGGGGTGTCTCCAAAGGACTTGATCTGATTTTAGGTCACTACGCACTATAAAGCGCCTGAGTCAATTCTTGCAAAGCCGCCAAATACGCTATCCGCCCGCCAAAGGCCCAGGCAATCTCCATCGGCGTACCAAACTCCGTAAACGGCGACACATTCAAAATCTGCGGCTGCTCAATCTGCGCCACGCCCTCATCGGCATACTTTTCTAGCAGCGCCTCCAGCACTCGCCGCGCCTGCTCACCATACCGGGCAAAATAGTCGCGCTTCATCACCTCATTGGCCCGCTCTCGTCGGGTCAGCGGCGGCATATCCCACACCACATGACAGATCAAGTCAAACGGGTCAAAGTCTCGCCCCACCTCATCCGCCAGCGCCTCAAAGAAAACGCCCTGATTTGCCAACTCCTCAATCACCACCTGCTTCTTATCCGCACCGCTCCACCGACTCAAAAAATCATTCAGCGACGCATACTCCCCCAGCATCTGCTTGCGCGTATAGTCCTTCAGCGACTCCGTAATCTGCCGCCCCTCCGCATCAAAATACAGCACCCGCTCAGCCGCCACCCGCACCTCTACGCTATCGACCACGTAGCGCCGCACCCCCAAGCCCTCATCCCCTTCTGCTACACCAAATGGCTCATCCCCATCCCCTGGCTCCGGGTAAGTAGCGTCCTCATCAGCCGCATCGCCCTCATCCTCAGGTGGCACCGGCGAATCCGCCAGACTTTTCGGCTCATAAATCTGCACCGGATCGCCATCAAAATCAGGATCGGCAAACAGCTCTGTCGCCTTTTTGAAATCCATGATGGTGAAATAGTACTTGTCATAGTCCTCATTGATCCGAGTGCCCCGCCCAATCGTCTGCTTAAACTCCGTCATCGACGCAATTCGCTGATCGAGCACAATCAGCTTGCAGGTCTGCGCATCGACCCCCGTGGTCATCAGCTTAGAAGTGGTCACAATCACCGGATACCGGCTCTCCGGGAAAATGAAATTATCTAGCTCTGCTTTCCCTTCGGCGTTATCGCCCGTGATCTGCATCACATACTTATAGTTTTCCGCCACCAGGTCGCTATTTTCATTGATCAGCGCCTGCCGCATCCGCTGCGCATGGTCAATATTTTCACAAAACACAATTGTCTTATCAAAGCGATTCGTCTGTTTCAAAAACTCCGAAATCTTCTCAGCTACGAGCTGATTGCGCCGGGTTAGCACCAGCTTCTTATCAAAATCTTTCTGGTTGTAAATGCGATCTTCTATCTCATTCCCGTAGATATCCACCATCCCCGATCCGGTCGCCAGCCCGAAAGGTCACGATCTAAATCAATCCGCACCACCTTGTAAGGCGCTAAAAAGCCGTCTTCAATCCCTTCTCGCAGCGAATAGGTATAAATCGGCTCCCCAAAATAGTCAATATTAGAAACTGTCTTAGTCTCCTTTGGCGTCGCTGTCAGCCCGATCTGCGTCGCTGCCGAAAAGTACTCCAAAATCTCTCGCCAGGCAGACTCTTCTTTCGCGCTGCCCCGATGACACTCATCAATCACAATCAGGTCAAAAAAGTCAGGGCTGAACTGCCTGTAAATATTCTGTTCTTCTTCTGAACCCGTCACCGCCTGATACAGACACAAATAAATTTCATAAGCCTTATTCGCCTGCCGCTTCTTAATCTTGGTCATCACCTGCCCAAACGGCTTAAAGTCGTTCGTCATCGTTTGATCGACCAAAACATTGCGATCCGCTAAAAACAATATCCGCTTTTTCGCCTTCGCCTTCCACAGCCGCCAGATAATTTGAAACGCCGTAAAGGTTTTACCTGTGCCAGTCGCCATCACCAGCAGAATGCGGTTTTGGCCACGAGCGATCGCTTCCGTCGTCTTATTAATGGCCAGTAGCTGATAGTATCGCGGCGTCTTCTCTCCGCCCCCGCCGTAATAGTCCTGAGTCACCAGCGCCGCCTGCGGCTCACTCAGCCCTTTGTGCGCCAACCACTGCTGCCACAGCGTCTCCGGCGAAGGAAACTCATCTAAGGGTATCTCTCGCTCAATCACGCCATCGGTCGCGATCTTGTTATGAAATAAAAACGCATCGCCGTTCGAGCTAAAAACAAACGGTACCTCCAGCATCTCAGCATACTCCAGCCCCTTCAGCATCTCGGCATATCCTAACCCCTGCTGAATTCCAGCTCCCACCGACAGCGTATTCTTCTTCGCCTCCACCACCGCAATCGGAATATTCGGCTTGTAAAACAGCACGTAGTCCGCTTGTTTACGCTCGCCCCGAGTGTGCAGCTTGCCTCGCACAATAATTCGCCCAGCCGTCAGCCCAAACTCTTCACGTACCTGCGTCGTGATGTCCCAGCCAGCCTTCTCTATTGCTGGTGTGATGTACCGGGTACGAATTTCTTGCTCAGACAGTTGCTTCTTATCCATGCCCACCATTTACGCAGATCCAGCGATCGCCTTTAGCTTGACTCGCTAATCCGTATAGTGCAGCAAAACAACCTTAAATGCTATGGCTTAGTCACTGGAGTGACCCGTGCTTATTCTTACTCAGTAGGCACTCGCCGCTATACAATAGCTAGCTCAGTCAGTGAGCACCTGTTGGAATGTTAGTACGCTAGTGAGTTCATTCTTAGCAGTCAACTCACCGCTTGACTCCAAACTAAAATCAGCCTATCTTCAGATAC
>JBARVU010000422.1:0-5414 GCA_049646425.1 Phormidesmis sp. | reverse complement strand
CTTTCACAGTATTCATCCACAAACCTAACAGTCGGCTTCGCAGCTCGCGGGGCTACCATGGGCGTTCATCCAAATCAGCCCTACCATTCTAATTTTTCTCTCGCTAAAGTCATTGAAGAGCGCTAAGGAAAAGTATCTCGTCCGCCCTTCCCGAAATGGACTGGTCTGATCCAACTTGGGGCCTCTACAGTGGTAACGGTTACTCGATTGAGTTCAGCATTGGAGATGACGATCCGATTCAGGACATGATGCTCCATGTTCGTGGTGGTGGGGATGTGATCGCAGCAATCCAACAGTTCGCCCGACCGTTGAATTGGGCCGTATTCGACTCCTCCACGAGCGAGTTCCTCGATCTCGACAATCCATCGCAAGCAGGCTGGGAAGGTTCCCAAGCGTATCGTGATAAAGCTATCAGCTAACACAGTGGCGCTGAAACTCAACCGATAAACTCGGCCATTGCGGGCGTTGATAAGAATGGATGCAAGACTCTTTACGATCCTGAAAACCTGCTGATGATCCTAACGCAAGGAATGAGACTATGACACCCGTCAAACAATACTGGCAGCAGTATCTGCGAACGTTACCTCCCGGAACAGACGCCAATCAGCCTTATCTGGTCGAAAAGTTTGGAGATATGTCCAAGCTTGCTGACGAACTAGGACAACTGGTGATAGAAGGCACCAAAACCGCTACCTGTTCAGGGCTGTGGGAATGGGAGGCTGAACAACGGCCCCTGCCAACTGTTGGGCTGAAAACCATCGTACTGGACGGAAGCGACGACCCCATTTGCATTATTGAGACAACCGAAGTCAACATCTGCCGATTTGATCAAGTCGATGCTCAGTTCGCCTACGCCGAAGGAGAAGATGACCGCACCCTGGAATCCTGGCAACAAGAACACTGGAAATACTTTTCACGAGTCTTACCTAAGATTGGCAAGGAGCCTATGCCTAACATGCTGCTGGTCTGTGAACGTTTTCGAGTCGTATACCGTTCCCTGCCATAAAGATGAAACTCGCTCGTTAACTTAGCGAATGGATCCAAAATGGACGGGCGTACCTCGAATGGCAATCAATAATTCGCGAATAGGCTCTTGAGGGGGAGAATGAAAGTCAATGATAATATCGGTTGAGCAGCATACTCTAGCAGGTGCATCAAGATGGATACTTCCCTTCCAACTATCGACGCCTTTTCTGCACTGGCCTTACAGGTGAAATGTCAAGCAGTTAATCGGGCGAGAGATCGCACCACTGCCCGCACCCTCATGCAATCGGCCATCCAGACTTTAGGCCCGCAGATCGCCGCTGCCCGCGCCTTCATCGGGACAGATTGTCGGTTGGTGGTGCTGCCCGAATATTGGCTTACGGGCTTTCCCCTAGGAGAGTCTCTTTCTGGCTGGGCCGAGAAAGCTTGCTTAGCGATGGACGATCCGCTTTACGAGGCGTTAGGAGAGATTGCCCAGCAGCAAGGGATTTTTCTGTCGGGCAATGCCTACGAACTCGACCCGCATTTTCCCGAACTCTATTTTCAAACATGCTTTGTCCTGGATCCTTCTGGGTCGCTGATATTGCGCTATCGTCGCCTGAACTCGATGTTTGCGCCCACCCCCCACGATGTGTGGGAGCCCTATCTAGACCATTACGGGATTGAGGGCGTTTTCCCGGTGGCGAAAACGGCGATTGGGAATCTGGCAGCGATCGCCTCGGATGAAATTCTGTTTCCAGAGGTGGCGCGCTGCCTGATGCTGCGAGGAGCTGAGATTTTTCTGCACTCGACTTCTGAAGTTTATGGGGCGGCGCGATCGCCCAAAGAAGTTGCTAAGCTATCGCGGGCCGTAGAAAACATGGCCTACGTGGTGTCGGCGAACACCGCCGGGATTGCGAATACGCCTATTCTGGAAGCTTCTGTAGACGGCGGGTCGAAAATTATTGACTACCAGGGACGGGTTTTAAGTGAAACAGGCGCTGGAGAAAGTATGGCCGCCTTCGCCGAGATTGACCTGGTTGCCTTACGCCGCTATCGCCGCCGAGGAGGAATCAAGAATTTGCTCTCTCGCCAACGGCTAGATGCCTATGCCCAACTCTACCAAACAGCCTCTATCTATCCGGCAAATACCATGACAGACGGCTCTGTTGCGCGCAGCCACTTTGCCCAGACCCAGAAAAGCACAATTGAGCGATTAGTGGAGCGGGGGATGATTTGAGATGAGTCAGTCTCGTTCTGGATCTCGTTCTGAGCCTATCCCTGTGCGAAATCCGCGTTCGGGCGAATTTGACTATCAGATTCTGCCGCCTACGCCGGAACAGCTGGCGACAACGTGCGATCGCCTCCGACAACATCAACCTGCCTGGCAAGCCCAAGGCGCCACCCATCGCATTGAAGCATTACAAGCTTGGAAACAGGCTTTACTCAAGCGCAAACCAGCGCTGGTTGACGCCATCACCGCTGATACCGGCAGAGTTTCCGAATCTGTTCTAGAAGTGGACTCTATGCTTTCAGGGATTGATCGCTGGTGTCGGTTAGCGCCTGAGCTGCTCACCGATGCCGCTGCAAAAACAGCCTCTATTCCGTTTATCCAAATTCAGCAACAGTCTGTGCCCTACCCACTCGTAGGTGTCATCAGTCCTTGGAACTTTCCACTGCTATTGTCCACTATAGATACGGTTCCGGCGCTGCTGGCGGGCTGTGCGGTGGTGGTAAAGCCGAGTGAGATTACACCGCGTTTTATAGAGCCGCTGATGAATGCGATCGCCGCTGTTCCTGCTCTCCAATCTATCCTCACCTACCTCCCAGGAGCTGGAGACACTGGAGAAGCTATTGTTGACTCGGTCGATTTGGTTTGTTTTACCGGCAGTGTCTCCACGGGCAAAAGCGTCGCTCAGGCCGCCGCGAAAAAGATGATTCCAGCATTTTTAGAATTGGGTGGCAAAGACCCAGCCATTGTACTGGCCTCTGCCGATTTAGATCTGACGACCACGTCCCTCTTGTGGGGTTCTGTCGTCAACGCGGGCCAGTCTTGCCTTTCCATCGAGCGTATTTATGTAGCAGAGAGTATTTTCGAACCGTTTGTAGAAATGCTTGTGCAAAAGGCCAAACAGCTAGAGCTGGCTTATCCTGAGCCGAACAGCGGCCAAATTGGCCCGATCATCTCTGAACGACAGGCGGTTTTGATCGCGAGTCATCTAGAAGATGCGATCGCCAAAGGTGCAAAGATTCACTGCGGTGGCAAGATTGAGGGGCTGGGTGGCGGACAATGGTGTCGCCCTACCGTGATCACTCAGGTGAATCACACGATGAAAATCATGACCGAAGAAACCTTTGGGCCGATCATGCCCGTGATGTCCTTTGCAACTACGGAAGAGGCGATCGCCCTGGCAAACGATACGATTTATGGTCTTAGTGGGGCCGTCTTTGCCGGGTCTGTCACCGAAGCTCAGGCTGTTGGTCAACAGATTGACGCTGGCGCCATCAGCATCAACGACGCTGGCTTGACAGCCCTGATTCACGAAGGAGAGAAAAATGCCTTTAAAGCCTCTGGTCTGGGTGGCACGCGTATGGGGCCTGCTGCGCTGAAAAGATTTATGCGCAAAAAAGCCTTTTTAGCCAAAACAAATTCGGTTCCTGATCCGTGGTGGTTTTAAAGGCAGCGAGTTCTAGGAGACGACTTGAGTAGAGTTCAGTACTAAAGGAGAAAGCGATGTCTACGATCCAAGAAGCAATGCCTGTTCTAGTTCGCCATGAGGGAGAGTGGTCAGGCACCTATACCACGGTTGATAATGCGGGAACGGTGCTGGACAAACACCAATCACACATTACCTGTCAGTTTCCTGAGGGAGCGGCCCATCCCTACTATCAAACGAATCGCTATACCTGGCCTGCGGAGCCGGGGGGTGATGAGAAGGTGGAAGAGTATCAGTTCCCTGGAGAGTATTGCGACAAAAGTCTTTGGTTTGATACTGAGCGGATTGAAGGAAGGGCTTGGGAGGCGGACGATCATATTGTGATCTTGAAGTTCGCCTACAAAGATATTGCCGATGCCTATGTGTATGAAATGATTCATATCAGTGCTTGCAACAACTATCGGGGGAGAACCTGGCACTGGTTTAAGCAGGGTGAAATTTATCAGCGAACCCTCATCAAAGAACAGCGCGTGAAATGAAAACCTATTGTCCTTTAAAACTACTGTGGGTGTAGCACATGGCTAACCAAACCATCAAAAGAGCCTTTTTAGATACTGAAGATGGACAGATTCTGTATCGCTTCGGGGGGTCAGGTGAGCCGCTGCTGTTGATGCATATGAATCCTCGCAGTGGTGACGAGTATCGTGAGCTAATGCCTATGCTGGCTCAGCACAGACGGGTTTTAGCGATGGATATGATAGGCTTTGGCGATTCTGACAAGCCGGCTCGCATGTATAGCATTGAGGACTATGCCAAAACGGTGATCGCGCTCTTAGACGAGCTGGGCATTGAAAAGATTAGCATTTTAGGCAATCATACTGGTGCTTTTATTGCCGGAGAGGTGGCGGCGGCGCATGGCGATCGCGTCGATAAACTAATTCTATCGAACGCCCCTGCCTTTGGCGAAATGGGGAAAGCCAGACTCTTTGAGCTATTCGACAAAGGCTTCAAGATCAAAGAAGACGGTTCTCACCTGATGGAAAGATGGCAGGCCCGTTCGAGGTATGTGGGGTCTGCTCAGCTTAACCACCGCTGGGTTTTAGACGACTTAAAATGTTTTGACTATCCCCTGTATGCAGTATGGGCAGTAGGCAACTACTGTATGGGCGCAGAAGAAAGATTTCGCCTGATCGATTGTCCGACCCTCATATTGTGGGGAATGGACGACGTCCAGGAGTTTGAGCGATTAGGCTTAGCCAACGCAGAAGATCGCCATGCTATCTCAGAAGTGATTCCTCACGGCAAAGTGGTTGAATTTGAAACAGGCACCATTTGCATGATGAACCAAATCCCAGAAGAGGTCTCAGCGGCGGTGATGGATTTTTTAAACAGTGGAGGCTGATAGCAAATTCCTCGCTTATGGGGGTAATACCAAAAGCGCTAAGATACACAAAGCTCGACCGGAGGTAAGCGCAAAGTGGTCCAAACGCTAGTCAAGCCGCTCACCCTAGAGACCTTTCTAAAGTTGCCGGAGACTAAACCTGCCAGTGAGTTTCTCGATATCTCATCAGGGTTGTATAGCAAAATATCAACAGGCACCTCAAACTTGCCCAGCGCCTGCCAGATTTTGCCTGCCGTCTTGAAGCGACTGTGGCCTGCTCAAAAAGGCTTGGGGTCAACGATCTAAAAATCGTAATCGGAGTGAACGCCTGCGTTTCCTCTGCCTACTGAAGATGAGGCGATCGCATATCCCAATCACGGCCATATGGTCGATGCTATTACATTTTTTAGGGT
>JBARVU010000421.1:0-12319 GCA_049646425.1 Phormidesmis sp. | reverse complement strand
AAGGTTTGATTGGCCAGCACCAGCCGCGTATGGTTGCCCTCTGCCTCACTGTAAGAAACTAGCTCAAACTCTGTTTGATTTTTGACAAAGACCTTTTCCGAACTGGCAAGCTGATCCGATAGCTTGGGCCTGAGCTTGAAAAGCGTATCGCTGACCACTTTGACTTTCACTGTAAACCAGCTCCCTGATGATGAATGCAGAAATCCTCAATAACGCTCGGCTAAGCGTCTTAGAGTCAATCTAACCTCTGCTTACCCAGTTAAAATAGCAAACCCTGTGTGATTTATAAACTTTAGGGTTTTTTGGGGGAGAGGGGGAGAAGGGGAGAAGTTCTAATGTAGTTGGCTGAAGGGCGGTTGATTGATTGCTGCTACGAGTCCAGGTACGGACGCAGGGGGCCACTCTCCTTCTCCTCTGCGACCGCTCAGTAAGATGAAGCGCAGGCTGTATCGGCTCGGAAACCCTTCGGCCTCAAGCCAGATGGCTGCGGTTTCTTGCTCGCAGGTTAGCCGTTCCTCGGCCATGAGCTGCTCGGCCATTGCTGTCATCGTCTTTTCCAGCTGTCGCACGCCCCGGCAAAAGTCGGTTAGCTCGGCAGTTGTGAGCTCTATTGACCAGTGTTCGCCCGATGCCATACCGCAGAAATCAGCAGCCGGATTCCATCCTAGCCGCCAGCCCTCGCCTGAGCAGATATGACAGCTCATGATGTGCCAGGGCTGGCTGAAGGGACAGTAAATGTTTCGTAGAGAGTGTTGACTAGGCGATCGCGCTGCTGACGGCTCAACGCCCACACAGCCGCAATATCGCCTTCCATCGGATTTTCCCTGAGCCCATAGTCAGGATAGTCGCTGGCCGCAATCCGCTCAAAAGCGCCCAGGTAGTCAGCTAGCGTCAGCTTCCAATCCAACCGAAAGTTAGTCGGCCGCTCTTTGATATAAATGTGGTAGCGAATGATTCTAGAAACCAGCGTATTGTCATCGGCGGCTGTGCCATCGTTGCTAATGTACTGATTCTCCAACGGCAAATCAGGCAGTTGCGCTTGTACTATGTTGGCAGTCGCGGTTAAGTTCACCCGGCGTAACGGCACGGGCTGAGCTTGGACAGTTGAATAACCGAACAGCAACGAAAAGCGCTGAGGATAGATGTCCACGCTGCCCAACCCGATTAGCACAATCGCAACTGCCAAAGCCGCACCTATCAAACGATATCGTTTCAAGGGCGGCTTCAGGAAGGGCAGCTTCATTGTTTTGATGCTCTGGTTTGACGCGATTATTCGCCGATGATCTCTGGCTGGGTTAGCTCATCAGACATTTCGACAATGGCTCGCAGCACTGGCTTCATCTTTGACTCATCGAGGCTATCAAACTCTTCGAAACGACGGCGCTGAGCCCGGTTAGCCACCTGTACCGTAATGCGATAACGGTTGGAAGCTGCGCTGATCAGATCCTCCGTACGACGCATCACTTGCTGGTTGTCAAAGGGAAGTCGCTTCATAAGTTTCTATCACAACAGATACAGGCATCCAGTGTAGCAAAGTTGTGACGTGGTTCTACTGCTGGTAGCGCTCTTCCAGCCAAACCCGCAGGTCAGCTTCGCTCACTCGGGAGATGCTGCGCTGAGTCGTTGGGTCATAAGCATGCCAAACGGTACCTGCTTTGGTGTCTTTTGTCCAAATGCGAACTTGCTGGGCATCGGTAAAAAATTCTAGCAGCCAGCTACCGATCTGCTTGAGCAGTCCAGTTTGCTCAGAAGCCTCAGCAGACTTAAGTCCATGGTGAAACCAGTACTGGTTCTCCAGCAGCTCTTTCTGGCCAGTTGGGCGAGAGGCGTTAGGGAAATTGGGCGATATTTGGTTGAAGTTAGTCATGGGGAACCTCTGTGGTGTCTTAACTGTTTACGAATCGTTTTCAACAGATGGAATACAGTCGACCCCATCTGAGCAAATTGTTTTGGCTACGCGATTGATTGAATAGACTCGAAAGAATCTGGCTGTTGAATATTGAGTCTTCGAATATTTGAGCGTAGAAGTGTGAACATCTAGAGAGCAAAAACGAGCAGATACTTGTTGTCGATATCGGTATATTCTCTGATGCCGATGTCGTCTCTGATTTCGATGTATTCAGTCTAAAAAATCTGCTCTAGATCAGCAAAGCATGACATCAATGCTGGCTATTCAAGGAATAGATACGCGGCGGTGGTCGGATTGCGATAGCCTGACAGCAGCAGCGGCTGATAAGTCAGCACAGGCCAGCTGCGCCGAATGAGAGTGCCTTTGAAGCGGTATCGATCAGTCGGGCGATGAAAGCGTAGGCTGACCGCTTAATCTCCATCTAAAGCGGTAGTTTGCCGAAGTGAAAAGCAAGATTAAAGGCAAGGGTGATCGCTCCCTGAATCTTCCCGATTGTCAGTCGTTGTTGGTGATAGCCAATCAATCAAAATCTGCGCTGTAACAACTTTTTAGAACGGCAGAAACTCAAATTAAACAGGTAAACTGAGATAGCTTATAGGTGGCCTGTCGAGGCTGCATAATGCTTGCTTAACCAATGTGAAATCATGGCCGGGAAACCCGCGAAAAATCTTAGCGATAAAGTCAAGCTATCTCAGCTTAAGGCTCTGATGACGGTGGCGGCGACCGGCAGCTTCAGCGAAGCGGCTTTGCAGCTAAACGTCAGTCAGTCTACTGTGAGCCATAGCATTGCGGCTTTAGAAGATGCGCTCGGGGTCGTGCTCGTACATCGAGGCCGGCAGCGCGCTTCGCTGACGCCGGTGGGCGATCGCATCCTTGCTCAGGCCGAAGCAGTGCTTACCCTGGTCGATGAAATGAGCCGTGAAGCCACCCGGGCACGTGGCGTAGAAGGCGGGCTGGTGCGGATCGCGGCCTTTCGTAGCCTCGCCAGTGAAATATTGCCGGAGGCGATCGCCGATCTCCACAAGCGGCATCCGAGCGTTCAAATTTCGATTGCCGAATTTGAAGGCACCCGGGCGCTGACCGAATCCTTGCTAGAAGGGCAAGCCGATTTGGCCGTCGCTGATCTGCTCAGCGGCGACGACTTCGAGACCTATTTTATTATGGACGACCCTTTTGTGGCCCTGTTGCCACCGGGTGATAGCCAAACCCAGAATGCCGATCAGCTCACCTGGGCGGATCTGCGCAAGCAGCCGCTGATTACCTCGTCGAGCGACTGCTGCCGGGCGATTTTTGCATTTTTGCAGGAGGTTCAGCCTCCCATCGAAATTGACTACCTGATTGCCAACGACTCCACCGCCGTCAGCATGACCCGTCAGGGACTGGGCATTAGCATTCTGCCTAAACTCGCAGCGCAGCCCATCCCGGCAGAAGTTCGCATCGCTCGACTCCCCTTTAGCCTGGCTAGGCCGCTAGGGATTAGCTGGCCCAAAGATTCATTGCTCAGCCCGGCAGCGTACACCTTTTTAGACGTGTTCAAGGGCCTGTACGGCGCACAGCGCTATGCTGTACAACATGATAGGAGCCCGACTCCGCTGAAAAAATCTTGAGGTCATTTGTGGGACGTCTCACTCTGGTAACCTTACTCTGGCCTAACAATCGATGATTAACCCGACGACACCTACCTGATGAGAAAGCTGCTGTTTTTGCTACCCGGCACCACCTCACAGTTTTTTGCCGGTGGCCTGACCGCAGAGCTCAAAACGATCAAGCTCGCTCAGCAAATCTGCGAAGCCGAGGTGATCACCTATCGCCAGCGAGAAAACAACGTTCTCTTTTTAGACGATGTGCTGGCAGAACCGCACTATCAGGACTGTATCTTTGTGGTCAGCTGGGGATTTGACGTGCCGACACTGATCCGTCGGATTGGGGATCGGCCTACTGTGTACCATGCGCACAGCAGCCGCTACGGTTTCAGCCTGCCGCCGCGCGTTCCAATCATCACCGTCAGCCGCAACACTATGGGCTACTGGGGTGAAAAAGCGTTGGGCTCCCTGATTTATTACCTGCCTAACGAAATTTCACCGGCCTTTCAAAACCGACAGTTGTCCCGAGATATTGACGTCCTGGTGCAGGCCAGAAAATCATCCGAATATCTCTTGCAGCAGCTTGTTCCGGCCTTGGAGTCGCGCTGCAACGTCGTCTTATTGGATCGCTATGTCGAGGACATCGTCGGGCTGTTTAACCGCGCTAAGCTGTACCTGTACGACTCTGCTGAGTATTGGGGGCGCTACCGCCTCACTGAAGGTTTTGGTCTGCCGCCGATGGAGGCGCTCGCCTGTGGCTGTCAGGTCTTTTCTAGTGTCAATCATGCGCTGGCCGACTACCTCGATCCCGGTCTCAACTGCCAAAAAATTTCGGCCTACTCTACTGACTACGACGTCGAACGCATCCTGAAATCTGTCCAGAATTGGCCTGCTGGGGCTCAGCTTCCCGTTGATTTTGCGCCCTACCGCACCGACCAGCTCGTCCCTCGCCTGCGCACAATCCTGCAAGAGATCAATCTTTTCTTTGACTACCAAACCAGAGCAGAGTCAGGGTCGAGTGACATTCCCTTACTCACTCGTCGCCGCATCACCTATCTCAGCGTTAAGCGAGCGGTAGCCAAAGTCAAAAGCAGATTCTTAAAGCCTCATTAGAATTTGTGATCCAAGTTTTGATCGGCTGAGGTTCCCTCAAAAGATGCTGGGAATAATCAAATTACGTTTTTCTTTAGCTGTGAGCATGGCTACTTCCTTCCCCAACTTTACGGTCACTGAGTGCCTTAGCGATCGCTACGAAATTTTGCAGCCGATTGGCCAACCCTTTGGCTGTCATCAGGTGCTGGCTAAAGATATTCAGCAGCAGCGCTCTGTTGTTATCAAGTCGCTGGCCTTAGGAGCAAACACACCCGCTGAAGATATCGGCTGCTTTGAGCGGGAAATCCAACTGCTCAAGTTGCTAGACCACCCCACCATTCCTCGCTATATCGATTCTTTTCCGCTCGAGACGCCTAAGGGAAAAGTCATGGTGTTAGTACAGGCCCATCGGGGTAGCCGGATCCTGGTACTGCCCAAGGCCGACGGGGCGCTGCCGACCTATCCTGAGTCCGCGCTTAAAGAAATCGCCAAACAGCTTTTACAGGGGCTGGTCTACCTCCATGGCAAAGGGCTGGTTCACCGCGATATTAAACCTAGCAATATTGCCATGGTGCGCCATGGGGAACCGCTGGGCCAAGTGTCCTGGCTCAATTTTGGCAGCGTGCAGTACGTGCAGGCGCAGCGCAAAGATGTGCTAGTCGGCACCTATGGCTACATGCCCCCCGAGCAAGTGGGCGGTCAGGCTACCTTTGCCTCAGATCTCTACAGTCTGGGCGCTACACTGATTTATCTGGCAGTGGGTCGCCATTTGGGCGATCTGCCGCGCCACGGCTCCAATATCCAGTTTGACTGTCCGGCGACTCAGCTCAGCGCTAGCTTTCAGCAGTGGTTAAACTGGCTGATAGAGCCCTATGTCGGCGATCGCCCCGCCTCAGCCAAACAAGCCCTGGCAGCCTTAAACCATCTCCCTTTAGCCATGCTTAAGCGGCGACTGGTACAGCCGACGAGGGCGCAAATGCTGCCGGTTCCTATCAGCACCAGCAGCCGAGATCGCTATGAGCCCTTTTTCACCCAAATCAGATCGACCCAAAAATCTCGCTCTTTGCAGCTAGTGATCCCGCCCGTAGGCTGGGACTCTGTCCAGGCGAAGCGATCTTTGGCGCCGCTGCTGATGGGCAGTGCTCTGCTGGCAGTATCCCTCTATTTATTGACGCGCCTGAATTTCTCACTCGATAGGCTAGTCACTGTGCAGGGGATGGCTACTTTAGCGGCGGCTAGCTTGAGCGTGATGGGCTGCCTTTACAGCGCTCGCTTTCTCAGAAGCGGCCTCTACCTATTGGGGATAGCCCTGCTGCGGCAAATTCAGATTCAGCTAGAAGCAGACGTTTTGCTGATTGGCTACAAGTACTGGCTGCGATCGCCCGACTATGTCATCAACACCCGACGCACCGATATTTACAACATCAGCGCGTTGCCCGATGGCGGGGCGCTGCGAATTTTGACCCACCGAAACCGCACCCGCACCCTTTGCGACTGCTACAAGCTGACGCTCGGTGACGGGGCGCTCAGCCCTCGCGATATTCGCTGGCTCACGTCCCTGCTCGACGATTGGCGACGTCCAGCGGCAGACGGTACCGGCAGCTAAGTCGCCGCTTTCACGAGCTGGGCAACCAGTTCAGCAAAGCCCTGGCCCCCGGCGGCACCAGTTATGTATTTCGGCACATAGGCTAGCGCTGGTAAATACTCAGCAACATTGGCCACGCCCACCGACTGAGGAAACCGCGCTGGATCAAACAGGCTTTCGTCATTGGGGCTATCTCCCACCGTGACGACCTCATCAGCGGTAATCTCTGGAAATTCCTGCGCAAGTACCCTGACCAAGCCAGTGGCCTTATCTTGCTGTTTAAGTTTCAGGTGACACTGAACGGTGCTATAGGTAAAGCCCATCTGCCGCTGCGCGCAGGCCGCTTGCAAGGCCGCCATGTCCGCTTGACTCAGTCCTTCAATGTCAAATGTCCAGTCGGTGAGGCGATAGGGATTGTCGACAGAGGGCTGCAAATGAGGATGGTGCTTCTGGAGAGTCTCAAACAGCTTCGATAGGCAATCGCGGTGAGTGTCTATCTGAGGAATATCGGACAAAATCACCGGCTCAAGATTACGTTTGCTGATGTAGAGACCGCCATTTTCGGCGATCGCCCCCACAATTGGCAAATAATTGACCAGTGCACTTACCCAGCCAGCCGAGCGCCCCGTCACAATCATCACCTGAATATGGTGTTGTCTTAGCTGCTCAAACGCTTGTAACAGTCCTGGGGCAAACTCGCCTTCAGTCGTGAGGGTACCGTCCATATCCGTCGCTACCAAACGAACCCGCGAAAGGTTCATCCGGCTCAGTTCTGGTGTCAGCACCTGTGGGCTCACTCGTTTTCTCCGCCGCTAGCAAGTCAGAATTTAACACTAATCAAGATATTTGGTTAGCTTATCTACCTATCCTTTTGGGCACTCTAAGCGCGACCAATCGTCTGGATCGATCTCCCTTGCAAGTGACCTCCCTGTCCACTGGCAATTTAACCCCGCTGGGGTCAAGCCCAGCGCCGACTATGTGGCTTGCTCAAACGCAGATCGAGCCAGTCCCGGCTGCCCGAACCAATCTTTGGATGTATTCATCTGGGGGACTGTTCGCAATTTTGATCGGCCTTGGGGTTTTTTCGTATCTGCAAAACCGCAAGCTGCAAAAGCAGCTCAAGTTTGAAGCTTACAAAAATCAGGAGCTGCAAAAGCGCGTAAAGCTTGCGCTCAGCACCATTGGTAAAATGGAGCGCAACCCTGACCTGATTCACTCGCGCGACTTCAACCTCGACTATCTGCGCATGAGAATGGCAGAAAAGCAGTTTAATTTTGCGATCGTCAACCAGCTCAAAATTAGCGTCAAGCAGCGCATTAGTGAAGCCCTGAGACCTCAGCAGGCCAGCACTGGCATGGTAGGCATTGCTAGCAAACCCAGGCCGATCAACCAAATATTTGACGTAGAATACGTCTCACCGACCGATCCTAGCGAGCGTAAGCGAGTCCTCTTTCGCATTCAAATTTGCCTGACCAAAGTACCTTCGCAGGCTACCTCCACCACTGTCGACGAAGTGGTTAAGTGCATCAGCACCTTTTTGAACCCACCAGAGGACGAAAGCTTTTGGCAGCCAACGCTGCAAGGCCGTATTGCCAATATGAAATGGGATCAAAAGGCAAAGCCGACGCCGCTGTTGCTCCTAGAGCAAACCAATGAAGGTGTGAATGTCACCTTTAGAACCAAGACAGATAAGCGGCCTGCCTAAAGCTTCCAGCTCGTTGCAGGGCTGATTTGCTGAAGAGGGGGAGATAGGGAGAGGGGGAGCGTGCTGTACACTGTCTCCCCTGCCCCCCATCTCCCCGGCGATACCTTGATCTCCGGACTCAACGCCGCTGCACCAGACTACTTCAGCCAGTTCTTCAGCCGCGCAGCCACCTGCGGGCGACGGAGCTTACGCATGGCCTTGGTCTGAATCTGGCGTACGCGCTCGCGAGAGAGCTGGAAGATTCGGCCGACTTCTTCGAGCGTATGCGTTTCGCCGGTAGTCAGGCCGTAGCGCAGGGCAATGATTTCCTTTTCACGCTCGGTCAGCACTTCGGTGAGGACGTCAGAAATTTCCTGACGCATCATCGACTCGCTGATCTGTGACTCCGGCGAAAGCGCATGGTTGTCTTCTAACAGCTCCATCAGTTCGGTATCTTCGCCTTTACCCACCCGGTGGTTGAGCGATAGAGACTTGCGCTGTACCTGCTGCAATGCTCGCAGCTGGTCGGGCGTCATATCCAAGGCGGCGGCCACCTCGACCTCTGTCGGCGTGCGCTGCAGCTCTTTGCGAAGCTCACGATGAGCTTTTTTCAGCTTGTTGAGCTTTTCGACAATGTGAATGGGCAGGCGAATGGTGCGAGCGTCATTGGCAATTGTTCGCGTGATGCCCTGACGAATCCACCAGTAGGCATAGGTCGAAAATTTGTACCCTTTGTCGGGATCAAACTTCTCGGCGGCCCGGTTTAGCCCTAGCGCTCCTTCCTGGATCAGATCTAGAAAAGGCACGCCGCGATTGAGATAGCGCTTGGCAATCGAAACTACCAAACGGAGGTTTGATCGAATCATCCGACGCTTGGCGGCGCGGGCTTTTTGTAATCTTTGCTTGAGCTGCTTCTCAGTGCAGCCAAAGGACTCGGCTAGTTCGGCCAGATGAGGCTGACGGCTGAGGCGATCGCTCATCTCTTGTGAACGCTCTTCGAGCTCTAGAATGATCCTCACCTGACGGGCCAGCTCAATTTCCTCATCGGGCTTGAGCAGCGGATAGCGAGCCATCTCCTTAAAGAAGGCGCCGACGGCGTCATCGCTAGATGATTTGCGGTAGCTTGAAGTCACGACCTGATCGGAATACTGAACTGAGTATTGCGAATCGTCTTCTGATGAGTCGCCCTCTAGCAGCGCGGTGGCGCTCACCAAAGCTTCTACAGAGTCATCTTCGGTAAGGTTACTGTCAGCTGAGCTGCCGTTGGCTGAATCGCTGTCTTCAGCCGAGGTGATCGCGCTAGCATACTGACCTGTATAAGAAGACGTGTCTAGACTGTCCTCCCAGCTCGATGAAGCTACATCAGAGACTCTCGTAGACGAACTCACTCTCTTAGATGAATTAGCCATGGCTGAATGATTGATGACAGCAGTCTCCGCTGACCGTGCTAGGGTCTTCTTGCTGAACGGTATTGAAGCACTGCTTATGTCAGAATTGTAAGGGGCTGTCATATTTAGAATCAGGTTTACATCATGACGATCTTTTTTAGATAAGTTTTTAGCTGCGCACCGGTTAGGGCTTCTCTAAAACTTCTCCAAGACTTTGCATTCAACGCCTTAACTATAGCAACCCTTTATTAAGAAATTGTTCAGCCTGATAACTTAGCTATCTTTTTTGAGCCTGTAGGTGCTTTATCTGCCAAGGGTTTAACTTTTTTTATTACGTTTCGTTGTTTAGTCCAGCTCATTTTTGGCTGAGCACAGACTGATAGTAAGGCGGCGGGGTTTAGTTTGGTATTTTCAATTTATGGATAAGGCTGACTGCGAGGCGGTGGAGGGATTTTCAGACGTTTGGGCAGAAGTGTTGGTAGATTGCTCAGGAGCCAGGGGGCTATACACCTACCGGGTGCCAGCGGCACTTCAGATTCAGCCAGGAGATATTGTCAGCGTGCCTTTTGGCGCTCAGCAGGTTGGGGCGATCGCCGTTCGCCTAACTGCACACTTACCCGACGGGCTTGATGGCTTATCTATAAAAACGATAGAAAGTGTCGTTAACTCATCTTTCTTTACTAAAGAGTACTGGCAGTTATTAAACCGTGTCGCACGCTACTATCAGACGCCCTTGATCAAGGTGATTCGCACTGCCTTGCCGCCTGGATTACTGTCGAAATCACAGCGCAGAATTTGTCTGAGCCAGCCAGTTTCAACAGAAACAATCACGCAATTAGCTAACAGCGCAGCGCTTTCAAATACGGCGTCACAGCTAATAGCAACTCTGCAGAACTCTGCTCGGGGAGACTATAGCTGGCAGTACTTGTGCCGTCAGCAAAGTGGGGATCGCACCCTTCACTCGGCCCTGCAGCAGCTGATCGGGCTAGGAATTGTCAAAAGCTACTTGGCGCCCCCGCGATCCCCACAGGCGCAAAAGCGGCAGGCTGTTTTACTCCTACAGTCAGCGCCCACGGCTGAAGATCGGCTGCTGAGTGACCGGCAGCGAGCCATCGTGCTTGAACTGGAGCGCTACGGCGGCGAACTCTGGCTGAGTGAAGCCCTGCAGCTACTGCACACCACTAGCAAAACCCTCAAGAAAATCGCGGATCAGGGCTACGTCGTGATAGAACCCCAGGAAGTGCTGCGAGCCGGTAGCCACTCAACCGCACTGCCTGAACTGGCTAAATCGCTGACGACCGATCAGGTCAAAGCACTGGCGAGCCTGAAGCAAATTCAGGGCTATGGCGAAGTCCTGCTGCACGGGGTGACGGGATCGGGCAAGACAGAGGTGTATTTGCAGGCGATCGCCCCTACCCTTCAGGCCCAAAAGTCCGCACTGGTGCTGGTACCCGAAATTGGCCTTACCCCTCAGCTGACTGATCGCTTTCGCAGTCGGTTCGGCGACAAAGTGATGGTGTACCACAGCGGTCTTTCGGACGGCGAACGATACGATACCTGGCGGCAAATGCTCACCGGTCAGCCGCAGGTAATTATCGGTACCCGCTCAGCTGTCTTTGCGCCGCTGCCTAACTTGGGGGTGATCATTCTCGATGAAGAGCATGACAGCAGCTTTAAGCAAGATCAGCCAATGCCCTGCTATCACGCTCAGCAGGTCGCGAGATGGCGGGCTGAACTGGAGTCCTGTCCGCTAATTTTGGGAACAGCAACCCCTTCTGCAGATACCTGGGTGCGATTTAAAGGATCCGCCGATACTTCCGCGCCACCCGAACGCCCGTCTGGTTACTACCTATCGCTTCCTCAGCGCGTCCACGCGCGCCCGCTGCCGCCAGTTGAAGTGGTCGACATGCGCCAGGAGCTACAGACGGGCAATCGCACTATCTTTAGTCGGCCTTTGCAGCGGGCGCTAGAAGACCTGATCAAAAAAGGTAATCAGGGCATTTTATTTATTCATCGGCGCGGCCACAGTAGCTTTGTCTCCTGCCGAAGCTGTGGCTACGTGATGGAGTGCCCTCACTGCGATGTGTCTTTGTCCTTTCATCAAACGCATCCGCAGGCCACTGCTCGCCTGCGATGCCACTACTGCGGTCATGCCCAGGCTCAGCCAAGGGCCTGCCCAGAATGCGCCTCAACTTATCTAAAAAACTTTGGCAGTGGCACCCAGCGGGTCGTCAACGATCTGGCTAAGTATTTGCCGCAGGCCCGCTGTATTCGCTTCGACAGCGACACTACTCGCAACAAAGGCGCTCACCGGGCCCTGCTCACCCGCTTTGCCCAGGGTGAGGCCGACCTGCTGGTGGGCACTCAGATGCTGACCAAGGGGATCGATCTGCCGCAGGTAACTTTGGTGGGGGTGATTGCGGCAGACGGGCTGCTGTTCATGCCGGACTACCGGGCCAGCGAGCGGGCTTTTCAAACGATGACGCAGGTGGCGGGGCGGGCTGGCCGAGGTGAGCAGCCGGGGCGCGTGATCGTGCAGACCTACAGCCCTGACCATGTCGCGGTGAAGGCGCTGGTTCAGTCTGACCGTCAGGCTGATAGCCCGTCGGATAGCCAGACCGATTATCGGTCATCTAGCTCGCCGCCGTCTGATTTGCTGGCGGCCTACGGAGCTTTTATTGAAGGAGAGCTGAGCGATCGCGCTGCCTTGAACTATCCGCCCTATGGTCGCTTAGTGCTGTTGCGCATCAGCGGGCTCGCGGCGATCGCAGCTGAGAAAGCGGCCCAGCAAGTGGCTGACCGCATCAGGGCACTCCAAGCTAGCCCAGCCCTTACAGACCATGAGCCGTACGACATTTTGGGGCCAGTCCCGGCTCCTATCTTTCGCGTGGCTCGCCGGTACCGCTGGCATATCTTACTCAAGTTCCCATTAGAGGCACTGCTGCCCGACTTTACCGACTTACAGCGGCAAACCCCCAAAGGCATTAGCCTCACAATTGACGTAGATCCGCTGAATCTATCTTGACGCTCTCCCACCTTTCAGAGAGTTGAAAAATGAAGATACGCTAGCCAGGGCAG
>JBARVU010000420.1:0-1923 GCA_049646425.1 Phormidesmis sp. | reverse complement strand
AGCACTCGCCTCCCCGTTACGAAACTCCAGGCTGACGCGCTTGAAAGGTTGACTAATCCGCATGACCTGCTCGATCCAGGGGCTAGAGTTCTGAATTCGACGCGGATCGAGCCCGGCGGTATCGCCGATCATCCCGAGAAGAACCTGTCGATGGCCTCGAATAGTATCAACGTTCACTCCCCACTGACGGCTCAGTTCGAGGCTAATGCGGGCAATTTCAATCTCAGATACGTGGGTCTTTAGAATGACGATCATAGTTATGGTTAGGTATGTGTGTAGTTGAAAACTGTGCTTGGCAGGTGTGATCAGCGCAGGAACTGTGACAGCTGCTCTAGCTTTGACCAGGCGGCGCCGCTGGTAAGAATGTCGCGAGCGATCGCCACCCCCTGCTTCAGCGCATCGGTGTCGCTTGCGGGCAGCTGCTCCCCTACCTGGAGCGCTAGAGCACTATTAAGAACCACCACGTCCTGCTGCGCTTGAGTCCCTTTGCCCTGAAGTACCGCCTGCAAAATGTCGGCATTGGTGCGCACATCGCCGCCGCGCAGGGCCGCTGTCGTTGCAGACGCGAGTCCTAGCATCTGCGGGCTGATGGCCTGAATACAAATCTCGCTGCCGTTGACGACTGCCAAGTCGCTAAAGTCAGCGAGACCGGCTTCATCTAAGTTCTCCCGGCCGTGCACGATCACCGCTCGGCGAATGTTCAAACGGCTGAGGGCCACTGCCATCGTCTCAATCAAGCTAGGGTCATACACGCCAATCACCTGACCGGTGGGCTGCATCGGATTGAGCAGCGGCCCAAGCAGGTTGAAGATAGTGCGAACCTTAAGAGACTTTCGCAGCGCAGCGACGGCCTTGAAAGCAGGATGCCAGCCGGGCGCGTACAAAAATGTGATGCCCACTGCATTCAGCGCCTCAGAAACCTTTTCAGGAGGCGCATTCAGGTTCAGTCCCAATGCCTCTAAGACGTCTGCTGAGCCCGCTTTGCTGGAAGCTGAGCGGTTGCCATGCTTGGCCACCTGTACACCCGCTGTTGCTGTGACAAAGGCAACGGCAGTAGAAATATTAAAGGTAGACGCCCCATCGCCGCCGGTGCCGCAGGTGTCGACAAGCGGAGCAGCATTCTCAGCGCGAGGGGCAGCGGTGACAGCCTGCGATCGCAATACCTGCACCATCCCGACCAACTCGCTAGCAGATACGCCTTTGGCCTGCAAAGTGCCTAAAATCGCACCCGATAGCGCTAGGGGAATTTCTTCTTTCAGCCAGCCTCTCATTAGCTGGGCTGCCTGTTCGGTAGAAAGCGACTGACGATCTAGAAGTTGTTTGAGCAGCGCCGACCAATCTGAGTCCTCAGCGGCTGACGGTGGAGCAGAAGCAGTCCGTGAAAAAAGTGCAGTCATTGTAATAGGAGGGAGTACGGGACGAACTTAGGTGGGGCCAAGCTGAAGGGCTTTGGCGGCTGTTTGGACATCTTTATCACCGCGTCCTGAACAGTTGATGACAATTCGCGGACTGCCTTCAAGCTGAGGACACAGTTCTTTTAGATAGGCGATCGCATGAGCCGTTTCCAGCGCCGGGATAATCCCCTCTAGCTCAGAGAGCTGGCAGAAAGCCGCCAGCGCCTGCTGATCGGTGATGCTGTAGTATTCAGCGCGCCCGGTGTCTTTGAGGTAGCTGTGTTCGGGGCCTACACCGGGGTAGTCCAGCCCAGCACTGATAGAGTGCGCCTCAATGATCTGTCCTTCTGCATCTTGCAGCAAGTAGCTCATCGCGCCGTGTAGAACCCCAATGCGCCCTCGGGTAAGCGTAGCCGCATGCTTCTCAGTGTCGACCCCTTCGCCTGCGGCTTCAACACCGATCATGCGAACAGAAGGCTCTCTAACAAAATCGTGAAAGAGCCCAATCGCGTTGGATCCGCCGCCTACA
>JBARVU010000419.1:0-2925 GCA_049646425.1 Phormidesmis sp. | reverse complement strand
CCGTACAGCACCTGAGCTAGACGATCAGCAAACGGACGAGTCGCATTGACCTGAGCTTGGGCGCGACGAACCTTAGCCGCTGCCACCAGCCGCATGGCTTCCGTGATTTTGCGCGTATTTTTGACCGTCTTAATGCGATCGCGAATCAACTTTAAATTAGCCATAATCGTTTTCTAGCCCTGAACTCGCTACCGCAGTTGCCATAGTGAGTTCAGAGCAGGCGTCTCCCTACGCCGCCAAGAATGCCTGCTTGCTCTCATCAATCGCTTCGTTCAAAAGCTCAACGGCTTTATCAGTCAGCACCTTCTCGGTGTTGATTTCATCGACAAAAGCCTTCTTGCTGGTGTTGAGGTAGCCAATCAGCTCACTAACATAGTCGGCAATTTTCTCAACTGGAATGTCGTCGAGCTTACCGTTGATGCCCGCGTAAATGATCGCCACCTGCTCAGGCAGAGAGCGCGGCGAATACTGCTTCTGCTTCAAGATCTCGCGCAGTCGCTGACCGCGAGCGAGCTGGGCCTGAGTAGCCGGATCCAGGTCAGAAGCAAACTGAGCAAATGCCTGAAGTTCGTCAAACTGAGCCAGCTCCAGCTTTACCTTACCCGCCACTTTTTTGATAGCTTTGGTTTGGGCTGCAGAGCCCACCCGGGATACTGAAATGCCGGCGTTGATTGCCGGCCGCAGCCCCGAGTTAAACAGGTCAGAAGAGAGGAAGATCTGGCCATCCGTAATCGAAATTACGTTGGTGGGAATGTATGCCGAAACGTCACCCGCCTGAGTTTCAATAATCGGCAGCGCAGTCATACTGCCTTCCCCTAGCTCGGGGCTGAGCTTGGCGGCACGCTCAAGTAACCGTGAGTGGAGGTAGAATACGTCGCCAGGATAGGCTTCACGACCGGGCGGACGGCGCAGCAGCAGGGACATTTGACGGTAGGCTTGAGCCTGCTTGGTCAGGTCATCGTAAATGACCAGCGTCGCTTTGCCCTTATACATAAAGTACTCAGCGATCGCCGCCCCCGTATAAGGTGCCAGGTACTGAAGCGCAGCCGGATCATTCGCATTTGCCGCGACCACAACGGTATAGTCAAGGGCGCCTCGCTCTTCGAATACGCCCACGACCTGCGCAACTGAGGAGGCTTTTTGGCCGATGGCGACGTAAACGCAGATAACGTCTTGGTCAGCCTGGTTGAGAATAGTGTCGATGGCGATCGCTGTCTTCCCCGTCTGCCGGTCACCGATAATTAGCTCGCGCTGACCCCGACCGATCGGAATCATCGCGTCAATTGCGGTAATGCCCGTCTGTAGAGGCTCATAGACCGACTTCCGCTCAATAATACCGGGGGCGGGAGATTCAATCAGACGGGTTTCGCTTGTTTGAATGTCGCCTTTACCGTCAATCGCCCGGCCCAGCGTATCAACCACGCGGCCTAGCATCGCTTCGCCGACCGGCACAGAAGCAATCTTGCCGGTCGATTTTACCGTGCTGCCTTCCTGGATCTGACGGCCCGTGCCCATCAGCACCGCACCCACGTTGTCTTCTTCCAGGTTGAGGGCGATGCCCGCTGTGCCGTCTTCAAACTCCAGCAGCTCACCGGCCATCGTATTGTCTAGGCCGTAGATACGGGCGATGCCATCACCGATCTGGAGAACCGTACCAACGCTATCTGCCTTGACGTCCTGATCGTACTCTTCTATCTGCTGCTGAATAATGCTGCTAATTTCATCTGGTCTGATGCTTACCATGAGGATTCGCTCTACTAACTACCGATATAAACTACAAAAACTAACACGCTGGGCATGAAAACCCTATGACACGCCCAACTGCAAGCCGATGCGGCGAAGCTGCCCGCGCACACTGGCATCCAATACTTTTGAACCGATTTGGATAACCACCCCGCCGATCAGATCGGGATCAACGCGAGTTTCTAACTCAACAGACTGGGCATCTGTCATCCCCACCACTTTTTGACGCACCGTCTCTTTCTGCTCATCCGTCAGCTCAATCGCTGATGTCACCTCAGCAAGCACCGTCTGCTTCAGCTCGCGTACCTTGATCTGAAACTGCTGCAAAATGGGCTCTACTAAATAGATGCGCCCCTTATCAACCAGCAGCATCAGAAAATTCTTCATCTGCGGGTTGGCATCGTCTGCCAAAACCTTGGCCAATACCCCCTTCTTCGCATCGCTTGCCGTGATGGGACTGGCTAAGAAGCTAGATAGGGTATCTGACTCCTTCATTAGCTTGAGCAAATCAGCAGCAGTCTGACTCAGCTCATCGACTGAGTCCTTTGACTGGGCGATCGCCAGCAGCGCTTGAGCATAAGGAGCAGCGACCTCTGAAGCAACCGTACTCATCGTCTTTTCTCCTAACTTCCTAGCTGTGCAATACTTTGGTCAACCAGCCGGGCCTGCACGCTCTCATTCAGGGCACCGGGCAACTGTGATTTCACTTTGTCGAGGGCCATTGCCGCAACGCGCTGTCGCAACTCCTGCATTACCCGCTCTTCTTGAGAAGAAAGATCCTGCTGAGCCGCCGCCTTCAACCGCTCAATGTCCTTAGCGGACTGCGCCATTACAGCTTCACGAGCAGATTCTGCGTTGGTCTTCGCTTCAGCGCGAATTCGCTCCGCCTCTTTCTTAGCCATCTGTAGCTTTTGCTGTTGCTCAGCCAAAGCAGACGCCGCCTTTTTTTGACGAGCTTCCACGTCTCTGATCGCCGCTTCAATCTCTTCGCGACGAGCCTTAAGCTTGTCACCCAAAAATCCTTTCCCAAAGTAAACAAGCACACCAATAATGATGGCCAGATTGATCAAGTTGGCTTCAAGAATGTCAAAATGGAAGCCAAATCCCTTTGTCTCAGAGGCTAAGAGCCCCAACGCTTGCGTTAACACTTTCGATACCTATACTGCTTCTCTGTCTCAAGTC